>CAMZFA010000121.1 GCA_947305945.1 uncultured Spirochaetales bacterium | reverse complement strand
CCAGTGCCTTGTAGAGGGAGGGGCTCATCTTCTTGAGAATCATCTCAACAAGCTGGACAAGAGCTGCAATAATGAGGATGAATGTGAGAGTCTTGAGATATTCAAGGCCAAGATTCACCAGGATTCCGTGGTAAACACACCAGCAGACCACTGAGGCCGTACCGGTGATGAATGTAACGGCAAGACCCATTCCTATTGCGCTCTCACTGTTCTTTGAAACTCCGATGAACGGACAGAGTCCGAGGAATTTACAAAGAATGAAGTTATTTATAAATACATAGGTGAGAAGGATTGCAAGGTAATTCATGCCTGTACCTCCTTTGCTTCAGCTTTACGCTTCCTGTAATCAGGCAGCCAGGTAAAGAATGCCTTGAGGTAACCCATGAGAAGCAGGGCTCCGGCGGCAAGTGTCATTACGCGGATAGGCCACTTGTTGAACCATGGTACGGTAATAACGGTGTTGATAAGTGTGATTGTTCCGGCTCCGATTGACTCACGGATAAAGGCAATGAGTGTAAGAGCCAGTGTGAAACCTATTCCCATACCTATTGCATCAAGTGCGGAGTCAAAGACTGTATTCTTGTTTGCAAAAGCCTCGGCTCTTCCGAGAATGATACAGTTAACTACTATGAGGGGAAGGTAAACACCCAGTGCCTCATATACCGCGGGGATGAATGCATGGAAAACCATTTCAACAATGGTAACAAATGCTGCTATAACAACAATATAACAGGGAATTCTGACACTGTTGGGAATTACGTTCTTGAGCAGTGAAATAAAGATATTGCTGAACAGAAGAACGAAGAGTACACCGGCTCCCATGCTCAGGGCATTGATTACCTGTGTTGTAACAGCCAGAGTGGGACACATACCCAGAACCAGAATGAATGTCGGGTTCTCCCTGAAGATTCCTTTAGTCAGTTCATTGAGTTTTGATTGTTCGCTCATCATCTGCCTCCCTGTGCTTTCACGTAGGCCGATCCTGCAGCAAGAGCCTTGGATATGCCGCCGAATGTGATGGTTGCTCCGGAGACAATAGCCGTACTCTCTGCGCTCAGATCCGATTTGGACTCGGGAACAGGATTGGAATCCGTACCGAATCCGATGAAGATTCCAATGTTGGAGGCTTCTTCGAATCTCTTACCCATACCGGGTGTCTCGGAATGTGAAACAAGTTTTGCTGCGGTAACAGCGCCGTCCTTGTCATAAGCGGCAACAAGTGTGAACTCTCCGCCGTAACCTGTTGTTACAAGGTCAAGGACATAACCTGCATTTGCACCGTTTTCCTTAAGTTCGAAACTGTTGGAAACATAACCGTCATTGACTGCAGTCTGTGAACCTATCTCCTTGTCTCCTGCTACTTCCCTGAGAGCGGAAAGAAGAACAGCGTTCTCATATTCATAGATAATCGGAGCCGTGACGTTGTTCACAAAGGCAAGAAGCGAAGCGGCAACTGCTGAAATAAGGGCAAGTACTATTGCCGGTTTGAGAAGTTTGCTCATTTTGCCACCTCCTGTGCTACCGGTTCACCGAACTTCTTCGGTTTGCAGAAACGGTCAATAGTGGGAACGGTAATATTCATTATAAGAATTGCAACGCTGGTTGCTTCCGGAAGTGAACCGAATGTCCTGAAAAGGAATGTGAAGAATCCGCATCCGGCTGCGAAAATAACCATTCCCTTGTGTGTTATGGGGGTTGTGACATAATCGGTTGCCATGAAGAAGGCTCCGAGGACAAGACCGCCTCTCAGAACATTTGCCATGACTTCTCCGTGGAAAGCACCCAGTCCGTTGGGAATACCGCCGAAAATCCATGTCAGCACACTGTAGCTGAGAATGAATGTAACGGGAATATGCCAGGTAATTATATCCTTACAAATGAGATAGATACCGCCGAGAAGCAGCAGAAGGGTTGAAACCTCACCTATACATCCGGGAATGTTTCCGAAGAATGCATCAAGGTTGTAGGGGTTCATTCCCGTTGCCTGGCTGATCTTCATTGCAAGAGCCGATACCGGATAACCGTTGGCTGCAAGGATGTTCAGTGATGTTGAACCTGCATAGCTACCTGATACAACTGCCGTCTTTACAAATGAAAGAGGTGTTGCGGAACCTACAAGCTCAGCACCTCTTGCAAGGGCGGCGGGCATTGTAAACTCGGACATTGCATTTGTGAATGAGAAGAACACAAAGACTCTTCCTGCAATTGCCGGGTTGGCCCAGTTTGCACCAAGGCCTCCGAATGTCCACTTTACAACCGCAATTGCGAATATTGATGCAAGTACGGGGATGAAAAGCGGAATGGAAGGGCTCATGTTCATTCCGATAAGCATGCCGGTCACAAGGGCCGAACCGTCACGGATTGTCTCTTCCTTGCTTACAAGACCCAGAAGGTACTCTGCAAGCACGGCAGAGGAAATGCTGACAAGCATTACCAGAAATGCCCTGAAGCCGAACGAAAGCACACCCCAGATCCATGCGGGTGTGAGAGCGTAGGCAACACAGAGCATTATGTTTCTTGTGCTTATGCCGCTGTGCAGATGCGGCGATGTTGTTACTCTTTTCATTTCTTTCTACCCATCCTCTTGCCGGTTTTCATTGCCTGAACAAGGT
>CAMZFA010000120.1 GCA_947305945.1 uncultured Spirochaetales bacterium | reverse complement strand
GTTTTCAACATGAACTGCCTCTGTGTTTTATCTGAGAAAGTAAGAATCAGGGTCTTTAAGATGAAATTTTATCTCAGATAACAAGAAAACAGGTTCTTAAGTGCAATATTGGAAAATAATCTGCTGCAATAACAGCGTAGAGGAAAGTTTTTGGTTCTCACGCTGTTCCAAACAGCGTGAGCAAAAATTTATTTTCTGTACGCTGTAAATCATTAAATAGTGAATGCTCTGAGCAAAAAAAGGCCGGCAAGATTTCTCTTGCCGGCAACAGGGATAGAGCAACAGGGATAGAGCAATATCAGTTTGCCTTGCGGAAGCGCGCTTCCCAATCATCCTCATTGTTGTCGCGCGCCTTGCGCCTCATTTCGTCAAAATCATAATCGGTGAAATCCCTTTTCCGCTTTTTGTGTGTGCGTCTGCGGAAATAATCCCGGAAACCATCCTTGTAAAAATACTCATAATCCTCGGGTCTTTCCGGCAGGACTGCGGCAAGGACAAAGTAGGCAATCAGGCAGGGGACAACTGCAGTGCACAGTGCAAGAATTATGACACCAAGCTGCACGCCCTGGACCGGGAGGTCCCGCCACTCGGCAAAGCCGTGGCATACGCCCAGAATATCGGCATTGGGTGAACGGTAGAATCTGTCGGTTCTCATCAGTTTTCTCCTCCTTTGTTGAGTTTTGCCTTCAGCTGGTCAAGTTCCTTCTGAAGTTCCTCAGCCTCCTCCATCTCGCGGAATTTGCGCTCGGTCTCGGCAGTGGCCTGACGGGCCTGGCGCTCGGCACTCATGCGGTCGGCACGCTCTTCCATACGGTCATAGCGGTCAAAACCGGAATTGGAGCGGTTGAACTGCTTTTCTGCATCACGGGCCTGCTGCTCGGCCTGCGCCTGAGCCTTGATCTTCTCATATTTGTTGCGGGCATTGGCCAGCTTTTCCTCAAGATTGTGGATGTCTTCCTTGTAGCCGTTGATCATCTTCTCGTATTTCCCGGCCTCATCCTTGAGGGCGTCCAGCTTGGCGCGTGCCTTCTTCTTCTCGGCAAGGGCCTCAAGGGCCAGCTGGTCCAGATTTCTCATGGCGGCCTTCTCGGCTCTCTCTGTCCAGCGGAAAAGCTCGGCCTCAATATCATTCATGCTGCGCTCGGTGCGGGCTTTGGCGGCCATTGCGGAGGAGCAGCTTGTCCTGACTTCCACTATGGTGTCCTCTATCTTGCTGATTACCAGCTTTATCATTTTCTCAGGGTCTTCAGCCTGATCCAGGAAAGAATTGATGTTTGAATTGATAAGGTCAACAAATCTTGTGAAGATGTTCATTTCTTTCTCCTTTTGCGGGTCGGTTCCGCTTTCTGATGTTTGTACCATCCTTGTAGCATGAAGTGTGCCAACCCGGTCCAAAGGCCCTGAAAATGGCCCGGAAAGGCCTGAAAATGTATTGATTTGGGAAATTTGCATCCAGTCTAAACAAACAAAGTGGTTAAATCCACCAACAAACCATGGTAAAAACCACAAATAGTGGTATAATTCACCAACAGGGGCCCGGGAGGCCCGGGAGCCCAAAGCTGCGGGAGCCCAAAGCCGCGGGAGCCCCAAAAGGACAAACACATGGACACCAACATAGGAAGCTCTGAAATATACATGGAATTCCAGAACGCCCTGGCAAAATCAGCGGCAGTGGACAGAAGCGTACTGATAATAGGGGAGCGCGGAAGCGGAAAAGAACTTGCCGCAAAAAGACTGCACTACCTCTCCCCGCGCTGGGACAAAAACCTGGTGACCGTCAACTGCGCGGCCCTCCCGCCCTCACTCATAGAAACCGAGCTCTTCGGCCACGAAAAAGGCGCGTTCACCGGCGCCGCCTCAGCCCGCAAAGGCCGCTTTGAAGAGGCCCAGGGCGGCACACTCTTCCTCGACGAAATAGGCCTCATCCCGCTCAACGTCCAGGAAAAACTGCTCCGCGTAGTGGAATACGGCACCTACGAGCGCGTAGGCTCCTCCGTCACCCATGAAGCGGACGTGCGCATAATCGGCGCCACAAACGCAGACCTCCCCGCCCTCGTCAGCCAGGGCAAATTCAAACAGGACCTGCTGGACCGCCTGAGCTTCGAAGTGCTCTACATCCCGCCGCTGCGCTTCCGCGGCGACGATATCCTCGAGCTCGCCTCCTTCTTTGCCCAGAAGATGGCCATAGAATGCAACTACACCGAGCTACCTTATTTCTCTCCCGAGGTGCAGGATGTGCTTCTTCACTACAACTGGCCCGGCAACGTGCGCGAACTTAAAAACACAGTGGAGCGCGCCGTCTACAAAAGCGGAGGAGGGGAAATAAAGGAGATCAGGATCAACCCCTTTGAGAACCCCTTCAACTCACAGACCCGCGCAGAGGCCCCGTCCCCGGCTCCTGCCCGTCTGGACAACCTTGAGGAGGCAAAATCAAACATAGAGGAAGACTACCTCAGACGGGCCCTCACACAGGCCGGAGGCAACAGAAAACGTGCCGCGGTCTTGCTAAACATAACATATGACCAGCTCAGAGGCCTGTTGAAAAAGCATCCCTCATGTACGAGCGGCGTTTCTTGACAATAAGCGGTCTAATCAGTATGATTTTCTTGCTGAAAAGCAAAGCCCAGATGGCGGAATTGGTAGACGCGCTAGGTTCAGGTCCTAGTGGGAGCAATC
>CAMZFA010000119.1 GCA_947305945.1 uncultured Spirochaetales bacterium | reverse complement strand
ACGTTCTTGATGAAGGTGTAGAAGTAGGGCTCCCAGTTGATGCGGCATGAAAGCAGAGAAGCTGTGGGAGCCTGCTTTGTCATGTCTGTGTTGTAACCGGTGTGGAACTTTCCGTACTTGGCTGCTGTTGTTGCAGGAGTTGTTGTATCGGAGTGCTGTGAAATCATCTCTGCGCCCTGAGCGATAAGTGCTTCAGCTGCGGCTGCTTCAAGAGTGGGATCTCCCCATGAGCCTACGAACTGTACAAGCATTGTTGCTGTGGGACATACGCTTCTGATTCCGAGGAAGTAACCGGACATACCGGAAATAACCTCAGCAAATGAATAAGCACCTACATAACCTACAACGGGGTTCTTGATCTTGCCTTCGGCGAGGAGCTGGTTGAGTTTCATACCTGCTGCAACACCGGCGACATATCTTGCATCATAGATAGCTGCAAATGCATTGTATGTGTTGTCTCTTCCGTCAAGCTGTGATCCGCAGTTTGTCAGTGAAATGAACTGGACATTGGGGAATTCATCGGCAACAGGTGCCATGAACTGCTCAAATCCGTAGCTGTTGTTGAAAATTGCAACACAGCCTTCAGCTGCAAGCTCTCTGTTTGCATCTGTGACTGTTGCATCTTCACCGTGTCCTCTGCTGACAACAAGTTCTACAGGAATTCCCTCAGCATTGAGTTTCTCAACTGCTGCGTTCATGCCGTTCATGAAGTTCCATGTGTAACCAAGGTCATTTTCATCGTTGATTACAACAAAACCTACTTTTGTTGCTTTCTTTGCAGCTGCCGGGGCTTCTTTTGAACCGTTGGCAAATACTGCACAGATTACTACTGCGAAAATCAGAGCAACTGTTAAAGCTTTCTTCATTCTGAAATCTCCTTTTAATTTTTGCGGCATATAAAAATGAACCGCTTCTATAATATTTTCCCATAACTCAGGCTGCAAAGCAACCTGAATCATGTTTTAACCTTTTTATCTTTCCTCTCTGAAGTAGTTCAGACCGAGTGATGCAGGCGGCTGCTTCTCCTTGTTGTTTCTGATTGAGGTGATGATAAGAACAACCAGAGTAACGAAGTAGGGCAGAATCTTGTAGATTTCCGTAGGAACACCCTTGATGATGATCCACAGGTACATGATCATCAGTGAACCGAAAAGCAGAGAACCCCAGAGGGAGTTGAGCGGCTTCCAGGTACAGAAGATGACCAATGCAACGGACAGCCAACCGATACCGGAAAGAGATGCCTCAATCCAGACACAGCCTGCAGTTGTCATTGTGAAGACCATACCGCCTATAGCGGAGATACCGCCGCCGATGATTGTTGCCAGGTATTTGTACTTTGTAATGTTGATACCTGCGGCATCGGCAGTGACCGGAGATTCTCCCACTGCCCTGAGGTAGAGACCTGTTCTGGTCCTTGTCAGGAAGAGGTGGGTTGCTACTGCAAGAAGAATTCCCATGTAGAAGAAGTGCACCTGATTGAAGAAAACAGGTCCGATAACGGGAATGTTCTTCAAAAAGTCAGGCATGAACTTCAGTGAGAAGACTTCCTTGAGGTGGTTGCTGACAGATACATAACCGTTGAGTTTATGTCTCATGACCTCTCCGAGGAACTTTGCAACACCTGTACCGAAGGTTGTCATTGCAAGACCGGTAACGTTCTGGTTTGCCCTGAGTGTAACGGTTATGAAACTGAAGATAAGTCCTGCAAGTGCACCGGCTGCAAAAGCGCCGAGTATTGCAACTATCATTGCAATCAGGCCGTTTGATGCGGCCTCACCCACCAGGGCTTCATATCTGTTGGCGGCAACAAGACCTACTATTCCGCCCATGTACATGATACCTTCAACACCGAGGTTGAGGTTTCCGGATTTCTCTGTGATTATCTCACCCATGGTACCGAACATGAGAACGGTTGCATATGTGCCTGCTGCGGCAATTAAAGCTATTATTGTGCCCATTATTCTTCCTCCTTGGATGATTTTCTCAGTATGACGCGGAAGTTGATGAAGAACTCACAACCGAGCATACAGAAGAGAAGTATTCCGGATACTATTTCGGAAACAGCCGAAGGAACACCTATTTTCTGGTTCAGGGTCTTTGAACCCTTTGAAATAATGGCCAGAAGTGCGGTGATAGCAATCATGATGAATGCATTCAGCTGGCTCAGCCAGGAAACTGTAATGGCCGTGAATCCAACGCCGTTGGCAATGGAGTGTGTGATTGTGTGGTTTTCACCTGCAAGAACCAGGAAGCCTGCAATTCCGCAGAGGGCTCCGGAGAGAATCATGGTTCTCATCATGATCCAGCCTACGTTCATTCCGGCGTAGCGTGCTGTATTCTCGGAGTCTCCTATGACGGCAACTTCATAACCGTGTTTGGTCCTTGTCATATAAATATGCATTATGACTACCAGAATCAGGGCTATGATCCATCCGCACTGGACACCGAAAACCTCAGGCAGGAAGGTGGATTTGTGGAATGTGGGAACAAGCTGTGTGCCCTTTCTTCCTTCCCACGGACCGCCCTGCAGCCATTTGACAATACCTATTGCAATATAGTTCATCATGAGAGTGAACAGTGTTTCGTTGGTCTTGTACTTGGCCTTGAAGTAACCGGGCAGGAAGCCCCAGATTCCGCCGCCAAGGGCAGCAGCAAGTGCCATGAGTGTAAGAACAACAATTGAGGGAACCTTTCCGCCCATGTGGATTGCAA
>CAMZFA010000118.1 GCA_947305945.1 uncultured Spirochaetales bacterium | reverse complement strand
CAGCTTTCTTCTTTCTCTTCTTCTCTCCTGCAACGTTGGGATAGACTTTTCTGATATTCTTCAACTGTACTGTTGCCATATTGATTCCTCCTCAGTTTATTCTGTCTGTTGAAACCATCATCTCCCTGAAGAAGGAGACCGTTTCATCTGTAAATTCGTTTTCTTTCATGCGCCATGACCAGTTTATGTCATTGCATGTGGACGGATAGTTCATCCTGGCCTCTGTTCCCAGCTCCAGGATATCCTGCATGGGGAAAATGACCGTATCGGCCTTGCTTTCCGCCAGATTTCTCTCAAGGGCCTTCACAACACCTTCCCTGTCCGTATCAAGATAGGAAAGAACCGCATCTGCAAGGTTGCCGTCAAGGCTGTCAAACCAGCCGCGTGTTGTGTCATTGTCATGTGTGCCGGTGTAGGCCACATAGTTTCTTGTGTAGTTTCTTGCCAGAAAGCCGTGAGTCAGCCTGATCTTCCCCTGTTTTGTCAGATCAAAACCGAACTGTCCTATCTTCATTCCGGGAAAACCGTTGGACGTTCTCAGACGGACAACATCGGCCGTTATGTTACCAAGATCCTCGGCAATTATATCCACCTTACCAAGGGCCTTTCTCACAGCCCGGAACAGTTCCTTTCCGGGAGACGGAGTCCAGACTCCGTCCCTTGCGGTGGTTGAGCCGGCCGGAATGTCATAGTAGCCTGCAAGACCCCTGAAGTGGTCTATGCGCACAATGTCGTTGAGCTCAAAGCAGCGTCTGATGCGCTTAATCCACCAGCTGAAACCAGTTTTCAGATGGTAGGACCAGTCATAGACCGGGGTTCCCCAGAGCTGGCCGTCCGCACTGAAGTTATCAGGCGGAACGCCGGAGATATCCGTGAAATGTCCGTTGCCGTCGGTTTTGAACATCTCAATGCCGGACCAGGCATCAACACTGTCCATTCCCACAAAGATGGGAATGTCCCCTATGGAAAGGATTCCGTGAGCGTGAAGGAAGTTCTGCAGTTCAAGGCACTGGGTATTGAAGAAATACTGGATTGCCCTGCAGATGTTCATCTTCTCTGAATTCTCTTCCCTTATCCTGTCGAGTGTGGCCTTGTCCCTGCGGCCCTCTTTTTCATCCCAGATCTCATACCAGCGCGAGTCCGAGTACCTGGCATACAGAATGCAGTAAAGGGCATAGTCCTCAAGCCAGTAGGAATTGTCCTCGCTGAACTTCTTCAGACCTTCTGCAAAAGAGGCGTCCGACAGGGCTCTGGATGCCGCCTTCTCAAGAAGGGGCATCTTCACCTTTCTCACCCTGTCAAAATCAACATGGTCGCTTCTTATTTCCTTCAGCTGCTCCTTTGCCTCATTGCACTCCTCCCGGGTGAGAAAGCCGTCCCTCAGCAGAAGATCCGGGGAAACGAGAAGTTCGTTCCCGGCAAAGGCGGACTGTGCGGAGTACGGGCTGTTGCCGTAACCCGTGGGCCCCAGGGGGAGCATCTGCCAGTATCTGAAACCGGCCTGTGAGAGTTTTATTGCAAAATCGTATGCCGACGGGCCCAGATCGCCTGTTCCGTAACCTCCCGGAAGAGAGGTTATGTGCATGAGCACGCCGCCGGCTCTCACCCTTTGTGCCATTCAATCAACCCTTGACTGCTCCGGCGGCAACACCCTTGATGATGTGCTTCTGACATGTCAGATAGAACACAATGACGGGAATGATGCTCATAAGGATCAGTGCCATGGTTGCACCCAGGTCAACCGTGCCGTAGCTTCCCTTCAGGTACTGGATGTGGATGGGGATGGTCATGAACTTGGTTCTGTCCAGTACAAGGTACGGGAGCAGGTAGTCATTCCATATCCACATTATCTCGAGAATACCTACGGAAATGAGGGTGGGTTTGAGGATGGGCAGAACAATACTGAAGAATGTTCTTACCGGACCGCAGCCGTCAATTGCTGCAGCTTCCTCTATTTCTCTGGGAACGCCCTTCACAAAACCGGTGAACATGAAGATTGCAAGTCCGGCTCCGAATCCCAGATAAATGATGGGAATGGTCCAGGGGGTGTTGAGTTTGAGGACATCGGCTGTCTTGGACAGCGTGAACATGACCATCTGGAAGGGAACGACCATTGAGAACACGCACAGCAGATAGACTATGCGGCAGAATTTGTCGTCAACACGGGCAATGTACCATCCGGTCATGGCCGTGCAGATGAGAATCAGGGCCGTTGAGACCACTGTGATGATAAGGCTGAACAGGGCCGATTTCACGAACGGGTAGTTTCCGAACGTCATGCCCTTCACAAAGTTTGCAAAGCCGGCATTCATCTCACCCGCGGGGATGGCGAATGTGTTGGTCTTTACAAACGTGTTGACCTTGAATGAGTTGATTACAACCAGAACAACCGGGTAAACCCAGAGGATTGCAATAACTGCGAATACAACTGAAAGTACTACTTTGCGCCTTTTTTCAGCTTGGAGACCGTTGGTTTTCATTACTGCTGTACCTCCCTCTTTCTGGTGTAGCTGAGCTGGATCAGACCCAGTGCCGCAACAAGGATGAAGAACAGAACGGCCTTGGCCTGTGCGGTTCCTCTTGAAGCGGAGTTCTGACCGTAGAACGTGTTGTAGATGTTCAGTGCAAGCATTTCAGTTGTCTTGACAACCGAACCGTCACTCTGATATGTGAACGGCTGGCCGCCCGTGAGGGCCAGGTTCTGGTCGAACAGCTTGAAGCCGTTTGACAGGGTCAGGAAGAAAC
>CAMZFA010000117.1 GCA_947305945.1 uncultured Spirochaetales bacterium | reverse complement strand
CCATGCTGCCTTACATCCTTGTAATTGTAGTTCTTGCCTTCAACCGCAAGTCCAACAAGTTCGGTCCCGCCGCATTGGGCAAGCCGTTCAACAGGGAGATGAGGGTATAACCTTATAACAGTCACAATAAAAAGGGGTTGCGGCCATGCGGTTGCAACCCCTTGTTTATGAATCAATATATCAATCAGTTCCAGTAGCCTTTGTGCACCTCTGCAGCCCTCACTTCCAGTTCGGGGAAGGGCCCGCGCACTTCAATGTTCTTCTGCCCGTGTTTGAGAATATCACGGCAGGGCAGGCTGAAGGTGGGGTTCTGCTCGTTGGAGCCGGTAAGCTCAAGAAGACGCTTCTCGGTCATGGCATAGACTATGTGGCCAATGTTTGCCCAGTAGATTGCGCCGGTGCACATGGCGCACGGCTCTGCGGAGGTGTAGAGGGTGCAGTTCCACAGAAAGTCCTTTGAGTATTTCTGGCTTGCACGCTCTGCGAGTGCCGTTTCGGCATGGCCGGTGCACTTGTGGGTGGAAATCTCTATGTTTTCCTGCTCGAGCAGAATTTCTCCGTCCGGACCGACCAGAACGGCGCCGAACGGGGTGTTCCCGTTTTTCCTGGAGTTCTCCGAAACCTGTATGGCTCTTTCAAGATAGTATGAATCTGACTGCATACTTGGAATTTTCAGTCAAATCCGGTATGAGGGCAACAGTTTTCTTTGATTAATCCGTGTTCGGGTGTTAAAGTTATTTTGAGCGCATATGTCTTATTAATATGTGCAGACAGGAGAAGCCAATGCTTGATTTGCAGACAATTGAAATGCTTGAGAAAAAAGCAAAGGAAATCAGAATTTCCACAATTCATGAGATAGCACATCTGGGCAAGGGACACATAGGCGGAGCCATGTCCATTGTTGAGATACTGACCTATCTTTATTACCACGAAATGAATATTGACCCGAAGAATCCCAAGATGGAGGGAAGAGACAGGTTTGTATGTTCCAAGGGCCATGCAGGTCCCTCCGTTTATGCAACACTTGCAGACAAGGGATACTTCCCGGCGGACTGGCTGCTCACCCTCAACAAGGGCGGCACAAACCTTCCCAGCCACTGTGATATGACAAAGACACCCGGTGTTGACTTCACAACCGGTTCACTGGGACAGGGTGCCAGTGCCGCAGCAGGAATTGCACTCGGCCAGAAGATAAAGGGAGAAGACTCCTATACCTACCTCATAGTGGGTGACGGAGAAAGCCAGGAAGGCCAGATCTGGGAAATGGCGGAGTTTGCCTCAACACACAAACTGGGCAACCTCATTGCATTCACGGACTTCAACCGCATGCAGCTTGACGGCTATACAAGAGACGTCATCAACATGGACAACATAGACACCAGGTGGCTCGGATTCAACTGGCACGTACAGAGAATCAACGGACATGATTTCGATCAGCTTGATTATGCCGTTCAGCAGGCCAAGGCCGCAAAGGACAGACCCAGCATGATAATCTGTGACACCGTGAAGAGCCGCGGATATCTGCCCGGAGTGGGTGTTGTGGCCAACCACAGCATGGCTGTCTCTGAGGATGACGAGAAGAAGGCCGTCCAGGCTCTTGAAGGAGGTGCAGTATGAGAGACACAGCAGATCTTGCCAATATGAAAGATGCAGTAATGGCTGCAATCATTGATCTTGCCGAGGAGCATAAGGAAGTCTGCATGCTTGAGGCTGACCTCATGACATGTCTGGGAAGCACCGGCTTCAAGAAGAAGTTCCCCGAAAGATTCTACAACTGCGGAATTGCGGAGGCCAACATGGTGGGCGTGGCGGCAGGCCTTTCCTCAATGGGCTTTGTGCCCTTTGCCGACTCATTCGGCGTATTCTCCTCAAGAAGGGTCTACGACCAGTTCTTCCTCTCGGTCAACTACGCAAAACAGCGCGTACACCTCATCGGTACGGACCCCGGTGTTGTTGCACAGGTCAACGGCGGCACACACATGCCGTTTGAGGATATTGCCCTCATGCGTCAGATTCCGGACCTTATCATTCTTGACCCGTCGGACGCACAGAGCTGCTACGAGCTTATCCGCCAGGCCTATGAAAGCGGTCACAGCTCATACATCAGGGCCGGCCGCCGCGGAGTCACACACAGATATCCGGTGGGCACAAGGATTGAGCTGGGCAAGGGCATTGAACTTGCATCAGGCAAGGACGTGGCCATAATTGCAGAAGGCGAGACCATGGTCAATGAGGCCGTGAAGGCTCTCGATATTCTCAAGGCCAGGGGCATTGACGCCACACTGGTGGACATGCACACAATCAAGCCTCTTGATACGGACCTTGTGGAGAAGGTTGCCGCAAGATGCGGCAAGGTGCTGGTCTGTGAGAACGGACGCTACGCAGGCGGTCTGGGAGAGGGTATTGCAGCCCATCTTGCAAAGACAAATCCCACAAAGATGGACTTTGTGTGCGTAGGCGAAAAATTCGGTGAAGTTGGAAATCTTTCCTACCTCATCAAGGCCTTCAACCTCAGTGCCGAGGACATTGCCGCAAAGGCAGAGGCGCTGGTCGGTTAAGGCATATTATATCTATACTATGTATGGTGAAATGGGGGCTCCGGACTTGTTTCCGGAGCTCCTGTTTTATTTTCATTTGTTCTGTTGACACAAAAAGATATTTTGTGGTAGATTGCTCGAGGTGTCCCAGCGGACGGTATGCCCTAAAAATGCCGTTAAGAGCGGGATCTAGAGCCAAACCAATCATTTTAGGGGTGATAAGGTGGTTCCAGAACG
>CAMZFA010000116.1 GCA_947305945.1 uncultured Spirochaetales bacterium | reverse complement strand
TACAGAGGAAGATTCTTCGAAGGTCAGTGGCCCTCACTGGCTCAGATGTTCAATATAACAATTGACCGCTACGGTGACAGACCCTGCTGGGAATGCTTTACACCGGAGCATATCAAACTGACATTCAAGGAAGCAAAGGCTGAGATGGACAAAGTCTCTTCATACCTTGTTTCCGAGGGTGTAAGAAAGGGAGACCGCGTTGCGGTTACCGGAAAGAACAGCCCTGAATGGGCAGTTGCCTACATGGCAATTATTCAGATGGGCGCCATTGTCTGCCCCATTGACTACTCTCTCACGGATGATGAGATTGAGCACTTCTGTGACTTCACCGAGGTCAAGGGCCTGTTCGTTGACGGTGAGCGCTTTGATCGCCTGGGTAAGGACGGCAAGTACGGAATCAAGGTCAGCCTTGAGAAGAAGAACCACGAGGATGACTACATTTTCAATCTGCCCGAAGTCAAGGGTCAGAAGTGGGAGACTCCCGTTGCCAAGGATCTTGCTGCCTTCCTGTTCACAAGCGGAACAACCGGAATGCCCAAGGTTGTCATGCTGACCCATGAGAATCTGGTTTCAGACTGCTACTGTGCACAGAGCCAGATGAACATCTACTGCACCGATGTCTTCTACGCAATCCTGCCCATCCACCACGCATACACAATGCTTGCCGTTTTTGTTGAGGCAATGTCCGTGGGCGCAAGCGTGATTTTCGGAAAGAAACTGATTGTAAAGCAGCTCCTCAAGGAGATGAAGGACGGAAAGGTAACCATGTTCCTTGCAGTTCCCATGCTGTTCAACAAGCTCCTCGCCGGAATAATGAAGGGCGTAGAGGAGAAGGGCAAGCTGGCTTCAGGCCTGATCAACTGCATGATGGGCTTCTCCGGCTTTGTTAAGAAGGTCTTCAAGGTCAACATCGGTAAGAAGCTTTTCGGAAAGTCAATCCTCAGCAAGGTCTCACTGGACAGCAACAGAATCTGTATCTCCGGCGGCGGCCCGCTTCCTTCGGAGACTTTCAAGAAGTTCAACCAGCTCGGAATTGACTTTGTCCAGGGTTACGGCCTGACCGAAACCAGCCCCATCCTGACACTCAACCCCATCTTTGACTTCAATGAGAAGAGCATCGGCAAGGTGCTTGCCGGCGTTGACATGATGTTTGCAGACAAGGACGAGCAGGGCAACGGCGAAATCTGCGTCAAGGGCCCCATGGTCATGCAGGGCTACTACAAGAACCCCGAGGCCACGGCCGAAATGATTGACAAGGACGGCTGGCTCCACACCGGCGACGTCGGCTACATGGACGAAAGAGGCTTTGTCATCCTCACCGGAAGGGCAAAGAACATCATAGTCACGGAAGGCGGCAAAAACGTCTTCCCCGAGGAGATTGAGGACCGCTTCCAGCTTTACTACGACATTGACCAGATCTGCGTCCTGCCCTACATGATTGACAAGGCCAAGAAGAGCGAGGGCGTATGCGCACTCATCCATCCTTCGGACGATTACGTCAGGAAGGAGCAGGATCCCAAGGCCAGACAGCAGCACATGGAGCAGATTATTGAAGAGGTCAACAAGGAACTTCTTCCTTACCAGAGAATCCGCCACATTGCGCTGGTTGACGAGAGCATGGAAATGTCCAGCACCAAGAAGATCAAGCGCTTTGTCGTAAAGAAGAAGTACGAGGATATTCTCAATGGCTTTGGACAGTAAGCACAGAGCACGCCTGCGCGCAAAGGCGCAGGTTCTGAACCCCGTTGTCATGGTTGGTCATGACGGTATAACCGAAGGGGTTGTTGCAGCACTGGACAGCGCACTTACGGACCACGAACTGGTCAAGGTGCGCTTTCAGGCTTTCAAGGACCGGACGCGCAGTCTTTCCCTTGAACTTGAGAAGGCCACCTCAAGTGATCTTGTGGCTACAACAGGATTTACAGCAGTTTTTTACAGGAAAAACCCTGAGAAAAGGAGGGCTGACAGATGAAAAAAGCTATTGCAACTGTTTTAATTATTGCAGTTTCGGTCTTTGCACTGACTGCACATTCAATTTTAAGTTTCCTCGACATCTTTGATGATTTTGATTATGAGGAAATAGAGGTTATTGATAATGTTTCAAATAATGGACGCGTTGTTGTCGTTGAGCCGGGTGATGTCATTGTTGTGGAGGAAAAATCACACCCGATAGTACCGGCCAAGACACCTTACTATGTTGAGAAAATAGACTTCAGAGGCAGACTCATCCTCAATGTAAATTCAGGCCTCTTCAAAATGAAGGGCTACAAGGACGGAGACACCATTACCGTTACAATTGGAAATGCAGGTGAGTTCACTCTTCCCGTTCTTGTCCAGAGAGCTTTCATGGAGCAGGGAAAGATGAGCCTCAACCTTTCAGTCTTTGAAACGAACAAGGCCGAAATTGACACAGGAAGTTTCAACGGCCCTGCATCCCTCGGTGTTAAAGAGGGCGACCCGATTTACATCTGGTTCTGAGATTTCTCAAACGGGGACTGTCGCAAAATGAAAAACTGCACAGTCCCTTGATTTTTGCCCCTTCCAGCCTCGTTCCTCGTTTACTCTCGCATATAGCATGTGCGATGTAATATAAATTGCCCTCAAAACCGGGATTTTTATATTATTTGTGATATAAATTTCACCTATTCTGGGCATTTTTATATTACGTGTACCCCGCTATCCCGCATAAAGCAACCTGAAATCCGGAAGTTAATATGATAGGAATCCTGTATTCTGGAATTTCTATCATACTTTTTATGATAGGATTACGAATTTGAGCGTTTTCTATCATACTCGTTGAACGGAAAAGCAGTGATTTCTTGAAAAATAACTATAGCGCTCATGTGCATAAGCTGATGCATACCC
>CAMZFA010000115.1 GCA_947305945.1 uncultured Spirochaetales bacterium | reverse complement strand
GCAACAACCTGTGCAGAGGCAGCCGGAATCCTGACTCCCGCAGGCCGTAGAAGCCAATGCGGGAAGGCAGAGCGCAGGCGTTGGCTCTGCATCATGTTTTGCACATGTTTTCAACATGAGCTACACCGCTTAAAGAATAGCAGGAATAACAAACTCACCATGAACACCATAATCAACAAACTCAGCAGGAACACCAAAGAACAGCTGAACGGGATGTGTCGGTTGGATGAAGTGGATTAAGTAGTGCGGGCTGGAGGGATAACAAGAACATCAAGTGTTCAATCAGAGTTCTTTGATACGTTGTATGTTGCAAGTTTTTCCCTAACAGCAAGGTCAATAAAACTGTTCAGACTCTGGTCATGTGCCATTGCGTATATAGCAGCTCTCCTGTGAGTGTCAGCCCCGAGACGGACATTGAGTGTCCCCTTGAATGCTGTTTCCGGTTTTGTTCCATGTTTCTCGCAACTTTCCAGATAATTATCAACAGCGACATGGAAATCCTCAACCAGATCAACTGCATTGGCTCCCTCATATGAAATGAGAGATCTTATTCCCTGGACCTTGCCGTAGAAGACCATATCTTCGGGTGAGAATTCCACTGTTCCAACGTATCCTTTATACTCAATTACATTGCTCATATCAGTCCCTCCTGTTCAAGAAGCCGTTCAAGCTCATCAAAAGTAAAGTCTTTCGGGCGTGTTTTAATCCGCTTTATCAGCTTTTCTTTTTGTCCCATAGATACCACCCTCGCTCAAATAATAAAGAAAAATGCGGCAATGTGCAACTGAATATAGTTGCAACATCCCAGTCTTGCACAGCCTTTAGATCCCGGAAAAAACAAAAAAACCGGAGTACTGTGACTCCGGCTCTACCCTTTTCGGGTCCTGTAGGAAGAATCCTCACTCGGCTTATTTATCTGCCTTTGCGGGCTTTTCAGCCTTCTCTTCCTTCTTGGCTTCCTTGTCTGCCTTCTTCTCAACCTTTGCGGTCTTCTTTGTCAGCTCGAGGATTGCCATGTCTGCTGCATCTCCAAGACGGCTCTGTGTCTTGATAATGCGTGTGTAACCACCGTTGACGTCTGCATAAAGCGGAGCAATCTCGGTGAAGAGCTTGTTGACAACTGCTTCGTCGAAAAGGACGGCAGATGTGAGTCTGCGGTTGTGGACGTTGTCAACTTTTGCTCTTGTGATCATCTTTTCCGCCAGTCTCCTGACTTCCTTTGCTTTTGCAGAGGTTGTCTCAATTCTCTCGAAACGGAACAGGGATGTTACCATGTTCCTCATGAGAGCCTTGCGTTCTGCGGAATTCCTGCTAAGAGCGTTGAATCCAATCTTATGCTTCATTGTTCTCTTCCTTATTGTCCGGAACCTTGGCAGTTCTGAGGACACTGTAATCTGTCATACCAAGCCCGAGGTTCCACTCCTTGAGCTTGTCTTTGATTTCAGAGAGGGACTTCTTGCCGAAGTTTCTTGTCTTGGCAATCTCCTCCTCCGTCATCTTGGTAAGGTCCCTGATGGTTCTGATGTTTGCATTCTTGAGGCAGTTGCTTGAACGGACTGTCAGCTCAAGTTCCTCTACTGAAGAATTGAGAATCTTGTCTATTCTCTTCTGCTCCTCATCAACCTCATCAGTTGTGCTTATCATGCTTTCATCAAAGTTGATGAAAATGGAAAAATGTTCCTTTGCAATCTTTGCAGCTTCAGCAAGAGCATCTTCCGGAGTGATTGTTCCGTCTGTCCAGACCTCAAGGATGAGTTTGTCATAGTCATTCCTCTGGCCTACGCGGGTAGGTTCGATGGAGTACTTGACTCTGGTGACGGGTGAGAAGATTGCGTCAACGGGAATGATTCCCGGTGTCTGGTCTTCATCTTTCTCAATCATTTCCTGGATGACGTCCGAAGGAACATAACCGCGGTTGAAGTCAATCTGGGCGGTAAGTGTGATGTTTGCATCTTCCATCATCTCGAAGACGACGAAGTCCTTGTTCACAACTTCTACCCTGTCCTTCTCGAAATCAGCACCTGTGATAACTCCCGGTCCCTTGCATTCAACTTCAATGGTTGTGCTCTCAACATCTTCAGGGAGTCTCATTCTGAGTTTCTTCAGACGGGCAATGATCTCACAGATATCCTGCTTGACGCCGGGAAGGGCCTCAAACTCACTTGTGATGATGTGCTCGCCTGACTCATTGTAGTAATGAAACCAAACTGCAGTGATAGCATAACCCTGGATTGATGAAAGCAGAACCCTGCGGAGCGTATTTCCGATTGTTGTACCGAAACCTCTCTCAAAGGGATAGGCTATGAATTTGTCGTAATTCTCGCCCTCACTTCCATGTTCCATTGAGGTTGTTTTGGGGATTTTAAAACCCTTCATAAGGTTCTTACGTGCCATTTTCACTCCTTGGTAGAATTACCTTGAGTACAACTCAACAACCAGCTGTTCGTTGACTCCTTCAAGCTCTGTTACTTCTTCTCTTCTCGGAAGAGCATTGAACTGTCCCTTCATGTTCTCAACATCGACTGAGAGCCACGGTGAAACACCGCTCTTCTCAACTTCACCGAGATTCTCCTTGATTATGAGCATTTCCTTGCTCTGGGGAGCAACTTCGATGACGTCGCCGGGTTTGACTCTGTATGAAGGAATATCAACACGCTTTCCGTTTACAAAGATGTGGCCGTGTCCGACAAGCTGTGTTGCCTGTGAACGGCTGCATGCGAAATGCATTCTGAAGACAACGTTGTCAAGTCTGCGCTCAAGAAGGACAATCAGGTTGTCACCGGTCTTGCCGGGGAGTCTGCTGGCTTCATTGAATGTAAGCTTGAACTGCTTCTCGAGCATGCAGTAGATTCTCTTGAGTCTCTGCTTTGCCCTGAGCATCAGTGCATAGTCGGT
>CAMZFA010000114.1 GCA_947305945.1 uncultured Spirochaetales bacterium | reverse complement strand
TCGGGATAGGTCTTTGCAACCCAGTCCTTGACCTTCTGGCTCTGAAGAGCGGCAACAAGGGCCTTGATTGCGGGATCATTCTCTCTGCCCTGCTTGACAGTAACAATATTTACGTACGGGCTGTCTGCGCCTTCAACAAAGAGGCCGTCCTTGGCAGCGTTGAAACCTGCGGGAATTGCATAGTTTCCGTTGATGACTGCTGCGTCAACATCGGCAAGAACTCTGGGAAGAGTTGCAGCTTCAACTTCGTGGAACTTGATGTTCTTCTTGTTCTCAACAATGTTCAGCGGTGTTGCAGTAAGGTTGCTTGAGTCATCAAGCGTGATCAGTCCTGCGCTCTGGAGCAGAAGAAGTGCTCTGCCTTCGTTGGAAGGATCGTTGGGAACTGCAATTGTAGCACCTGCGGGAATGTCGTTGAGTGACTTGTACTTCTTTGAATACAGTGCAAGGGGCTCTACGTGGATACCGCCGGCATTGACAAGGTGGTAACCGTTGGCAATGTACTGGTTCATGTAGGGAATATGCTGGAAGAAGTTGGCATCGGCTTCGCCGGCTTCAACTGCTTCGTTCTCAACGTTGTACTCGTTGTATTCCTGAATGACAAGGTCAATTCCCTGAGCTGCAAGGTCATCCTTTACCAGGTTGAGCATTGATGCATGGGGTTCCGGTGTACAGGCAATGATAAGTGTTGTCCTGTCTGACTTTTTTGCTTCCTTGGCACCGCCTGCAAATGCGGCAAATGCTACTGCAAGAATAAGAGCGATTGTAAGAATCTTTTTCATTTTTTACTCCCGTTTATTATAAATCCCTGAAGATTGTAAATTCGATTATCTGAAACTATACAGAAAAAAACTTTTTCTGTCCCTACCTGAATATATGTTTATTGCTGAAAAAAAAGAAATATTATGCCCCAAAGGGCATCATCATGGACATGGAGAAGGACATGGCTTTTCTGGATCTGTTTGTAAATGTCATAATATAACCCCCTCCTCTGTGAAGATATTTTACTATATACAGAAACAAGGGGGCTTTGCAAGACAATTTGTGAATAATTATTCAGAAAAATACAATTCTCAGCGTTTTGCCATCATATTTGCACTTATTTTGTTACCCACAAACTGGATAACCTCAACAAGCACCAGAATGATAACTACTGCAACCATAAGGACATCCGTCCTGAAGCGCTGGTATCCGTAACGGATTGCCAGGTCACCCAGTCCGCCGCCGCCTACCGCACCGGCCATTGCGCTGTAACCGATCAGGTTGATGATTGTCAGCGTCAGACCGGCAATCAATGAAGGCAGGGCCTCGGGCAGCAGAACCTTGAAGACAATCTGCGGATTTGTTGAACCCATGGTCTTTGCAGCCTGCACCACGCCCGGATCTACTTCCTTGAGGGAAGTCTCGACAAGCCTTGCAACAAACGGAGCCGCGGCAATTGAAAGCGGCACAATCGTGGACTTTGTTCCAATGGCCGTACCCACAATCAGTCTGGACAGCGGGAACAGCAGAATGATCAGAATTATGAACGGGAAGGACCTGAGAATATTTACAATACGGCTCAGGACCTCGTTCAATGCCGGCTTGGGGCGCAGACCGCCCTGGCTCTCCGGCGATGTAATGGCAAGCAGAATTCCCAGCGGAAGACCGAGAACAACGGCAAAGAGAGTGGAAAGAGAGACCATCTCAAGAGTCTGGAGTGTGCTTTCCCAGATAAGGTGCCAGAGCTGCGGTGTGATTTTGCTCATTCCTGTGCCTCCTCTACAATAATTCCGTTCTCCCTCAGGGCATTGATTGCCTTTGAAACGGCATCCGGTGTACCGGAAATATCACAGACCATGGTTCCCAGTCTGGTATCCCCAACCTTCTGTATACCTGCGCCGCTTATGTTGAAAGTGACGTCATACCATCTGACAATGTTGGAGATAACCGGGGTATCAACCCTGTCACTGTTGAAGCGCAGCGTGAATCTTGCGGGAATATCCGACCAGATGACAAGACCGTCTTCGTTTTTCTTGTGTGCGTTTGAAGTGAGATGAGACAGGAACTCCTTGGTGACCTTTGTCCTGGGATTTGCAAAAAGCTCTTTGACCGGGCCCTCCTCCACAACTTTTCCGTCAGAAAGCACAGCCACGTAGTCACATGCATCCCTGACAACTTCCATCTGGTGTGTAATCATGACAACAGTAAGATTCATCTTCTTCTGAATGTCCTTGATCAGTGCAAGGATGGACTGTGTTGTCTTGGGGTCAAGAGCACTTGTAGCCTCATCACAGAACAGGATATCCGGATTGCATGCCAGAGCCCTGGCAATTGCAATTCTCTGCTTCTGACCGCCCGAAAGCGTTGAAATGGGGGCATTCTTCCTGTCTGCAAGTCCTACAACCTCAAGCAGTTCCTTGACTCTGGTCTCAATCTTGTCCTTGGGGTACTTGCAGATCTCCATTGGATAGGCAATATTCTGCCCCGCTGTGCGGGATGAGAAAAGATTGAAGTTCTGGAATATCATTCCTATACGGCGTCTGCGCAGGATGATATCCTTCTCGGGAAGGTTGTCCACACGCTGGTCATCATACCAGACCTCTCCGCTGTCCGGCTTCTCAAGAAGACTGACAAGCCTAACCAGAGTGCTCTTTCCGGCCCCTGAAAGGCCTATAATACCGAAAATCTGATTGGACGGTATTGAGAGACTTACATTTTCTACTGCGTGGACATTCTCATAGGTCCGCACAAGATTGTTAAGTTTTATCTGCAAATCATTCCCCCGACGGGAAACACGTTCCCGTAAAACAATTCAACGCCTAATATTATCAAGGGGGACAAGAATAAACAACACCCCTGCCTTTCTTTCAGCATGAACAGCTGAGCAAGATGTGCCGGTTGGGTTGGAAACAGCGTAGAGAGCCAAGTTTTG
>CAMZFA010000113.1 GCA_947305945.1 uncultured Spirochaetales bacterium | reverse complement strand
ATGCCTCCCAGCCAGTTGGTCATGCTTCTCCAGAAGAGAATGCTCTTGAAGTTGCTCTCTATTTCAAGCATGGTGGTGGCTCCTGTTGTGGTGAAGCCGCTCATGATCTCAAAGTAGCAGGAAGAGTAGTCCGGGAAAGTTCCGCACAGAAGGAGGGGCAGGGCTCCGAATGCCGTTGCAAGCACCCATGTCATGGTTGTGAACAGCAAGCCGTCCCTTGCCGAGAAGTTACTTAAACTTGCGTTTTTGGTCAGAATGACCGCTATGACGCTTGTTGTGACCATGAGGAAGATGGTGATAAGAAAACTGGAGGCTGCCGCCCATTCCCTGTGTCCCACGGCTATGCCGGTGGGTGCAATCATGAGAATTGCAATGAAGATGAGAATCTGTGAAACAAGCCTGAAAACGCTTTTGATATGCATCAGAGTACCGTATTTTCCATTCCCAGCAGTTTCTGTATGAAGGAGAGTGACTGTCTCTCAATAACCAGCAGGAGCTTGTCTCCGTAGTCTATGCAGTAGTTGCCGCCGGGGAGGATTGACCTTCCGTCCAGTTTCTTTGCACCTACTATCAGGCCCTTGCCCTTCATGTTTATCTCTTTGAGCATCTTGCCCCTGAGAGGACATTTGGCATCAACAGTATATTCAAGAGCCTCAATCCTTCCGTCGAACATGGAGTGGATATTCGAGATGTTGGTTCCGTGGAGGAACCTTACAATTGAGTCCACGGTTATGTCCTGGGTGGACATGAGACTGTCTATGTCCATGTGGTCTGCCATTCTGACAAAGTCCTGGTTCTTGTTGATCAGGGCAATTGTGCTCTTCACGCCGTAATGCTTTGCGTAACTTGCAATAATGATGTTCAGTTCATCATTGTCCGAGGCACTTATCAGAAGGTCATAGTTCTCAAGACCCTCACGTCTGAAAACGCCCTCGTTTGTGATATTCTCGTTGATAATCAGTGCCGAAGGATACTTAAGGGCAAGCTCTCTGCACTCGGCCTTGTCTCTGGAGATGACGGTGGTGTTCTTCAGACCTTTCTTTGTGAACATTTTCAGCACAAAGTCCGTCACCATGGTGGCGCCTATTATGACAACTTTCCTTGGCTTGTGGCGCCTTGTGCCTATGGTGTCAAAGAAGGACGTCACGCTGTCTTCATTGATTGTAATGCTCAGGGTATCGCCTTCCTGGATTACGGTATCGCCGGTAGGCACCAGAACTTCCTTGGCGTTGCTTATGGCGGCTACCACGAACTGGCCGGGCAGAAGATTTCTGAGCTTCTTCAGCGGGACGTTCTTGAACTTGGATTTCTTGTCGATGTAGATGTTGTAGAGCACCAGGCTCATGTTCTCGAAGCTGATGATGTCCGAGTAGAGGCCGCGGTCGATATCGCTGAAAATCCTTCCTGCAACCGCCTGCGACGGGTTGACGATGTGGGTTATGCCCAGCATGTTGGACTTGCGGTCCTCCGCGGTGTAGGTAATGTTGCGCACCGCCGCTATGGTAATGGGAATCTTGAACTCCGCCGACACAAGGCCGCACGAGACAAGGTTGGTTTCATCGCTGCCGGTGAGGGCAATGAACGCGTCCGCATCTTCAATGCCCGTGTTACGCAGCTCCTCAACATCCGTTCCGCTGGCCACAACGCCCAGACAGTCCACGTTGCTCATGGCGTTGTCTACGTCAACCGCCCTGTGGTCGATAATCACCACATCCTTCTTTTCCTCTACAAGGTGGCGAGCAAGTCTTATGCCTCTGCGTCCGGCTCCGAGTATTACAACTTTCATAACGCCCATTATAAAACTCAACTCAAGTCAAGGCAAGTTGGGCACAAAAAATGCGGTACGCCCATGCCGCTGTTATCGGCCGGTGTACCGCAATTCTTTTAATTATACAGTTTTCGGGGCGGTAATTATTTTCTCACCACGCCGTCACCGTAGATAGTTGTCCAGTCGTTCTTCATTGAAACGGGGATCCAGTTGAACTGGCTGCAGAGGCTGTACATGTCATCCGCCTTCTTCTGGTTTCCGTTCTCACGGACAAGGTCATCGCAGCAAAGCATGAATGCGAGGCTGGGGTAGGGGTTGTCCGTAATGGTGTACATGGCCATTGCGGCGTCTCCGGTTGTGTTTCCGAATGAGAGCACAGGCTGATAACCTATCTCCCTGACAATTGCGGTAACCTTGTTCATCTTCAGGTTCTTAATCAGGAACTGTCCGCCGATTATCACCTGGTCCTTGTCCGTGTATGTGTACTGAAGGCCGTCTGTGTCTCCCTGGTTTGTTGCCACCAGCAGCACATCAGAGCCTATGATCTGTTTGGGCTGGAGGTTGAATGCGTCATTATTATAGAAGATGGCGCGGCTGATAAGGCGGTCAGTTCCGCTGACAATGTAGACTGTAAAGTCATTTGCCTGCAGGTAATCAATGACCTGGATCATGGGCAGGTAGAAGCTGTCTCCTCTTTTCATTCCCTCATAACCGGGCATGGGAAGGTCCTTGAAAACCTGAATGTAGTCAATGAACTGGTCGGGTGTCATGCCCTGGAATGCGGTGGCAACAGCCTTGCCGTGGTCTATATCAAGTCCGCTTACGGGTGATGTTGTCTTGCTCTTCTCAATTATCTGATTTGCCACATCTTTCTCGAATGCGCTTGCCTTATAAGTATAAGAGGGGTCTTCAGTTACGCGGTATGCAAGCAGTGTGTGGTCAAAGTAGTCCCTGTCTGTTTCACAGAGGATTGTGCCGTCCATGTCAAACACGGCAATTCTTCTCTCTACGGGAATAAATCCCTCACTGGCCGGATTTACGGCGTTCTGAACAAACTCAACGAGTGCTGTCTTCAGGGGTGCTGTCTCTGTCCAGAGGTCCAGAGCCTTATCAGGATTCTGTGCCGCATTGGTTGCACAGGAAACGATGAGCAGCATTGATACTGCAATGATTAATACTGAAAATGCTTT
>CAMZFA010000112.1 GCA_947305945.1 uncultured Spirochaetales bacterium | reverse complement strand
CTATCTTGTCCGAAACGGAAGCCATACCTTTCTTCTTCTTTTTGTAGCAGGCCTTGATTACCTCGGCAATGTAGATGTAACGCTCGTTGGTAATAATGCTCTCTGCATCGTCGTCCAGCTCCTTTTCAGCATCCCTGATGTCATCTTCAATGTGAGAGAGGTTTTCAGGTGAAATGGAAAGCTGTTTCATAACCTTGTCATCACGCTCAAAAACCTTGATGGCATACCATCTCTGCTGCTCGGCCGGCATGTTGTGAACCGCGGCCTCCTCAATGTGGGCAAGAGCATGCTCAACAGGACCGGAGAAGGTGTGCTGGGGAACGGTCTTTGTTCCTTTTGCCGCCTCAACTGCAGCATCAGCTGCATCCATAACCCCGGTACCCTTGAGTGCGGAAATCTCAATAATCCTGCATCCCAGCTGTCTGGACAGCTCTGCAGTGTTGATGAGGTCTCCGTTTTTCCTGACAACATCCATCATGTTCACGGCAACTACCACGGGAATTCCAAGCTCAACAAGCTGGGTTGTGAGATAAAGGTTTCTTTCAAGGTTAGTACCGTCAATTATATTGAGAATTGCGTCCGGTCGCTCACCTATAAGGTAGTTTCTGGCCACAACCTCCTCAAGGGTGTACGGAGACAGTGAGTAGATTCCGGGGAGGTCGGTCACAGTCACACCCTCATGATTCCTGAGTTTGCCTTCTTTCTTCTCAACCGTGACACCGGGCCAGTTTCCCACGAACTGGTTCGAACCTGTAAGAGCATTGAACAGCGTTGTTTTTCCGCTGTTCGGATTACCTGCCAATGCAATTCTTATGTTCATATCTCCTCCACCTCAATCATCTGAGCGTCAGCCTTGCGGATTGACAGCTCATAATCTCTTACAGTCACTTCAATGGGATCTCCGAGAGGCGCAACTTTACGTACGTACACGGACACGCCTCTGGTTATACCCATGTCCATGATTCTGCGTTTTACGGCGCCCTCTCCGTGCAGTTTCACTACCACGGCGGCTTTGCCGATACCCACATCCCTGAGTGTTCTCATTTTATATCCTCCTACGGTCAGACCATTATTCTCATAGCCAATTCGCTGCTGACGGCCACACGGCTTTCCTTGACTTTGACAATCAGATTTCCGCCCAATGAGCTGACAACGCTGATCTCTCCCCCAACGTTGAATCCCAGGTCCTCCAGATGCTTCTTGACTTCCGGGCTGCCGCCGATCTTTCTGATAATTTGTGTCTTGCGCATTTCCGCCAGATTCAAAGGCATCATATTCAGCTCCTTCAGATTCAGTTAGCATGGGCTAACTCCAACCTCATTATGGTTAGCATTGGCTAACTTTGTCAACATGTTTTGTCCGGCAATAATTTAGTTGGACGCTTTCACTCCAAGAATTAAGCAAAAACGTTAATGATATTTGCCATGATTATCCGAAACAAGGAAGAAGAATATCCTCGATGAAATCCACACGGTCGAACACTGTGGGTTTGAAATAGGAAGAAACAGCGACAACGATTTCCTTCTCCGGATTCACGTAGATCACGTTCCCGCTGTTTCCGATTGCGGCATAAATCTTCTTTTCCGGATGAATGATCCACCACAGGTAGCCATACTGCATCCCCCGGAAATACTTGCTTTCCACTTCCCTTGGCTTTGTCATCTCAGAAATCCATCCTTCTGAAATGATCCGTTTTCCTTCCCATACTCCCTTGTTCAGGCATAGCTGCCCGATCTTCGCCATGTCGGAAGCGCTCATGCAAAGGCCATAGCCCGGCGTTCCAAGCCCGTCCGGATCTGCAAACCAGATGTTCTCTTTCGGGGTTTTTGATATGGTAAACTCCTTGTGCTCCTCAGCACTCTCGGCATAGTAGTTCTTATGTTCTGCAATACAGAGAGGTGCAAAGAGATACCGGTTGGCAAAGTCCACTGTTTTCATGCCTGTAGCCTGATAGAGAATTCCGGAGAGAATATGCAGGCAGACCGTCCGGTAATCAAACTCATCAGTAATGCCGTTTCCCCCGCCAAGGAAGTCAAGTGAGGCGGTTGTCCAGTCATCACTGGAGCACACCTTTGTCCAGGGATCCCCTTTTCCCTTATAAGGTGCACGCATTGTGAGAAGATGCCTGATGGTGACATCATAGATAGTCTTCTCTCCTCGCTTTACGGAATATTCCGGAAAGAAGGAGAGAACTTTGTCATCCACACTGCCGATCATGCCGTGATCAACGGCAATCCCGGTCAGAAGCGCCATGATGCTTTTAGTGGCGGACATGATGTGAGTGCAGTCATTCCGCTTATATCCGTTCCACTGTTCAGAATAAATCTCCCTGCCGTTCTGCAGAATGCTTATCTGACAGATGTTGGGCTGGTTTTCCTCAATATACCTGTATAATTCCTTCTGGTTCATCGTCCGTTGTCCTTCGAAAGTTTCCTGCTTCAATCGTCTGTAAACCGATAATTACCGACGTATCAGGACGCCTTTCATGTACTCCGTTTCATTGTGCGTCTTTTATACTTCAAGCTTTTCGTCTTCCGTGCAACCTATCAGTGCGTCGTTTGTACAAGACTATTTCCGGATCGGAACCATTGCAACCATACTCACAGATGAGAATGAAATCTTCATTTGCAACAATGCCGTAACACCGGTCTGAATCCGGATGTTCAACCTGATTTCCGAAATAGATATCGTTGTCTTTCAGAAACCGAACCGTAGATCCGTTGGCAAGAGGATACGGAAGATTCACAAAAGAACCGGTCAGCAGATTAAGGTCGGCTACAGCAAGTCCCTTGATGCCCAAGGCGTTTATTTCATCAATCAGCCGACGCTTCAGGGACAGGAAATCTCTGTTTCTCTCTACAACGCAGCTGCCGCCGAAAGGATGTCCCTGGCATCGTTCACACCCTCCGCACTCCGAAAGCCTGTCACATTCCTTACAGCAATCTACTCCGCAATACGTCTTCATGTGTTTTACCTCCTCTACATACCGCAAGAATTTGTCTTTTTCAAAAGCCATAGAACCCTGATGTTTTTCTTTCATCATTCATCCAGTATTCGCAGATAGGAATCAAGC
>CAMZFA010000111.1 GCA_947305945.1 uncultured Spirochaetales bacterium | reverse complement strand
TTACCTTGAATCCGAATATGTGTTCATATTCTTCAAGTTTTGCCCTGTAAGAGTCAACCGCATCCTTTTTTATGACCAGGGCAACGTTTCCGTTTCCGCCGTTGAGCGCAACTGACACTCCCTGACATGCGGATTCCCCGGAAGACCTCTTGATAAGCCAGTCCAGCTCGGGAAATGAAAGTTCAAGTTTGTTTCTCAGGGCTTTTTCCGTCCTTGCCATGGCCTTTGCCAGAACCGAATCGGAGAAAGATGCAAGCTGTGCGGCCCTGTATTCTTCAAATATGTATAGACAGATTCTCTTTTCTTCCTCGTCAAGATCCTGGATGCGGTCCCTGAGGGAGCTTTCCGTCATATTGGAGAACGGGAAGATTCCCGGCCTCTTGCGCAGGGAAGTGACAAGATCCTTTATCGCTTCATTCTTGCGGCTCACTTCATCAGACACCACAACGGGAGGAAGGCCGCTGTTGACGTTGAGCAGCATGTAGGCGGAATCTCCGGTAAACGGATTGTCAAGCAGGCTGATGGAATCCTTGTAATTGTCATAGTAGACAAACTTTCCCTGCTGTGCGTTGAGCATTGTCACAAGAATTGATGTGTTGAATATCTCTCCGCTGAAGGTCATGCAGGCCTTTACTATCATCCTTCTGAGAACATGCTCCTCAAGCTTGACTCCCAGTATTTCCTCCATGGCAAGGCATGTGGCCACTATGATTGCGCATGAGATTATCTGGGTGTCACCGCTCAGAACGTCTCCGCCCAGGGTCCAGTCCATTCCTGATACCTCATAACCCTCGGTGATCAGTTCTGCAAGAACTCCCTTTATGTAGTTTGCCCACCTGTCCTCTTTCCTGAACTTCAGGGTGCTGAGGGCGAAGTGCTTACGGTCATTGACAAGGCTGTTGAATACCATTACCTGGGAATCCGTACGTTTTGAAACACAGAGGTAGAGATTTCTTGAGTCTGCGGCACAGAGACTGTGTCCCATGGAATACTCAGCAAACAACCCGAGGAACCTGGTCACACCGGGCACTTTTACCGAGATTTCCGGAACAGTTCCGTACTCCTGAAAATGTTTGCTCTGAACGTCTTTCATGCAGATTTCATTCTACAGAAAAGCCATTTTTATTACAATGTCTTTTTACCTATCTGTATTTTGTATATATAAATAGTAGCCAAATATCGATAATTTTATATCTATAATTATTTCTTCGGTTTTTTTGACAGTTCTTCCGCCGCGGCAAGCCTTGCATTCTCAAAAGAGTCTTTATACCTGAGTGAGTATCCCTCCAGAATTCCCTCCCATGTTCCGCTTTTGGCCATGGCCACAATCAAACGCTTGTCCAGTATGAAAGTAGCCGGAACATTTGCCCTGCGCGCCAGGTTGTCCCTTGCAATGAAGAAGTGGCGCAGGTAAACCTTCTGCCCGTAAGGCAGGGCTCTGTAGTTGCATATCTTTTCCCAGCCCGGTCTGTCCTTGTGTCTGGGAGCGGCACAGCGCTTCATCTCGGTCTGAAGACGCCTTCTCACGGAAAGGGGCAGCTTTTCCTCCGCTTCTTTTTCAAGCGACTTTCTCAGCTCGAAAAGATACTTCACATCATCAAGTGCATACTCCAGCTGATCCTGGGGAAGCGGGCGCTTCATCCAGTTTGCCCTCTGGTATTTTTTCTTCTCCCCTTCCCCGGAGACCCTGATTCCAAGATTGCGTTCGGTCAGGGCGGTGAGGTTTCCGTCAAAACCCAGGGCTCTTGCCGTCAAACGTATGTCACAGACATTCTGAAGGGCAATTCCCAGTGTTTTGCGTGCTATTGCACTGTCACTTGAGCAGTCAAACATTATCTTGGTGACAGGCCCTTCCAGAAAGGCCTTCAGAGAGGCTTTGCCCTCCTCCGTCCTGCACAGCACAAGTGCATCAAGGAGGTAGAATGAACTGCCGTCGGAGAGCTGCACAAGGCACAGGTGCTCCCCGTAGACATGGAGGTTGGATTCTTCCTCAAAGTCCATGGCAACACAGTCAACTCCCCTTTCGGCAAATGAAAGGCACAACCGGTCAAGTTCTGCTGAGGAGTCAATGTAGGTATACTCTGTCATATTGAGACTTCAAGTGTCTTGTTGAACTGCATCCGGACAAGTTCCACTCCGGCTGCCTTGAGCATGCGCATTGAGGCCTGTACACCGTCTGAATCCGGATACTTGTTCTCTTTGTAGATTATCTTTCTTATGCCGCTCTGGATTATGGCTTTTGCACACTCATTGCACGGAAAAAGCGCTACATATAGTGTACATCCTCTCAAATCCCTGGAAATGCTGTTCAGAATTGCATTGAGCTCCGCATGGCATACATAGGGATATTTGGTGTCCAGGGGTCTTCCTTCCCTGCCCCACGGAAGATCATCATCCGAGCAACCCATGGGAAAACCGTTGTAGCCCGTTCCCACTATCTTCCTGTCTTCATTGACTATGCAGGCACCCACCTGTGTATTGGGGTCCTTGCTCCTCATTGATGAAAGAACGGCAACCGACATGAAGTATTCATCCCACGAAATGTAGTCTTCTCTTTTTCCCATAAGTTCCTCGCATGAAAAGGGCCGCAACGGCATATCACTGTTGCGGCCCGGATTGTTATTGATTATTTTGCTGCTTTGAGGTTGTTCTCAAGAACATCCAGCATGTTTGCAAGCTCCTTGGGCAGGTGGCTTCCGAACTGCGGATAGTAGTTCTTGCGTACATCATCAACTTCCTTCAGCCAGCCTTCGACATCAACCTTGAGCAGTTCTGCCATGTCGGCTTCCGTAACGCCTGCGGGCCTGTCGATTGCATCGACTGAGGGCATGATTCCGATGGGTGTCTCAACTGTCTTTGCAGTGCCGTCGCAGCACTCGAAGATCCACTTGAGGACACGGCAGTTGTCGCCGTAACCCGGCCACAGCCACTTGCCGTCTGCTGTCTTTCTGAACCAGTTGACGTAGAAGATCTTGGGCAGGAGGCTCTGGTCCTTTGCTGCATTACCTACATCAAGCCAGTGCTGGAAGTAATCTCCGGCGTTGTAGCCGATGAAGGGCTTCATTGCCATGGGGTCACGTCTTATGCCGCTTGCAACGTCAAGTGTTGCGGCTGTGACTTCAGAACCGACAATTGA
>CAMZFA010000110.1 GCA_947305945.1 uncultured Spirochaetales bacterium | reverse complement strand
CAGGCTGGGGCGTTGTTGACTTTGACGGTCACAGGTTCCGGCCTGTTTCTTATGGTACCGTCCACACAAAGCCTGAGGAAAAACTTGAGCTGCGCATTGCCGCCATTGCGGACAGTGTGAGAAAGATTTCCCAAGAGTTTCAGGTTGAGCACCTCAGCATTGAGGATATCTTCTTTGCAAAGAACGAGGTTTCCGCCATTGGTGTGGCAAAGGTCATTGGTGCCGTCTCATATGCAATGTTTTTGGAAAGCATTCCGGTTTCCGTCTTCACTCCGCTTCAGATAAAGGTTGCCATCACCGGCACCGGGAGGGCGGAGAAGAAACAGGTTCAGGAGATGTGCCGTCTCCTGCTGGGGCTGGACAAGATACCCAGGCCTGACCATGCGGCAGATGCCCTTGCCGCTGCGGTCTGTTACGGCAATACCAGCGCAACAATGGGCAAACTGGGGGTTGTAAGATGATCAATGCAATTATCGGACAGATAGTATGTGTAAGCGCTCAGACTCTGACGCTCCTTGCGGGCAACATTGAGTATGAGATTGTCATTTCCTCCCAGACTGCAACAAGACTTTCCAATCTTCAGGGTTCGGACAGGAACAATGTCAGGATTCTCACCTGGCTTCAGCACAAGGAAGACTCCATGACGCTCTTCGGCTTCAGTGATGAAGACGAAAGGCGCCTGTTCAATGAGCTTATCAAAGTCAACGGCATCGGCCCGCGCCAGGCAATGAAAATACTGAGCGGAGTAAGGGTGCGTGACTTCATCCTTGCCCTTGACCAGAGCGATGTGAACTTCCTGTCTAAGATTCCCGGCCTTGGCGCCAAGACCTCACAGAAGATCATCCTGGCCCTCAGGGATACCCTGGTGTTCACCGAGGAGGCCAAGAAGCCGCAGAACGTGGCCCGCGGCACATCCCACAAGTATCAGGATATCATAGATGCCCTTGTGGAGATGGGTTATGATAAGAAGAAGGTTCTTGAGACCATAGGAAAGCTCCTTTCCGACAACGAGGCACAGCTTGCCGGTAAGAGCCAGAGCACGGTTGAGGAATGGCTTTTCAGAAACGCCGTTGTCTCACTGGGCTGACGGAGGTGTAAATTCATGGATGATATAGATTTCCTTCAGAACAATTCCGTAGTCTCAACCTCCTATCAGGAGCAGGATGCACAGGAAAACATCCTGCGTCCCAAGTACCTGAAGGACTTTCAGGGGCAGGCTAAAATCAAGGAGAATCTGGGCGTTTTCATAAAGGCCGCACGTGACAGGGGAGAGGCCCTGGACCACGTCTTTCTGATCGGTCCCCCGGGACTGGGAAAGACAACACTTGCCTCAATTGTTGCCAATGAGATGGGCTCGGAGATCAAGATGACCAGCGCACCCGCCCTGGACAAGCCCAAGGATCTTGCGGGTGTTCTTACCAATGTAACGGAGAACTCCATCTTCTTCATAGATGAAATCCACCGCCTCAAGCCGGCTCTGGAGGAAATGCTTTACATAGCCATGGAGGACTTTGAGATAGACTGGGTTATAGGGCAGGGCCCCAGCGCCCGCACAATGCGCATCCCCATTCCTCATTTCACCCTCATAGGCGCCACAACCAAGGCCGGAATGGTCAGTTCTCCTCTTCAGACACGCTTTGGAATAAACTGCCGCATTGAGTTCTACACCGAGGAGGAACTGTCCTCCATAATCCGCCGCAGCGCCGGTCTTATCAACATTGATATAGATGACGAGGCTGTGCTCCTTCTTGCCAAATGCTCCAGAGGCACCCCGCGTATCGCCAACCGCCTTCTCAGGCGCTTCCGTGACTTTGCGGAGGTTACCGGCAACGGCAGAATTGATGCTGAGATTGTCCACAAATCAATACGTAACCTGGGAATTGATCTCAACGGTCTTGAAGACCAGGACCGCAACATCCTCAGAACAATAATTGAGTTCTACGGCGGCGGCCCCGTCGGAGCGGAGACACTCTCCATCTCAGTGGGAGAGGCCATTGAATCCCTTGAGGACTTCTATGAGCCTTATCTCATTCAGAAAGGCTACCTCAAGCGTACTCCGCGCGGTCGTATGGTCACTTCAAAGGCTTATGAACTTCTTCATCTTGAGGACAAGATGCCCAAAATGACCAACTCCGAGGAAGAAAACCTCTTCACTCTGTTCTGATGCACCGGTCAGATTGAATTACACGCTGCTCCTGTCCTGTCTTAATAAGTGAAAGTAAACATTATTTATAAGTTTTTTCTATTTTCGTTTACTTTTCTAAACGAAAAATAGATTTTTTATGACTTTTTGTTTATATTCCAATCATGAACAGGTCACATCTTATAAATGAGTTGCTTGAAGCCAAGTCTGAGCTTGCAAAGATGATTGAAAAACTTGAAGAACTGGAAAAAAACGGGCCGGAAGGCTCTGTTTATGTGAGAAATGTGAACGGCAGGAGTTCCTATTATCTCAGAGCCGATTCTTCGGACAAAACAGGAAGGTACCTGAGCAGAAAAGACCTCCAACAGATAAAGGCCCTGGCTCAGAAGCAGTATAACCATAAATTGAAAAAGGCCACAGAAAACGAGCTTAAAAAATATGAAAAGTGCCTGGACATTCTGGATACGGGGGAAATATCTCCAAATGATATTTTAAGGACCATTTCACAGCCTCTTCACGAGTTCATAGATACAGAAGTGCTGTCGGATAAGAAGGCACTTGAAGAATTTGAAAAGGGCGGTAGATATAAAGGCAACCCGAATGAGGGCGGGACTGTTTATCTGTCCCCGCGCGGGGAGAAGTTCAAATCCAAGTCTGAGTGGATCATTGCCGACATGCTGCGTGAATACAATGTGCCGTATTACTATGAAAAACCGCTTGTAAACAGCATTTATGAGGAGTTTCGCACATCCTCCCATAATCTTTATCCCGATTTCACCTGTCTGAACAGGCGGACGGGCAAAACATACTACTGGGAGCATTTCGGTATGTTGGAAGACCCGGTATATGCCGCAAATTTCGTTAACAGGATTCAGAACTATGCTTCATTTGAAATATACCCAGGATCGGAGCTGATAGTATCAGTTGAAGCAAAGCGGTCTCCCCTGAGGATTTCCTATATCAAAGGTCTCATAGAGAGGTTTTTAATCTGACGGCATTGACACTTTCCTGTGCAGATGGTACATTCATCATGCTGTCAGACAGCAAACGGCCGTGTAGCTCAGTGGGAGAGCCCCAGTCTTACACACTGGTTGTCGTAGGTTCAAATCCTACCGCGGTCAT
>CAMZFA010000109.1 GCA_947305945.1 uncultured Spirochaetales bacterium | reverse complement strand
ACAGGATAAGCGGGGCAAAGACAGGATAAGCGAGGGTAAGCGGGGCAAAGACAGGATAAACGGGGATAAGCGAGGATAATAGGGGATAAACAAAGGGGCTGTGCAGTTTCCATTCTGCTACAGCCCCTTGATTACTGAGTAATTATAACTCTCAGTCCTGATTCTCCGGCATTCTGAAAAGGCCGCCTTTGGCAAAGGCGCGCTTTCCGGCAAACTTCAGATACAGGCCGAATGAGATGAGCACATAGGCTGAGGTGATTCCGATGAACGGCCATACCATTCCCTTGGCAGGCCAGTTGACCAGCGCCAGAATGGGCAGGGCAAAGATGAACATCAGACCGGTGGAGTTGACATACTCCTGGGCAACCGGTGTCTCGAAGTCCGGGTCAACAACACGCACCAGCGAGAGGGCAGTGGGAAGAGTTCCGTTTGCAGTTCCGAAGATCATGAGGAAGCGCAGGAACGAGTAATCCTTGAACATCCTCGAGCAGAAGTACGGGGTGATGACACAGGTAATGATAATGCCCAGAACTGTGAGGACCACAATGACCGGCCAGTACTGTCTGATGGCTGCAACCTCAATTGCTCCCAGGCAGGAGGCAACGGTGATATCAACGGCAATGCCGTCTATGCGGTTACATGTGTGGTTGTCTATGACATGCTCGCAGTTTGCCGCAATGATTGTCTTGCGCACCAGAATTGCACAGAGTGAGCTGATTACAAAGTTGATTCCCCACAGGCCCTGAACAGCCTCGAGGATCTTTCCGCCGCCAAGAGCTGCAAGGTGCTCAAGACCGGCAAGGAAGAGGAAGCTGATCATATAGGTGAAGAGAATGAGTGCAATGTGCAGGGTGAAGGAGTCCATGGACTCGCTGACTGTGGTCTGGTAGCTTCCCACGGCCTGCTCGCTTCTGATCTTGAAGAAGCCCGTGCCCACCTTGCGGTTTCTCAGCTTCTCGACGTAATCGGCGGAAAGCCAGCCTTTTTTGGCGGCCCTGTTGATGAAGATGACACCTGCCACCGAGCCTATTACAAAGCCGATTGCAGCCATGGTCAGGCCCACGTCTCCGGCGTTTTGCACTCCGTAGGGGGCGCCTTCCCAGACCTTGGCCATTGATTCAGCCTGGCCGGGGCCGAGTTCAAAGCCCAGGCAGAGTGTGAGGCCGAGAGCAACCGAGGAGCCGGGCAGAAGCTGTCTGAGCAGGAAGATTGCCGCAAGCAGACCTATGGTGCACTGGAGGCCGTACTCGGCAAGAAGGGCCGCAACGTTTGACCACAGTGCGCCCTTTTTCTGCTTCTTTGTCTTGTTTGCGGGGATTCTGAGCTGCATGGCAATGAATGAGATGTTGAGCAGGTGGAACATCAGCTCCTCAAGGAAGTGAGGTCCCGAGCCCAGGCCCAGTCCGTCTACACAATAGTTGTAGAAGACAAAAAGAAACGCACCGCCGATCATGGGTGCGGGAATTAGATACCTACGTAAAAACTCAATCTTTGACCTGAGCGTGGATCCGAGAAGAAGCGCGCAGGAAATGATACACAGGTGAATGATCACCGTAAAGTCGTGTGTGCTGTGAAAGTATGTCATCAAGCAGTTCCTTTTTTACTGATTCATTGTATTGAATGCAGTATAGAACTCATGATATTTCAGAGAGCATGCGTCAGGCAAGAGCCTGATTCTGTAAAGAACATCGTTGCAGAAAAGCTCCATGGTCTGTTTTGCGTTCAGCACCATTGATGAGATGTCGGCAAGCGGGATGGAAATCTCATTGTCAGAGGCCTTGTCATTGCACTTCACGTGGAGTACTGTGCCGTCCAGATGCACGCGGATATCCTCAGATATTGTCTCAAGTTTGCCTGCGTCATCCGCATCCCCGGTCTGAAGGAGCACGCCCTTTTCCTCGGGAAAACCCTCTGCGTTGCCAACTTCTCCGGCTTCCCAGACATGCCACTCATGGAGGGTTTTGAACGGGATTGCCTTACCCGGCGCCTGAGATGCCTTCAGGTCATCCATTTCATCCAGAACAGCTTCCGTCCCGCAGGACTTGCAGGTAATTGTGTTTCCCTCTGCCTTTATGCTGTCTATGGCATGGCAGCAGGGGCACATGTAGAGAAGTCTCTGGATACCCTCGGCCCTTCTGGATGAGGGGTAGGAATAACTGACGGTTTTCTTCCACTGATCATTGGAGAAGCCGAGGCCCGCGCGGATTTCATTCTCAAGGTCCGCAACGTCCATCTGCTTTATGACATCTGCCTCAATTGCGGATTTCACATGAACCGTGACGTTTCCCTCTCTCTTGAAATCCGCCCATCTGGGCTGCTGGGCAAAGGCACCTTCAAGGCTGACAAACAGGATGGGCGCATTGCAGAACCTTATAAACTTGGCAAGTGCCCTGTAGTCCAGATTCACCATGTCTCCGTCCCAGGTGCGTGTTCCCTCGGGAAAAAGCCCCACATTGTCACCGCTTGCAAGAGCGGCCTTGATTGTCTTGAGCGTGGACAGGTTTCCGCGTCCCTGCTGCATGGGAATTGCAGTACACCCGTGACCTATGACCAGTTTCAGAAAGAAGGTCTTGAACAGGTATGCACCTGCAACCCACCTCACGTGTTTCGGAATGACCGAGGAGACCAGCACGGGATCCATAATCCCCGCGTGGTTTATGAGATACAGATAGTTCCTGTGTTTCAGGTCCGCACCCGAATCATTTTTCAGTACAAGTCTGCCGCCCCTGCACAGCTTTTTTGCATATGTATGTTTGGCAAGCCATATGAGCCAGGGCATTCTGCCGTTTCTTACGTCTTTCATAATATCAATATTTCCCCGAGTAGAATTCGGTCTCGGTAACGTTAGTGTGAATGAGGACGGCGCTCTGCCTGAAAACATCCAGAAGCTCATCCGCAAGATCATGCACAGCCTGCGCGTCAGTATCGCTCAGATAGAGGACCAGCGTGTACTCCCGGTAAATCTTCCCGTCATCACCTTTCCAGCCGCCCCGCGCTTCCTGCACAGTGTAGCCTCCGAAGCGGTTTATCAGTATATCAGTGACCCTGTCCATTGCCTCTTTCTCGCTGAACACCGGCATGTTTGTATCCTTGTCATTCGTGCCCAGATAAATCACATACTGGGTGTCCTTTCCTGCCGTTGATGCACATGAGGCAAAAAGAGCAAGGACGCACAATGCAATCAAAAGCAATGCGGGTTTTCTGGTCATCTGCTAATCCTCCCGTCAATCATGGTCATTATAGAGGCGCTCTGAGCAGATGTCAAAAACAAGAAAAC
>CAMZFA010000108.1 GCA_947305945.1 uncultured Spirochaetales bacterium | reverse complement strand
TTGCCGTTGAATTCATCCGCAAAGCCACAGTTGAAAAGGCCATGGGCTCTGCTTTTATCAAACTTGAAGGGTCAATCAACGGCGTAATTGACAAAATCAAGGCCAGGGCCGATTCCGGCATTAACGAATAACAGTTCGAACGAAGGAACCGGATATGGAAAAAGCAAAGGTATTCTTTACAGATTTCAGAACAGATGTGGGTACGAGCCAGGTTGAGAAACTGAAGAAACTCATCCGCGCGGCGGGAATTGCAAACATTGATTTTGAGGGCAAATTCGCCGCAATCAAGATGCACTTCGGAGAACTGGGAAACTGCGCCTTTCTCAGGCCCAACTACGCAAAGGCTGTTGCGGATGTAGTTAAGGAACTGGGAGGAAAACCCTTTCTTACAGACTGCAACACCCTCTATCCGGGAAGCAGGAAAAACGCCCTGGATCACCTTGAATGTGCTGAAATCAACGGCTTCAACTCCGTTACCACAGGTTGCCGGATAATTATTGCAGACGGACTTAAGGGAACTGATGACGTAGAGATTCCGGTTCCGGAAGGGGAGTACTGCAAGACAGCTCTTGTGGGAAGGGCCATCATGGATGCCGATATTTTCATCTCCCTTACCCACTTCAAGGGCCATGAGAGCACCGGTTTCGGCGGAGCCCTGAAGAACATAGGAATGGGCGGCGGCAGCCGGGCAGGCAAGATGATCCAGCACAAAGACGGCCAGCCGGAAGTCAACCCAAACCGCTGCAGAAAGTGCAGGCGCTGCGCCTCATCATGCGGAAGTGATGCCATTTCTTATGGTGAGGACGGCAAGGCGTGGATTGACCCTGCTCTGTGCAAAGGCTGCGGGCGCTGCATAGGAGCCTGTAATTTTGATGCAATAAGAAACAAATATGATTCTGCAAACGAGATTCTCTGCTGCAGGATTGCCGAGTATGCACATGCAATCTGCTCCGGCAGACCGTGTTTCCATATTACCATGATCATGGATGTTTCTCCCAACTGTGACTGTCACGGTGAGAATGATGCACCCATTCTTCCCAACATAGGAATGCTTGCCTCTTTTGATCCTGTTGCCCTGGACCAGGCCTGCGTAGACCTCTGCCAGAAGGCAATTCCGGTACGCAACAGCCAGCTGGGTGACAACCTTGCAAGGCCGGGCTGGCACCGCTACAACGATTACTTCTTTGACAACAACCCCAACGTCAGATGGAAGGAAGCCCTTGAGCATGCCGAGAAGATTGGTGCCGGAACCAGAGACTATGAGTTGAAGGTGATCAGATAACTGTTTTCTACCTTAATTGTCCTCAACCGGTATACAGGGAAAACCCAGTGAGCATCCGAAAATCAAGGCAGTGATAAGGTCAAGTATTGCCGCTTTTTGACGGAATCAGGGAAGACATTAGCACATGGGGACAGTATTTTCACTCAACAGTTGAAGTGTTATTCTGAATTTGGTAAGCATGCGGTGACTTACATGCAACGGTCAGAGAGGGGCAGATAAATGCGGTATCTTTCCTATGAGTACAAGGGACAAAGACAGTACGGAATACTTAAGGATGGTCTGGTTTACAGGATAATCTGTGAACAGCCCGACCTTGACGGATATGTTTCATCCGGAATGAAACTGACAGAAGAGCAGATTGTCCCGGCCGGTGAGGGTGTTTCCTTGAAGGATGTTCAACTTCTCAGCCCGTTTACGCGTGATCTCCACCTCCTGTGTGTGGGTCTGAATTACTGGAGCCATGCAGCCGAGTTTGAAAAAGCCATGCATGACGGTGTGAGCGGGGATGAGTCAATGTATTTCATCAAGCGCATCCACGGTTGTGTTGGAAGCGCTCAGAAGATGAAGGCAAGGCTTGACCTGGATCCTCAGTGTGACTATGAGACTGAACTTGGAGTAATTATAGGAAAAGAGATGCCTCCCGGATCAGAACTTGATAAGGACACAATCTTCGGTTACACGATAATCAACGATTTCACTTCCCGCATCCTTCAGAAGAAATACAAACAGTATGCTCTTGGTAAGAGTCTTGATACCTACTGCGCCATGGGCCCTGTTATTGTTACGCCTGATGAACTGAAGAATCCCGGAGACCTGGCAATAAGGGGATACAAAAACGGAGAACTTGTCCAGAATTCTCGCACAAGTCTTATGAGACGCAGCGTTGAAGGTATAATCAGGGACCTGAATCAGGGTATGACTCTTCACAGAGGTGATGTGATTGCCACCGGAACTCCCTCGGGTGTTGCCGTGGGGAAAAACGACCCTCAGGCATTCTTGAAAGACGGTGATGTCTTCAAATGTGAAATAGAAGGCATAGGGGAGCTGATTACCCTGGTGTAGGATACGGGACAGACTGACAGACGTTTTGTCGATAGATTAGGGAATAGTCTTCCGGCTTATAAAGCGTGTCGGATTCAATTTCTACATCAAGTTCCGGCCAATGAAGGTTCCCTTGTGAATCCAGATTCCGAAAGGAGAGATGTTGGTTACTTCAGCAAATCCATTACTGTTCGAAGTGATTTGTCCATTCTGCATCGATTTCCTCCTTTCTTCTGTTAATTGTATCCAGTATAGCAGGTACCTCATGAGAGTCAGAATTCACAGCTTTTGCAACTGATATCTCCGACTCAAGTCCGACCTTGGCGAATGTCAGAAACAGATCAAACAAAAGCCCCATTTATCAGTGGCACCTGCAGTGATGATCCTCGGAGTGGTGTTCGCCGCAGTGGTCTTCGTCGTGATGATCATGACAATTGCAGTTTGCTTCTGAGCCGAACTCGAGCTTTCCTTCTGCAAAGGCCCTGGCAGCCTCATCCGCTGATCCGCTTACGCCGGCATAGAGTCTGATTCCTGCATCGGAAACGGCCATCTGGGCACCCATTCCGATTCCGCCGCAGATGAGGACATCGGCATCTGGCAACGTGGCTTGCTTCGGCCACGGCAATCATAATCGGACAATAATACAAAAGGGGCTGTTGCAGAATAAACTCCACAGACCTTTGTTTGTCTGTCACTTCAGCCGCAAATGAGCGCCTCTGAGCGAGCATCAGTGAGCCTCAGTGAGCTTCAGCGCTCTTCTGTGCGCCTCAGTGAGCGTCAGTGCACCGGGGTTGATAGTTTTCATTCTTTTAACCCATCTCTCATAAGGCATTCTGAATGAAACTTCATTCCTGAGCCTTTTCTCAGTAGGACAAAAGAATGAAACATGTTCCTCACCTCAACTCATTTCTTCCTAAACAGTTATTTTCTCTCATTCAGGGAGAAACGCATAGCTTGTTCATGTTGAAAACATGTGCAAAACCTGGATGCAGAGCCAACGCCTGCACTCT
>CAMZFA010000107.1 GCA_947305945.1 uncultured Spirochaetales bacterium | reverse complement strand
TTGAAGATATGAATAGAATTGCAGATAAAAACAGAAAGTATGCCAGAAGAAAGGTCCATATCAGAAAATCCATCTCCGGTACGGCTTCAAGACCCAGAATGACAGTTTTCAGAAGCAACCTCCACATGTATGTCCAGGTTATTGACGACACTGTCGGAAAGACTCTTGTAAGTGCCGGTACAACAGAGAAGGAACTTGTAGGTCTCAGGAACAACGTTGAAGGCGCAACAAAGCTTGGTGAGGTTCTCGGACAGAGATGCCTTGACAAGGGTGTTACAACAGTTGTTTTCGACCGCAACGGTTACCTTTACCACGGTTTGGTAAAGGCTATTGCCGACGGTGCCAGAAAGGCCGGCGTAAAGTTCTAAGGTGGTTAGTATGGAAAGAAGAGATAGAAAAGACAGAGACCAGGTCCGTGAGAAAGAATTCACAGAGAAGCTGATCAAACTCAACCGTGTTTCAAAGACCGTCAAGGGCGGAAGACGTATGTCATTCTCAGCACTTGTTGTTGTCGGAGACCAGAAGGGTAAGGTCGGTTACGGAATGGGCAAGGCCAACGATGTTTCGGACGCAATCCGCAAGGCTACGGAAGCAGCCAGAAAGGCTATGAAGCCGGTCAACCTCAAGGGTGAGACAATTCCCCATGAAGTTCTGGGCAAGTTCAAGAGCGCATCTGTTCTTCTCAAGCCCGCCGCACCCGGAACCGGAGTCATCGCCGGAGGCGCAGTACGTGCCGTTTGTGACGCTGCCGGAATCAGAGACGTGCTCAGCAAGTCCCTGGGTTCAAAGAACACAATCAATACCGTCAAGGCAACTTTTGACGGCCTTGAACACCTGTTCTCAGCCAAGAAGCTCTCAGCCGTCAGAGGCAAGAGCGTCAACGAACTGTGGGGGTGATTTATGGCAACAAAGAAGACACCTAAAGTACGTATTGAACTGGTGAAGGGCCTTGCAGGCACACTTCCCAATCAGAGAAAGACAGTCAAGGCCCTGGGTCTTGGTAAGATAAACAGCTATGTGGTCAAGGACGCAACACCCGTTACAATGGGTATGGTCCGTGTAGTTGAGCACATGGTCAAGGTTACAGAGGAGAAATAAGATGGGACAGATTCATGCACCGGAAGGTGCCAACAAGAAAAAGACTGTTGTAGGACGCGGCTCATCTTCCAAGGGCAGAACCTGCGGCAGAGGTAACAACGGCCAGAACGCACGTTCAGGCGGTGGTGTCCGCCCCGGTTTTGAAGGCGGTCAGATGCCTCTCTACAGGCGTGTAGCCAGAAGAGGTTTCTCCAATTATCCTTTCAAGGTTGAGTATACAGTCGTTTCCCTCGACGTTCTGAATGAAGCATTCAACGACGGCGAGACAGTAAACGATGCCAGCCTCAGAGACCGCTGTGTCATCAAGGGTGTCAACACCCAGGCCAAGATACTTGCAAACGGAGAGCTCACAAAGAAGCTTGTCGTTGAAGGCGTTAAGGTTTCTGCCACAGCAGCCGAAAAGATCAAGGCTGCCGGCGGAGAGGTAAAATAAGGAAGGTAACTGATGTCAAATACCATTTCCGATATGTTCAGAATGGAGGATCTCAGGAAGAAAATCTTCTTCACCGTTGTTGTTCTTGCAATCACAAGAATAGGAACGGTGATACCTGTTCCGGGCATTGATCCCAAAATGCTGGAGCAGTACTTCCTTCTTCAGAGCAATTCTTCAAACATCGGACTGACTGAGTATCTGAACTTTTTCTCGGGCGGAGCATTCTCAAACTTCTCGCTGTTCACACTGGGTGTAATGCCTTACATTACATCCCAGATTATCGTACAGCTGCTCATGCTCATCATCCCCACGATGAAAAAGTGGAGTGAGGACCCCGAGGGAAGAAAGAAGATCCAGAAGGTCACAAGATACGGTACAATTGCAGTTTGTCTGCTGCAGTCATTCGTTGTAAGCGTTTACGCAAGGAGCATCCAGAATTCAGGATTCCCCATCATTACAATGACCAACTTCACAGCATTCACACTGCTTTCTATGATTACGGTAACCGCAGGTTCCATGGCCCTTGTCTGGCTGGGTGAGAAGATTACCCAGAAAGGCATAGGAAACGGAATCTCACTGCTCATCTTTGCAGGTATTGTGGCCAGAATCCCGTCTGCTCTCGCAACGATGGTTCAGGGAATCCAGGCCGGCACAATCAGCATCTGGGCAGTTGTAGTGGTTGTTGTAATGTTTATCATGGTCGTAGCACTTGTTGTCTGCGAGCAGGAAGGTGAGAGAAAGATTCCGGTAAACTACGCAAAGCGTGTTGTAGGAAGAAAGATGTACGGAGCCCAGAGCTCATACATCCCCTTCAAGATCAACCCCAGCGGCGTTATCCCCGTCATCTTTGCCTCTGCAATCCTGACATTCCCTCTTCAGATTGCAAGCGCCCTCGGACCCAACGTCAGATGGCTGCAGAATCTTGCAAACTGGCTTAATCCTCAAGGTGCCCCTTACATCATCATATACACCATCTTGATTATTGCCTTTGCATTCTTCTACACTCAGGTTTCACTCAACCCGGTGGAGATGGCCAAGCAGATCAGGGAAAACGGCGGAAGCGTTCCCGGAGTCAGAAGTGAGAAGCTCGAAGAGTATCTTACAAAGGTTCTGAACCGCATAGTCCTGCCCGGATCTCTGTTCCTTGCTTTCATTGCACTCATTCCCACCTTTGTTCAGTTGATCTTCAAGTTCCCGTCATCCGTGGCTATGTTGTTCGGCGGAACTTCACTCATCATTCTGGTGGGTTGTGATCTTGATATGATGAAGCAGATTGAGAGTGTCATGAAGATGCACCATCATGAGGGATTCCTCAAGACAAAGAAAATCAAATCCAGGAACAAGAGTTTGTAAGGAGCTGATTATGAAAGTTAGAGCAAGTGTTAAACCTATGTGCGACAAGTGCAAGGTTATCAGAAGAAACGGTGTTGTCCGCATTGTATGTGACAACCCGAAGCACAAACAGAGACAGAAATAAGTCAGGAGGCCTTTAATGGCGAGAATAGCAGGTGTAGATTTACCTAACAAGGCTACAAAGATTGCTTTGACATACATCTACGGAATAGGAAGAACCTCAGCCGTTGAAATCTGCGAGAAGTGTAAGGTTGATCCGGATGCAAAGGTCAACACACTGAGCGCAGAGGTTCTGGCTGAGCTTCGTAAGGTAATTGAGAATGACTATGTTGTAGAAGGAAGACTTCGCACACAGACACAGCTCAATATCAAGAGACTTATGGATATTGGTTGCTATCGCGGCCTCAGACACAGAAAGGGTCTGCCGGTACGCGGTCAGAGAACAAAGACCAATGCACGTACACGCAAGGGTAAGAAGAAGACCATTGCCGGTAAGAA
>CAMZFA010000106.1 GCA_947305945.1 uncultured Spirochaetales bacterium | reverse complement strand
GTTTCTTCCTGACCCTGTCAAACGGCTTCAAGCTGTTCGACCAGAACCTGGCCCTTACCGGCGGTCAGCCGTTCGTATTCCAGGAAGACGGTTCCGTTGTAAAGACAACCGAAATGCTGGCTCTTAACATCTACAACACGTTCTACGGCCAGAACACAGCATCAAGAGGTACGGCACAGGCCAAGGCCGTTCTGTTCTTCATCCTTGTTGCAGCCCTGGGTCTCATCCAGCTTTACAACACAAGAAAGAGGGAGGTTCAGCAGTAATGAAAAAAGCAACGCTTCATGCCGAAAAAAGGCACAAGATAATTATTACAGTAGTGTTTGCACTGATTGCCCTGCTGTGGGTCTATCCCGTTGTGCTGGTGCTGATCAACTCTTTCAAGCTCAACACCTACGTAAAGACAAACACCTTCGCACTTCCGTTCGGAGAGCTGTCTGCGGGCTTCAACAACTTTGTAAAGGGCGTGACATTCGGAAACTATCCGTTCTTCAAGTCAGCCCTGTACAGTGTGGTCATCACAATTGTATCAACCGCACTGATTCTCATCTGCACGGCCATGACCGGATGGTACATTGCACGTGTGGACAGCAAGTTCTGCCGCATCATGTATCTGCTCTGCGTCTTCTCAATGGTCGTTCCCTTCCAGATGGTCATGTTCACATTGTCCAAGACGGCCGATGTTCTGAAACTGAACACACCGTGGACAATTCCCATCATCTATCTGGGATTCGGTGCAGGTCTTGCAATCTTCATGTTCGTAGGCTTTGTGAAGAGCGTTCCGCGTGAGATTGAGGAAGCTGCCGCAATAGACGGCTGCGGTCCCGTAAGAACCTTCTTCCACATTGTCCTGCCCATTCTCAAGCCCACCCTGATTTCAGTAGGAATCCTTGAGATAATGTGGATCTGGAACGACTATCTGCTCCCGTACCTTGTACTGGACAGAACAAAGTACATGACAATACCAATCCACATCCAGTACCTGAAGGGAAGCTACGGAACAGTAGACCTCGGCGCGACAATGGCCCTGATACTGATGAGTATCATACCGGTCATCGTCTTCTACCTTACCTGTCAGAAACACATCATCAGAGGTGTTGCAGCAGGAGCAGTAAAGGGTTGATCCATGCCGCGTTTTGAACGTTCAGCCGGAGTTCTCATGCACATCACATCCCTGCCGGGAAAGTACGGCATAGGGGACTTCGGACCTTCAGCCCTTGAATTTGCAGACAGGCTTGCAGATGCCGGATTCAAACTCTGGCAGATGCTCCCCCTGGGCCCCACAGGTTACGGCAACAGTCCGTACTCGGCCCAGAGTGCCTTTGCGGGCAACGAACTTCTCATCTCGCCTGACCTTCTTAAGGACGAGGGTTGGCTGACAGAGAAGGAGTGCAGGTTTGCCGAGGACGAGTTCGAGCATGCAAATCCTGTAAGGGTTGATTTCAACCATGTGCGTGAAGTGAAGATGCCGCTTCTGGAAAAGGCGGCTTCAAGGGCTCTGACGGACAACGCCTTCTGCGGTGCACTGGAGGAATTTGAACGCAACAACGCATTCTGGCTTGATGACTATGCCATGTTCAGCGTCCTGTACAACAGGTACAACGACGCACGCTGGTACAGCATCTGGGATGAAAAGGAAGGCAGAAGGGATTATCAGACACTGGAAAGACTGAAATCCGAATACGAGAAGCAGATCAACATCTGCAAGGCAATCCAGCTTTTCTTCGACAACCAGTGCAAGGCCCTGAAGAACTACCTGCACTCCAAGGGAATCAAGTCCATAGGAGACATTCCCATCTTTGTAGGAATGGACAGTGCCGACACCTGGTCAGGCATGGAGTTGTTCAAAACGGACGGGGAGGGGCACTTCACCGACATCTCCGGAGTTCCGCCTGATAACTTCTCGCCGACAGGCCAGCTGTGGGGAACCCCGGTCTATGACTGGGACTACCACCTGAAGACAGGCTTTGCATGGTGGATAAAGCGCATAAAGCGCTGTCTTGAGCTGAACGACATTGTCAGGATAGACCACTTCAGGGGCCTTGCCGCCTACTACGACATACCTGCAGGATTAAAGACGGCCGAGTACGGGGTATGGACACCGTCTCCCGGAAAAGAGCTGTTCATGGCCATGAAGAAGGAGCTTGGAGATCTTCCGATAATTGCCGAGGACCTTGGAAACATCACATCAGATGTGATTGAGCTGAGAAAGTCCAACGGATTCCCGGGCATGAAGATATCCCAGTTCGGCTTTGACCTGACAAAGCAGGGAAAACTGAGGCTTACCCATGAGTTCCTGCCGCGCAACTACAACAGAAGCTGTGTTGCGTACACCGGAACCCATGACAACGATACCACCAGAGGGTGGTTTGACAGCCTTCCGACAAGACTTGCCGGAAAGGTTCTGGAGTACCTTGATACGGACCGGGAGTCCGTTGTGAAGGCACTTATAGGGTGTCTGCTTGAAAGCAGGGCGGACACAGTGATTATTCCCATGCAGGATATCCTTGAGCTGGATACCACTGCAAGGATGAACTACCCGTCGTCATGCAACGACATCAACTGGAGCTGGCGCATGAATGACGGAGCTTTCAACAATGAAATTGTGAAACGTTACAGGAAATTAACCAGGAGGCAGAATTAATATGGCTACAGTACAGCTGAAAAACATCAAGAAGGTCTATCCCATAAGCGAGGAGCAGAAGAAGGAGAAGAGGAAGAAGACCAACCTTGAGATTACGGAAGAAGGAGTTGTGGCAGTCCAGTCATTCAACCTTGATATTGCAGACAAGGAGTTCATAGTACTGGTAGGACCGTCAGGCTGCGGAAAGTCCACCACCCTGAGAATGGTTGCAGGACTTGAGGACATAAGCGGCGGTGAGCTTGTCATTGACGGCAAGGTTGTCAACGATGTCGCACCCAAGGACAGGGATATTGCCATGGTCTTCCAGAGCTACGCCCTCTATCCCCATATGACAGTCTACGAGAACATGGCCTTCTCACTGAAGCTGCGCAAGGTTCCCAAGAAAGCCCAAGGCCCTGTCCGGCGGACAGAGACAGAGAGTTGCAATCGGAAGAGCCATCGTGCGTGCACCGAAGGTCATGCTTATGGACGAGCCCCTGTCAAACCTTGATGCCAAGCTCAGAAACGAAATGAGAGCAGAGATCATCAAGCTGAGAAACAGAATCGATGCAACATTCATCTACGTAACACACGACCAGACAGAAGCCATGACCCTGGGTGACAGGATTGTCATCATGAAGGACGGCTCCGTACAGCAGATCGGCACACCCCAGGAGGTGTTCAACCATCCTGCAAACCTGTTTGTTGCAGGCTTCATCGGAATGCCCGTCATGAACTTCTTCGATGCACAGCTTGAGCAGGAAGACGGAAAGTACTATGTCA
>CAMZFA010000105.1 GCA_947305945.1 uncultured Spirochaetales bacterium | reverse complement strand
CCGGGCGAAGAAAGTTTCACAAGAATTGCAAGAATTATGAACAAAGGTGAAAGAAGTATCATTGCAACGGAACATGAGATGAGATCAAACGCCCTCTTGAGGAAACGCTTTCCGGTTGTCATGTTGAAACTGTTTATCTCAAGGGTGGCAATGTTGTGGAACTCCCCGTACTTGGTTCCGACATAGGTCTTGGGCACCTTGGGCAGCAGGAAGACCTGTTCCTTGAGAAGTTCCCTTCCTTCGTTTACAACCGCCTTTTCGGCGTCATGATAACCGTCAGCAAAGCTGATTACCACAATATCGGCCCCTGTTCTGGCAATTGCATCCTTGAGGCTCAGGGCCTTGATTGTCTTGATGTCATTGAAACAGACACCGTCATTCAGGTAGACACCCCGTATCTTAAGACGTCCTGTCTCACCGGCCTCCATGGCCGCATCATAATAATCCTTGAGCCTGGGGCTGTTTCCAACAAGAAGAACATCCTTGCGGAACTTTCCGGTTGCAATCAGTTTTGCAAACATCCTGTTCACAAAGGAGCGGTCAATCAGAAGGAAAAGGAAAACAAAAACGCCGTAGATCACAAGATGAAGACGGCTGATCTTGTTTGTGAATCCGAAGTAATAAATGACAGTAAAGAGCAGGAACTCATAAACGGCAACCCTGAACAGGCCGCCGATTTCCCTTCTCCACTGGCTTGTAAGTCTTGACTCATAAAGGTGGCAGGACTGGAGAAACAGAATTCCGGAAACCAGAGCAACCACGGAAAGGAAAGAGAACAATGTCTCGGAATCCCCCGAACCTCCTACTATGATGAAGAAGCGGAGATAATAGGAAGTGAACCATGCAAGAAGAATGGCAACTGAGTCATAAAACAGTCTTGTTTTAAATTGAAACCTACCGAATTCGTTAACCGGTGCACCTTTGATCTTGCTCATATTATCTATAATTATAGGTGAATTACCGGAATCAGTCAAACAGAAAAGACCCTAAATAGCCAGTAGTCTTACCAGGGGAGACACTATTAGTGCAGGTATGTAAAGAACAGCCATAACGGCGTTAATAAGAACATTATCCTTTACAAAATAAGGATTTCCCTTTCTGTAAACAGAGGATGTCACAGGACGGCAGAATATGTACGGCAGAAGACACTTCCACCCCTGTGTTCCGAGTTTTTTCATGTTCTCAATCTGCCAGCGGCAGGACCAGACCTTGTTTATCAGCGTCTGGCGGCTCATTTTCTGATGTGATAGGTTATCCCCTTCATTGACATAGTATCTCAGAAGGATTTTATTGGTGTAGCGGGTCCTGTACTGCTGTTTGATTTCACGCCACAGAACGCCTTCAGGCACAAACTTCACTCCGGCAGGCTCGGGATATCGTCTTGTTTTCAGGACACTTGCACTCATGAGCCCCATCTTGTCCCCGCCTGTTGCGTCTGCAGCCTCGTAGGCGTTTGCAAAGGACATCTGATTGATGTTGGCCGGAAAAGGTTTTCCTATCATCTCATCCGAGAACTGGGTGCAGCATCTTCCCAGAAAGCACCAGTACTCGCTGAGGTCTTCTGCAGGGACTTCTTTTGTCATTCCCACAAGATATTCGATGGTATCGGGAAAAAACTCATCATCGGAGTCCAGCTGGGCAATGTAATCACCGGTACAGTTGTCCCAGGCCACGTTTGTGGCAGTGTGTTTTCCTCCGTTTTCCTTTCTTATAATCTTAACCGGGAACGGAGCCTCTTTCCTGTACTGCTCCAACAGTTCCCCCACCCCGTCCGTTGAACCGTCATCCACTATGACGTGTTCTATTTTACAATAGGTCTGGGCCTTCATGGAATTGAAGACCCTGTGAATCCGGTCGGCACGGTTGTAGACACATGTGAAAACGCTTACGAGAGGTTCTTCCATATCAGTAGTAAACTGTGAATCCTATCTTTCCCAGGAACCTGATGAACGGGGTATTCCAACTTCCCATCACTGTGTTTGCTCCGAGGTTGTATGCTCCCATGTTGTTCTCATTTATCTCGGTATCCGATGTGAGCTGACAGATCTCTGCAGTGAAATTTCTTGTCCAGTCAACAATTATGTCCGCTCCAAGACTGACGGAAAGCGGAATGTTCTCAAACTTCTTTGAAATAGTGATATCCAGATCTGCCGTGTTTTTCCAAATGTATTTGAAAAAATCCTTCTTTTCGTATTCCTCACTCTTTGAATACACCATTGAATCATTGACTGAAAGACCGGCATTAACATAATTCCCGTGTTTTCCGTTGTCATACTCCTCATGAAGGGTGTACTGGGCACTCTGAAGCTGGTCCTTCAGTGTTGTCTCCAGGTTCCAGCCATCTCCCAGACCGCAGGAGAATGCAACCTTGAGCTCAAGAGAATCCGGATTTATGGGATAGGAAAGATTCTTTCCTGAATTTGCATAAGCTACAGAATAGTAGCCGCCGCCCCAATCCTGCCTCGAGGCATCATAGTGGGAACCGAAGAACGGCGGGATATATGTTGCCTGAATTGTCATCAGGCCGTACTCTCCGAGTCTGGCGGGGAATTCAAAACCGCCCTGCATGGCAAGAATATTCCTGGGATTCTTGAAAAAGCCTCCAAGATCAGATGTGAACTCATCAATTGCAAAGGCCGCGTAGACCCTTCCTATGCCCTTGAAAGTATACGAAACATCAAGTCCGCCTATCAGTGAATCCCAGTCTCCAAGCAGATTCTGGGCAATCCAGTAAATTGAGACAGGACTTATGTATGCCATTTCAAATCTCTTCTTCCAAACAGTTGATTCAAAAAGATTGAACTTGAAACTGCCGAATGTGAACTCTGCACGGTGAATACTGAAATTGTTGTCAAATCTCGATCCTTTTGCAGGAGAGTCCGGGAAAGAGAAGGTGGAAGCCGGCAGATAGTTCCGGTATGAACCAACGGTGTTTTTCATTGAATTGGCCTGACCGAAACAGGACACTCCCAGTGAACCTACCAAGGATGAGAATCTGAACCAGTCGGACGGTTCAATCTGAATCTGGAATCCGGTGAATTTCTGAGCCGAGCCCGAAAGACCAAGATTGTTGAGTCCGGGACCCCAATCCCTTTTGAAAGCACCGGCCTGGATTGTCACCTTTCCGTCAAGGAATGTGGATGTTATTTCAGGAGATGAGGAAAGGCCTATGCCAATCCCTTCCTGTCCGTTCAACTCTCCTATGCTGTTCAGGCCGCCCACAAAGTACTGACCGTCGCTTGTAAACTGAAAATCATTGAAGTTGTATGCATGGGAATCAAGCTTGTCCACGGCAAAACTGAAGTTGATGTCATAGGAAACATAGTCCGAAATATCGCCTGCGACAAAGGCGGTTGCAAGGTTTCTGGAACTGATTATCTTGTCCTTGTCCAGAGTAAGGCCGGCTCTGGTATCTGAGGAAGCTTTGACCCCTATAGTCAGACTGGCTTT
>CAMZFA010000104.1 GCA_947305945.1 uncultured Spirochaetales bacterium | reverse complement strand
GTATCAAAGACTGGAGAATCCCAGAAAGGCAAATCCTACCATAAACACTATATACAAGCTTGAGAAAGCACTGGGACACTCATTTTTATCATTTTGAGCTACCGGCATTTCCTGATGTTTTGTCATTTTTAAGAGGATAATCGGCAGCACTTTTGTCATTTTTAAAATGTAAACAGGCCGTTGTTTTGTCAATTTTAAGAGGATGGGTATAAACGTTCCTGTCCGTCCGGGGTGCGGAATTTCCACATATTGTCCTGCATGCCTTCAATATAAGAACCGCAGAGCGGAACTTTTCCGCCGCCCTGGGGAAGATCCAGAGCATAGACCGGCATGGCAAGACCGCTGAGTCTTCTTCTAAGCTCTCTTTCAATGGCCATTCCCTGTTCAAGCGGAACGCGGAAAGAAGATGTTCCTGTAACCAGGTCTCCCTGGAAGAGGTAGTAAGGTTTTATGCGGGCGGCAACAAGTGCGTTGCACAGTTCTTCCAGAGCATCCGCACTGTCATTTACTCCGCGCAGGAGAACACTCTGGTTCATGGCGGGAATGCCGGCATCAACAAACTTTGCCACCGCTGAGACAGCCTGGGGTGTAAGTTCCCGTATATGGTTGAACTGGACCATGAGGTAGAAGGCTGCAGTGTTGAACTTTTTGAGACCGGCAATCAGTTCATCCGTTATCCTTGAAGGAAGAACAACCGGCATACGTGTGCACAGCCTGATTACAAGAGAGGGCCTTGCTTTGCGGAATGCTTCAATCATGGAAAACAGCTCGGAGTCGGAAAGAGTGAGAATGTCTCCTCCGGTGAGAAGCATTTCCTTAATCTCCTCATGCTCTGAAAGATAAGAAGCGGCCTCCGAAACTTCCTTCTGTGTGGCAGGCCCATGCATGTTTCCGGTAAAGCGGCGTCTGAAACAGTGACGGCAGTACTGTGCACAGAGGTCCGTTGCAAGAAAGGCAACGCGGTTTTCGTATCTGTGAATCAGACGCTCCCCGTGACTGTGGTCCACCTCCGCAAGAGGATCAGGAGTTTCAAGTCCAACCTCCAGGTTTTCACTTACAGTTGGAACAACCTGACGGCGAAGCGGGTCATCCGGGTCATTGGGGTCAATGAGGGAAAGATAATAGGGGGTAATAAGAAGCGGAAGGCTGACAGGACTTTCCTGCCAGCCTTTTTCCTCCTGTGTGAGATTGAGAACTTTTTCAAGCTCAGTCATTGACTCTTTCAAGGTATTCCTTTGTCTCTGTGTTGACTCTGATCTTTTCACCCTGCTTGATGAAGATGGGAACTCTGACTCTGAGTCCGGTCTCTGTTGTGACAAACTTTGTAGCACCCTGGACTGTGTCTCCCTTGATGGCTTCCTCAGCCTCTGCAACTGTGTAGACAACCTTGGAGGGAATCTGGATGTCCAGAATCTCATCATTCCATGTTGTGCAGCGGTATGTCTCTCCGTCTTTCATGAGAAGTTCATAGCCTTCAAAGTTTGCCATGGGAACTGCAACATCTTCATAGGTGTCATTGTTCATCATGTGGAAGTACTCACCGTCATTGTATGTGTACTGGTAGTCAAGAATCTCAACGTTGATGTCCTCAACACTGTCCTGGCTTTTGATTGTCTCTGAAAGGACCTGGCCTGTTGTGGGGCTCTTGAGCTTGAGCCTTACAAATGCAGAACCCTTTCCGGGGTTGACGAATTCTCTTTCCACGCAGATAAAGGGCTGGTCCTTGATCAGGAGTGCTGTGCCCTTGTCTATCTGTCCTGCCTTAATTGACATATTTTCACCTCAAATTATTCAGTTTACGGGAAATACTATCACAAAATGCCTCAAAAGGTGAAGATACCCGATCAATCAGCTCTCAAACGGAAAGAGCAGGGTTTCCTGGATGCTCTTTCTTCCTGTCAGAACCATGAGCAGTCTGTCCATTCCTATGGCAACACCGGAGCACAGCGGAAAAGAGTCAAAGTAATCCGCAAAAGAAGGATCTGCATCCGGAATGGGCCTTCCGTTGGCATTGCGTATCTCAACAAGACGTGCCTGCTCCTTGGCGTAGTAGGAACGCACAACTTCCGGATCTGTTTCCTCAAGGTAGCAGTTTGCAATCTCAACTCCGCAAATGTACATTTCCCATCTTCTGCGCCAGTTTCCGTTGCGTTTTGCCAGACAGTCAATCTGCTGCGGATAGTCAGTGAAAATCACTATCCTGTCAGCGAGAATGGCCGTTTCCACAAAGGTGCAGAATATGCGGTTGAATGTGTCATCCCAGCTCTCGGGTCCCGGAATATGAAGACCAAGTTTCTCAACCGCGGCCTTTCTCAGAGCTGAGGAACTCTGAAGTTCATCAAGGTCAAGGTTGCAATACTTAAGCACTGCATCATGCACACTGATTACAACAACTTCATTGTCAAGCCATGAGGGATGAAAGCCAAGGCTTTTCAGGTATTCCAGCGTAAGTTCAATTGAATACTTTTCATCATGTCCAATGGTGTAGTACTCAAGCATTGTGAACTCAGGATTATGGATGTTTCCCAACTGCTCGCAGTTACGGAAACACTTTGAAATCTCATATACGGAGCCGCAGCCTGCGGCAATGAGTTTCTTGATGAAAACCTCCGGAGAAGGAACCAGATAGAGCTCCCGGCTTCCGGTAAACTCATTTATGAAGGTGGTGGCAAAACAGTCAATGGTGGGCTCCGGAATAAGGTCCGGGCTGAGTGTGGGGGTTTCCACTTCAAGATAACCTCTGTTGTCAAAAAACTCCCTTGTCTTTCGGTAAAGAAAAGCTCTGTCTTTTGCCTGTGAAAAATCTGTCTGTACTGCCATGTGGAAAGTGAAACATTATTGACGGAAAATGGCAATACTTCCCGCCAGAATGCCAAGTCTGCATTGTAATGAATATGTAATTCTAGTATGATTATCACTGAAAACAGTCCGTATTGAAGGAGCCTTCATATGACCGATTACTGCAATCAGGAAAGGGAGATATCCCTTGTTGATATATTTGCCCTGTGTCTCAGAAAATTTGTTGTTCTTGGACTCTGTGCACTCATAGGTGCCGCAGTGGCTGTGGGAGTCCACATCAACAAGGTGAACAAAAGTTCAGAGGGTTTTGATCCGGCTCCGATAGAGAAAGCCCTTTTGGAAAAGAGAGCTGAGTTGGAAGAAGTGAAAGAAGTGAAAAAGATGGAGAATGAGCTCCGTCTTGCTGCTTTGAAAGAGACAGTTTCATATGATGATTACTCAAAGGCTGTAGGTCTGTTCACTTCTCTGGACAGCAACATAAAAAAATTTGAGAACGAGATTGAAAAACTTGAAGATCAGTTGAATCCCGCTGAACCCTCATACAGCATTGCAAATTACGCTGTCATTGGTTTTTTTGCCGGCGGTTTTGTTTCTCTCATATGGATAGTAATTGTCTTCATAGCCGCAGAACCCGTTACACGCTCGGAAGATTCCA
>CAMZFA010000103.1 GCA_947305945.1 uncultured Spirochaetales bacterium | reverse complement strand
GACACGTTCATGTGGTCCTCATTTCCGAGTGAACCGATAGTTGCGTAACACTCACCGAAAACCATTCTCATCTCACCGGAAGGAAGACGAAGAGTAACATAGTCACCTTCCTTGGCAATTACTGTGGCTCCCAGACCTGCACTGCGGACAAGCTGTCCGCCGCGGCCGAGGGTCAGCTCAACATTGTGGACTGTCAGACCGAGGGGAATGTTCTTAAGCGGAAGTGCACATCCTGTCTTGAGGGGAGCTGCAGGGCCGCTCATGATCTGAGCACCGACTGTAAGTCCCTTGGGGGCAATGATATAGCGCTTTTCGCCGTCTGCATAGAAAACCAGAGCAATGTTTGCGCTGCGGTTCGGGTCATATTCAATTGTCTTTACTGTGCCGGGGATACCGTACTTGTCACGCTTGAAATCAATGACTCTGTAGGCTCTCTTGCATCCGCCGCCTCTGCGTCTTACGCTGATGCGACCGAAGCTGTCACGTCCTGCAGTTCTGTGAAGGCTTGTTGTCAGAGACCTTTCCGGCTTCTGGACTGTGATTTCCGTTCTGGCCAGAACTGTCTTCTCGCGGAGGCCCGGTGTACTGGGTTTAAAACTTTTAAGTGCCATCTTATACCGTCCTTATCATACGCCTTCAATAGCATTGATCATCTCGCCTTTGGCAAGGGTGACAACTGCTTTTTTCCAGCTGGCTGTGTAGCCTTTGATGTTTCCGCCGCGTCCTCTTGAGAACTTGGGCTTTCCGGCTACGTTCATAACATTACAATCAGTGGGATTGACCTTGAAGATTTCCTTAACAGCGTTCATGATCTCGAACTTGTTGGCTTTGGGGTCAACCTTGAATGTATACTTCTTGCATTCATTTTCGCGGGCGAGGTTTGATTTCTCGCTGAGAATAGGTTCAATAATAATCTGATCTGCTCTCATTTCATCACTCCTCAGTCGCAGTAGAACTCATTGAGGTTCTTTGCTGCAGTCTCAAGCACCAGGACCTTCTTTCCGTAAAGGAGTTCCTTTGCGGAGAGCTTGTCGTATGCAAGAACATGCAGGTAGGGAATATTCTTTGCAGCACGTCTGAGCTGTGCGTCGTCATTGCTCATGATGACCACTGTTCTCTGCTCGTCTGCAACAAAATTCTTGAGGATTGCAGCCATGTCTTTTGTCTTGCATGACTCAATTGTGAAATCCTCAACAACAACCATCTTCTCTTCCTTGACTGCAAGGGACAGAAGTGATCTCATTGCATTTCTCTTCACCTTCTTGGGAACCGAGTAGGAGTAATCCCTGGGCTTGGGCCCGAAGATTGTGCCGCCGCCTACGAAGATGGGTGACTTCTTGTCACCGCGTCTGGCGTTACCTGTTCCCTTCTGCTTGAAGGGCTTTGTGTTGCTGTAATTGACCTCTGCACGGGTCTTTGTGCATGCAGTTCCGACTCTGCGGTTTGCAAGCTCGTTCTTTACAGCATAGTAAATGCAACCGTCTGAAACCTGAACTTCGAATACATCAGCGTTCAGTTCAACGGTCTTTGCTGTTTCTTTTCCGTCTGTTGAATAAACTTTTGCTTTCATATTCCAAGTCCTTATTTCTTAATTGCCTTCTTGATTACCACAGTGCTCTGTGCGGGTCCGGGAATGGCTCCCTTCACCATAAGAACCTGCAGATTCTCATCAACACGGACAACCCTGAGGTTCTGCACGGTAACTCTTTCGTTACCCATGTGTCCGGCCATCTTCTTTCCGGGGAGAGTTCTTGAGGGTGTGGATGACATTGCTGTACCACCGAGATCCCTGTGGAACTTTGAGCCGTGTGTAGCTCTACCACCGCCGAAGCCGTGGCGCTTCATACCGCCCTGGTATCCCTTTCCTTTGGAAGTTCCTGTTACATCAACGAATGTTACGTCGTTGAAGAGGTCAACACCGAGGACATCTCCTACGTTGACTTCCTTCTCATAGTCACGGAATTCAACGAGAGTCTTCTTGACGTTGCCGTCTTTGAACTGTCCGGCATATGGTTTTGTTGTGCGTGAGGCCTTGACCTCTCCGGAACCGAGAACAGCGGCCTTGTAACCGTTTGCCTCTTCGGTTCTCTGTGCAACAACTACGTTGCCTTCTACTTTAATGACAGTCACAGGAGTCAGTCTGCCTTTCTCATCAAACACCTGTGTCATGCCGACTTTCTTACCGATAAGCCCTAACATCTATTACCTCATTACTGCTTTATCTCTACATCAACACCGGCGGGCAGCTCAAGCTTCATAAGAGCCTCCATGACCTTGTCTGTAGGATTTAAAATGTCAATCAATCTCTTGTGTGTTCTCATCTCAAACTGTTCACGTGATTTCTTGTTAACAAACGGTGACTTGAGAACTGTAATCTTATTGATGCGGGTTGGGAGAGGTACGGGTCCGGAAACCTTTGCTCCGGCCTTGACAACTGTATCAACAATGGACATTGAGCTCTGTTCTACCAGCTCAACATCAAAACCTCTCAGTCTAACGCGGATTCTATCGTTAGCCATTATTCCTCCAAAAAACAGGCCTTGCCTCCGGCCTGAAGCCGGGGCAAGACATTCTTAAAATTTCAATCAGTCAACAATCTCTGTGACCTGGCCGGAAGCGACTGTTCTTCCGCCTTCACGAATAGCAAACCTGAGTCCCTTGTCCATGGCGATCGGGTGAATCAGCTCAACGTTGATGCTGGTGTGGTCGCCGGGCATAACCATTGAAACACCGTCAGGAAGTGAAACTGTACCTGTGATGTCTGTTGTTCTGAAGTAGAACTGGGGTCTGTAACCGCTGACAAATGCGCTGTGTCTTCCACCCTCTTCCTTTGTAAGAACATAAACCTGTCCGACAAACTTTGTATGGGGAGTGATTGACTTGGGCTTTGCAAGGACCTGGCCTCTGATAACCTCTTTCTTGTCAACGCCGCGGAGAAGAGCACCGATGTTGTCACCGGCCTGACCTTCATCAAGCAGCTTGTTGAACATCTCAACGCCTGTAACGACTGTGTCTCTTGTCTCTCTGATACCGACAATCTGTACGGGATCATTGACGTGTACGACACCGCGCTCGACTCTGCCTGTAACAACTGTTCCACGGCCGGAGATTGAGAAGATGTCCTCAATAGGCATAAGGAACGGAAGATCTGTAGCTCTGGCAGGAAGCGGAATGTAATCGTCCATGGCCTGGAGCAGCTCTTCGATGCACTTTGTATTCTCGGGGTTGTCGCTCTCTGTCATTGCCAGATATGCACTTCCTCTGATAACGGGGCAGTTGTCACCGTCAAAACCGTTGTTGGAAAGAACTTCTCTGACTTCCTCTTCAACGAGGTCTACGAGCTCGGGATCATCAACCTGGTCAACCTTGTTCAGGAAAACAATGATTGTGGGTACGCCTACCTGGCGGGCAAGGAGGATGTGCTCTCTTGTCTGTGCCATAACACCGTCGGAAGCAGCAACTACCAGAACAGCACCGTCCATCTGTGCAGCACCTGTGATCATGTTCTTGATGTAGTCTGCGTGGCCCGGGCAGTCAACGTGAGCATAGTGTCT
>CAMZFA010000102.1 GCA_947305945.1 uncultured Spirochaetales bacterium | reverse complement strand
CAGCTGCAGTTATGATGAGCGCACTGGCCCTCAAGGGCGTACAGATGGGACCGCTCCTTCTGGTCAACCAGCCTGAGTACCTGAGTGCAACATTCATCACCATGATTATCACAAACATCCTCATGGTTATTGTTGCCATCGGTATTGCAAAGGTCTTTGCCCAGATTCTTGCTGTTCCGTACAGCTACCTCGGACCTATCATCATCATGCTTGCCCTTATCGGATCTTACTCCGAAGGTGGAGCAGTAGGTGTCAAGATCATGGTCCTGGCAGGTGTGTTCGGTATTGTTGTCAAGTACATGCACCTCAACAGCGCAGCCATAGTTCTCGGACTTGTTCTCGGCGGAATGTGTGAAGAGCACTTCGCAAGAGCATATCTGATGGCTAAGGGCAACGTGTTCAAGGGCCTGTTCGGTACACCTATCGGAGCAGTTGTCATGACAGCATGTATCCTCATGCTTCTTTCACCCATTTTGAAAAAGTTCATCAAGAAACCCGGGAGGAAATAATCCATGACCATTGAGAAATCAGCTGTTGCCGGAACACTTGAAAGTTCCGACGCAATGGTCACAGTTGAGCCCTCAAAGAACGGAATTGAACTTGAACTTTCCTCAAGCGTCATGAATCAGTACGGCCGCCAGATCAAGGCGGTCGTACTTGAAACTCTTGACCGTCTTGAGGTTAAGAACTGTAAGGTCACCGTTGTAGACAAGGGCGCACTTGACTGTACCATCAAGGCACGCGTGGAGTGTGCCGTCTTCAGAAGCTGCGACAAAGCAGACAAGAATATTCCATGGGGAGGTGCCGTAAGATGATTCCGCGTCCCAGACCTCAGCGCTTCCGCCTGAGAAGAACCATGATGTTCATGAATGCCCAGAAACCCGGCCTTATCAAGGACGCCTACATCTACGGATGTGACTCCATAATGCTGGACCTGGAAGATGCAGTTGCAGAGAACCAGAAGGACTCCGCACGTTTCTCTCTTTATCACGCACTCAAGACAATTGACTACGGTGATACCGAGGTTATTGTCAGAATCAACGGTCTTGATACCCCGCACTGGCAGGAAGACATCCGTGTCTGTGTTGCCGGCGGAGCGGACGGTATCAGAATTGCAAAGTGTGAAAGCGCACAGGATGTCAAAACTGTTGAAGCTGCCGTTCTCGAAGCAGAGAAAGAGTTCGGCGTAGAAATCGGAAGAACACTTCTCATGGCCGCACTTGAGAGCCCCAAGGGAATTCTCAATGCATATGAGATCTGCAGTGCCTCCGACCGTATGTTCGGTGTTGCAATTTCCGGAGGAGACTTCAGAAGGTGCATGCAGACAAAGTTCCAGCCGGACGGAGTAGACATGCTCGCAGCCCGCGGACATATGCTTGTTGCAGCCCGTGCAGCCGGAATCCAGTGCTTCGACACCGTCTTCACAGACCTTGACAATGATGAAGGCTTCATGGCCGAACTCATGCAGAACAAGGCAATGGGATTTGACGGCAAGAGCCTGATCAACCCGAAGCAGATCAGACCTGTCCATGAGCTCTTTGCTCCCACCGAGAAAGAGGTTATCTGGGCAAAGAAGGTTGTTGCCGCATACAGAGAACAGTCGGCAGCCGGCGTAGGCGTATTCACCGTAGACGGAAAGATGATAGACATTGCCTTCATCCCCGGTGCAGAAAGAACACTCAAGCTTGCAAAGGCTTGCGGAATGGATGACGGAGGCTTGGTATGATAAATGCAGTAGGAAGAAACATTCCGGATTACCTTCTCAAGGACGGAAAGGAAGTTTATCAGGGCAAGCAGTACATGGACGGCAAGTACATCCAGAAGGCTGCCCCCAGAACCGTCAGATATGAAAAACCCGTTGAGACAAAGGTTGTTGCCAGCATTGTGGACGCACTGAAGAAGTGCGGAGCAAAGAGCGGCATGACATTCTCATTCCACCACCACCTCAGAAACGGAGACTACGTGGCCAACATGGTCATGGAAGCCGCAATCAGGGAACTGGGCCTTGACAACCTCACAATAGCAGCCTCGTCACTCGGCGATGCCAATGACCCCATTGCAGACTACATTGAGGAAGGAAAGGTTGTTGGAATCCAGACTTCCGGTATCAGAGGAAGAATGGGTGATGTTGTCTCCCAGGGCAAACTCAAGACCCCGGCAATCATCCGCAGCCACGGGGGAAGACCCCGTGCAATCGAGGCCGGTGAAGTGCACATTGACATTGCCTTCATTGCAGCCCCCACATCGGACTGCCAGGGCAACTGCCGCGGAATAGGCGGAAAGAGCAACTGCGGAAGCATGGGTTATGCCATGACCGACGCAAAGTACGCCGACAAGGTTGTGGTTGTAACAGACTGCCTTGTGGATTTCCCCAACTACCCGGCATCCGTCGAGGCTATCGACGTAGACGCAGTTGTGGTTGTTGAGTCAATCGGCAATCCCAAGAAGATTGCCAGCGCCGCAGCACGTATAAGCAAGAACCCGCGTGACCTCATGATGGCAGAGAATGTTGCCAAGGTCATTGCCTCAACTCCGTACTTCAAGGAAGGTTTCTCCTTCCAGACAGGTGTCGGCGGACCATCTCTTGCAGCAAACCTCTTCCTTGAGAAATTCATGGACGAGAGACAGATCAAGATGGGTTGGGCAATAGGCGGAATCTGCGGACCCATGGTAGAGCTCCTGAAGAAGGGCAAGGTAGGAAAGGTTATCGATGTCCAGGACTTTGACCTTGACGCCGTAAACTCCATCAACCAGACACCCAACCACTTCGAGATGAGCGCTTCCCAGTACGCCAACCCGGCAAACAAGGGCGCATTCGTAAACAGCCTTGACTTTGTTGTTCTTGCCGCTCTTGAGATAGACACCGGCTTCAACGTAAACGTCCTGACAGGTTCGGACGGAGTCCTCAGGGGAGCACCCGGCGGACATCCGGACACAGCCGCAGGATCAAAGTGCTGTATCATTGTCACTCCGCTCATCCGCGGAAGAATGGCAACAGTCTGCAAGAACGTTGTTACAGTAACCACACCCGGAGACTGTGTTGACGTACTTGTCACAGACTACGGCATTGCAGTCAACCCGCTCAGACCGGATCTCATCAAGTGTCTTGATGATGCCGGCATTCCCCATGTCACAATTGAGAGCCTGCAGGAAAAGGCATACAGCCTTGTAGGTACTCCCGATGACCTCCAGTGGGAAGACAAGGTTGTTGCAGTCCTTGAAGCCAGGGACGGAACAATCCTTGACGTAGTAAGGCAGATAAAGCCATTTAAACTCTGATAACATCAGAAAATACAAAGAGCCGCAGCTGATTGGTTGCGGCTCTTTCCTTATGGTCGGAAAAAATATAAAAAAAGTCTTTATAATGGGTTGACCCTTTGACGATTTGCCTTTATGGTGACCCTTGTAGAGTGCGGGGACCAACTATACCTAAGAATCCCCACAGTCCGGGAGGCAAACAATGCATGTGGTGCGCCCCTAGTCAAGTAAGACGACTTCCGGACGAATGCCATTCTGCCTAGGGAATTGCAGATGATTGAAATACGTCATTTGAGAAAGGAGTTTGATGATAACACCATTCCTCTCAAGGATATAAACGTTACCATCAACAACGGGGATGTGATAAGCATCATCGGACCTTCTGGCACGGGCAAGTCCACATTGCTCAGATG
>CAMZFA010000101.1 GCA_947305945.1 uncultured Spirochaetales bacterium | reverse complement strand
CGATAGGCGCGATTGGGTTTGAACCAACGACTTCTACCGTGTGAAGGTAGCACTCTCCCACTGAGTTACACGCCCGTTGCACAACTATTATTACTTTTTTGCCCTTTAAAAGCAAGGGGCCGTAACATCTGTTACAGCCCCGGAACAACAACTTTCAGAAATGATTGAATCACTCTGCGGGATAGGCAAGGAAGTTGTCTGCGCGGAATGTGGCACCGATTGAAAGTTTTGTGACAAAACCGTCAAGGTTAAGAATGGTGCCCTTGGCGTAAACATCAAGATTTCTTGTGCTGAGTCCGCACTTGAGCCAGAGCTCATTTGCATCAACCATTTCCTTGACTGTCTTGCTTTGCTCAAGATCGGAGATGAGATGATTGATCTCAATACCGCCGCCGGCATACCACCATTTTCCTACCTTGACCTCTGCGCCGAACTTGTCATAAGTTTTTCCTTCCGAATCCCTTACAAACTCGAACGGATCAAATGACAGGGGAACAACGCCGTAGAGCTTCAGATCAAAGAAGTCATTGAAGTTGGCCTTTGCCTCTGCCTTTACACCATAGGATTTGGAATCAGCAGGAAGGACCTCATCGGGCAGTTTGTTGTTGTAGAATACTGTTGCATCCACAACAAACGGACCTGCGTTGAGCTTTCCGTTTACATCAACACGCCAGCGGTCGAAGAGTTTGTAACTGTAATCTTCTGTTCCAAGGTGAGCATTCACAATATCAGTTGTAATGTAGTTGCCGAACTCGAACAGTCTGACAAGAGTCTGCATCTTGATTCCGGCCTTAGCAATGAAGCGGTGGGACTTGAAGTTCTCAATAGTAAGTGAACCTTCGGAGAAACCTTCATGGAATGCCTCTGCAACAACTCCGACCAGACCTACGTTGAACTCGGCACCGGCATGCTGTGCGGAGTGATAACCAAACCCGGGTATCTTTACAAAGTCGGTTGACTCGACATAAGCCTTAACAATTTCGGCATTGAGTCTGACATAAGCCTTGTATGCGGTTTCACCGCTGAGTTTTCTGAGAGGATCATCGGAGTCTGTTCTTACAATACCGAAGTCAAACATACCGGTCTGGAACCTGAGGGTATCAAGGTAGTTGAGAACCGAACCTGTGAATACGTAGAAATCATCTGTCTTGAAATCAAAAAGATAATCAAAGCCGTTGTTTCCGTCTGCAAGAGGTTTCCATGCGGCACGAAGCTTGAGCTCAAATACATTGTCAATCCTGAAGTAGGGATTGAAAACAAAGGTTGCTTCGTTGGGCACTGTGTCATCATTCAGAACCATGTCATAATCAACATGGGACTCAACTCCGTAGTGAAAACCATCCTTCAGAGCGAAAGCACCGGAAAGTGCAATCATGAATATCAAAATGGAAAGAATTGCTTTTTTCATAATTGTCTCCTTCTATTTGTATCTATATTAAACCATATTCATCAGTCTAAACAGTTTTTTCGCACAAAAGTTTCAATATTTGCACTGTATTCTTCGGGATATCTTAAAACGGTGGCAGCATGGTAGGGATTTTCAAACAATTTAAGTTCCCTCACCCCTTTTTTCTTTGATTCAAACAGCTTTTCAGACATCCATGACGGGACAAAAGTATCGCCGGTTCCGTGGATGAAAAGGACCGGGCATTCAATGCTTTCCACATCCTTTACCGGCTGAATGCCGTCCATGTCCACAGAATAACGTTTTTTCAGTATTGAAGAGATGATATCGATTATGGGTGAGGCCGGTGCTTTTCTTGAGCGGATGAGATGGATTATCTCCTCCCTCATTGATGAAAAGCCGCAATCCTCAACACAGAATGTAAGGTTTTCAATGTGCGGGGCGGCCATGAGAACACAGGAGGCACCCATGCTCTCACCGTGAAGAGCAAGTTTTGTCCCGGGCGGAAACAGAGAGCTTACGGTCCTACAGACACACTCCAGGTCCAGGCTTTCGTTCTGACCCATTGTACACAAAACACCCTTTCCGGCATGCTCCCCGCTGTATCTGTGGTTGTAGAACACCAGACTGAAGCCCAGATTGCGGTAAACTGGACCGTATTTGAGCATTTCAAAACTGTTTCCGTTCCAGCCGTGGCAGAAAACACAGACACCTTTTTCACCTGTTCTGTACAGCTCTCCGCCCAGCAAAGTGCCGTCAAATGAAGTGCATTCAAACTTTTCCGGTGCAGGAAGGGAATCAAGGAAGGCCTGAGGGTCAAAACCCGCCTCCTTCATCTTCTTCAGGTCAAACTCTCTTGTCGCAAGCGGCGGACGGACAATCAGAGCGGCAGTCTTTACAGCCGCCACATACAAAAAGGCTGCAAGAGTTGTCAGGAATATTGTCAGTGAAAACGCAATTATCATATCAGTTTCCGTAGTTTTCTATGCGGTCAATGAACCAGTTCTTGAGTGAAGCCACACGTTTGAGGAAGGCCGTGGGAAGATCCACGGTTGTTATCAGAACATTGACCTCCGGCTTCTGGTTGTAGGCAACTGCAAGACCTGAAATCATGATTCCCTCATCGGTAAGACATGCATCAAGATACAGGTGAAGGTTGCCCTTCTCAACACACTTGAACCCCATGTACTTCATGGCCTTGTAGTTTGTTATCTCAAGAAATATTTCGTTGTTATAGCAATAATACTCCACTGAATAGACATTTCCTCCGAAACGTGAATCCCTGAGGTAGACATAGCATGACTGCCTCTCGGGCACAGAGGTGGAAACAGGATCATCAATTCTGGAACTTTTCTTTTCAGGATTTGTTATCACATATGCATCTGAAAAAAGGGTTTCTTCCTTATAACCTGATGAGTGTGACAGGTATGTAACACCCTTGATGGTTGATATTCCCTGAGCCATATTGAATACCGCAAGAAGTTTTTCAGAATCGGATAAATCCTTCAAGGAGTCAGGATAGGGGCAGAATGTGGAAAGGGACTGGGAAAATGCATAGTCAAGAACCTCAACCTTCTGTGCCAGGTCCTTCATTATGGTTCCGTCAGGAAGAACCGACGAGACCCTGTCCCCTCTTACCGTGTACATCTCCGGAGCTTCTCCGGACAAAAAGGATTCCAAGAGATTCCCGGGATACTCAGAAAGGAAACTCCCGGCTGCATTGAAGGCAAAAACCGGAAGCAGAATAAGGGCAAGCAGCAGAACGGCAATAGCTTTCTTAGTAGGCATTCTTGTTCACAAATCCTTTGAAGAAAGTCAGGAATACAATTCTCAGATCAAAGGCGAAGGACCATTTGCTTATGTAGTAAAGGTCATATTCAATCCTCTTTTCAAGAGAAGTGTTTCCGCGCAGTCCGTTGACCTGGGCCCAACCCGATATTCCCGCCTTCATGCGGTGTCTCATGTTGTAGCCCGGAATCTCCTTGATGAACTTTTTCTCAAGTTCCGGCCTTTCGGGTCTGGGACCTATGAGGCTCATAGAACCCTGAATGACGTTCAGGAACTGCGGAATCTCATCAAGACTGGTCTTTCTGAGAAGCCTTCCTATGGGAGTGATTCTCGGATCATTCACCTCAGTCCAATGAGCACCGCCGGTTTCCTTCATATCAGTCCTCATGCTCCTGAACTTGAGCATGGTGAACTCCTTACCGTCCAACGTGACTCTCTTCTGCTTATAGAAAACAGGTCCGGGCGAAGAAAGTTTCACAAGAATTGCAAGAATTATGAACAAAGGTGAAAGAA
>CAMZFA010000100.1 GCA_947305945.1 uncultured Spirochaetales bacterium | reverse complement strand
ATTGAGGCATACCTGGGCAAGAGGAGGGACTGATGGGTACAATTCTTGATGTAAAGAACATTAACGTTTACTACGGTGCCATCCACGCCATCTCCGACATTTCCTTCAACGTTGACGAGGGTGAGATTGTCACACTCATAGGCGCAAACGGAGCAGGCAAGTCAACCACACTGAACACCATCTCCGGTCTTCTCCGGTCCAGGACCGGCGAAATCTCCTTCATGGGCTCCTCAGTAGCCCACATGGCCCCCAACAAGATTGTTGAGACAGGCCTTGTAATGGTTCCCGAGGGCAGGCGTATCTTCCTGGGGCTTACCGTAGAGGAGAACCTTGAGATGGGTGCCTACACAAGGCCCAACTCGGAGATCAAGGAAAGCATGGAGCAGGTCTTTGAGCTCTTCCCGCGTCTGAAGGAAAGACGCACCCAGATAGGCGGAACCCTTTCCGGCGGTGAGCAGCAGATGCTTGCAATGGGACGTGCCCTCATGGCTAAGCCCAAGCTCATAATGCTGGACGAGCCTTCAATGGGTCTTGCACCGCTTCTTGTAGACCTTATCTTCGATATTATCGGAGATCTGCACAAGGCAGGTTCCACAATTCTTCTGGTTGAGCAGAACGCTCAGGCGGCTCTCTCAATTGCCGACAGAGCCTATGTTCTTGAGACCGGTAAGATTGTTAAGACGGGCAGGGGATCCGATCTGATTTCAGATCCGGACATAAAAAAAGCCTACCTCGGCGCCTAATCTGTGTTATTATTTAACTGTCTGAAACTTGCAGTTTCAAATAGGAGGTTTCCCGTATGATTATTGCTGACAGAATGAAGAAGAATCCCGGTGTTGCAACACCGAACATGAGCATTTCCGAAGCAAAAGCCAAGATGAAGGCGGACAAGGTCCACAGACTGCCTGTTCTGGATGAAAACAGAAGGCTTGTTGGTGTTATTTCCGAGAAAGATATTCTTCTTTCCACTCCTTCCCCGGCATCAACTCTCAGCGCTTTTGAGATGAATGCTCTTCTGGACAAGCTGAAGGTAAAGAGCATTATGACAAGGGAACCTCTGACAATCCGGAAGGACACAACCATTGAGGAAGCAGTAAGACTGATGGTCGAGAACGACCTCTCATGTCTTCCCGTCATGGATGACTCGGGCTACCTCATCGGTATTGTCTCAAAGAGTGACCTCTTCAAGATCCTCCTCGAGCTGCTCGGTGCAAAACACGAAGGTGTCCGCGTTGAGGCCCTTGTCCAGGACAAGATGGGAGTCATGTCCGAGTTTGCAGACCGCTTCTCAAAGGCAGGAATCAATATTGTCTCCCTTGGAACAATGGACGGCCCCACATCGGATACCAAGGTCCTCACTTTCAAGCTTGAGAACACAAACACCGATCAGGTAACCGAAATTGTCAAACCCCTTGCAAAGAGTTATGACGTTAGAACAATCTGACCGTGGATTTTGCAGATATCTATAAACAATGGACTTCCTCCCATGATGAGGAAAAAGCTCTGAAAAAACGCCTTGCCGGTTCCGACCGACAGGGCGTTGAGTTTGTTTCAATCAATTCAATCCGCCGTATGAAGGTTCAGGATGAGCTGGATCTTCACGGTGTGAAGTTCGAAGACGCAGTCTCCACCGCCGTTTCCTTTGTTGAGGACTGCCATGCACGCGGTCTTCTCAAAATCCGCATCATCACAGGCAAGGGCCTGCATTCTCCGGGCGGCAGAAGCGTAATCCGCCCTGAAATAATCAACTCCGTCCAGTTTCACCACTGTGTCCGTGAATGCATTCTCCACCCCAAGGCAGAGGACGGCGGCTCCGGTGCCATCATTCTCATTCTGAAGTCAAATAAATAGGGGCCATCGCGCTTGAATTGACCCCAATTCATTGGAGCGTCCGCACCGCAATACTTGAGGACAGCCGGCTATTCTTCTAAAATCAAAGCAGAAGGAATGCAGATGAACAGAGCAAATGCCACAATATGGGTTGTTGGGGATTCAACGGTTTCGGCCTTCAATGACAGTTATTACATACCGCGCGAGGGATACGGAAGTCAGATTGGAAACTACTTCTCTGCCCGTGTGTACAATCTTGCCCGTTCAGGTGCGTCTTCAAAAGACTTCACCGGGATGAGCAATTACAGGGACCTGATGCAAGGCCTGGGAAGCGCAGAGGGGGCGCAGTTTCTCATCATAGGCTTCGGCCACAACGACGAGAAACCCGAAGAAGCCAGATACACAGACCCGAACGGCACTTTCAGAACGCCCGGCAGTTTTGCACACAGCCTTTACACAAACTACATAAAGCCGGCACTTGAGCGCAATGTCATCCCTGTGGTCTGTACTCCGGTTGCACGCCTCACGCAAGAGAACACGCCTGAAAGCTACAACTCAATCCAGGGCCACATCACCCGGGATCAGACGGTGGGCGGAAGACTTTTCAGGGGCGGAAACTACAGAAAAGCCGCTTTGGACATGGTTGTCCAACTTCGACATGAGGGGCTGTACGTGGAGTATATTGATCTCACGGAAGCTACAATGGCGGAAAACGTAGCTCTGGGTTGTGGAGCGCAGTACCTTCACTCATTTGCAGGTGCAAAGCGCGCTGAAGATGGTAGCCTTATTCCCACCGGTCTTGACATGACCCACACAAACAGATACGGCGCCGCACTTAATGCCTGGCTCATTTCTGCTCTTGCCGCCCAAACCGCACCGCGCCTTGCCGTCTTCAGCCTGAACGCCCCCAAGCCTGCCTATGAAACCTCTTTTTTCGCCTCCGTCAATTCCGGATTCAGGCTTGTAGAATACAAGGCCCCCACACAGGCACAGATGGACGCATCCACATGGCCCGTGTTCACCGGATCAGACGGCACACTCTGGCACGGCACTGCCTTCGGCGATTATGACAACACCGCCGTTTCCGAAAAGAAACCCGTTGTCTCCATTGTGTCATGCAATGAGATAACTCTTTGTGGTACAAAGAACAGCGGCAGAATAACATCCTACAATGATGCTGTTCTTTTCTACTATGTGAAACTTCCGGCAGGAAAAGAATTCACCCTTTCGGCCAGAGCAAAAATCTATTCATTTGCTCCTGCAAATCAGACTTCATTCGGCCTCATGGTGCGCGATGACCTTTTCATTGACAGCTGCATTTCCGCCCCCATGGGAGACTATGTTGCAGCAGGGGTGCTCAACCAGGGCGCTGCGGTGAACTTCGGACGCAAAAGCGGTACACTGGTCTGTGAAACCCCCGGACGCCCTGTCAGCCTTTCTCCGGGAACGGTTGCAGAACTGAAGATTGTTGCCAACCGTGAAGGCTTTGCCCTTTCTTATGATAACGAGACAGTTTCTGCAGGTTTTGACTATCCCCTGACCGGTGTGGATCCGGAATACGTTTACGCCGGTTTCTACGTTGCGGGGGAAGCGGAAATTACGTTTGAAAATGTCCGTCTCCAAGGAGTGTTTTACCCCATTGCATGTGAGATGTAATATAAAGAGCCCTCAAAACATCTATTTTTTTATTACGTGTACCCCTCTTTCCCGCATATAGCAACCTGAAATCTGAAAGTTAATATGATAGGAAGCCTGTATTCTGGAATTTCTATCATACTTTTTATGATAGGATTTCGAATTTGTGCGTTTTCTATCATACTCGTTGAACAGAGATAGTAGTGATTTCTTGAAAAATAACTATAGCGCTCATGTGCATAAGCTGATGCATACCCTGATGCATTTGCTT
>CAMZFA010000099.1 GCA_947305945.1 uncultured Spirochaetales bacterium | reverse complement strand
AAGACAGGATAGGCGAGGATAAGCGGGGCAAAGACAGGGTAAACGGGGGTAGGCGAGGCTGAAAGGGGCAAAAATTAAGGGACTGTGCAGTTGATATTTCTGCTACAGTCCCTTCTGGTAATGTTGTTAATTAATACCGGGATTATTTGATTACGGCAAGGACATCCTTAATGTCGAGAATCAGGTAATCATCTCCGTCCATCTTGAGTGATGTTCCGGAATACTTGTCATGAAGGATTTTCTCTCCCTTCTTTACGGTCTTGACGTCATCTCCAACAGCAACAACTGTTGCAAACTGTGTCTTTTCCTGTGAAGTCTGGGGAATGAAAAGTCCGCTGGCTGTCTTTTCCTCAGCCTGCTCAGCCTTGACAAGTACTCTTTCTCCGAGTGGTCTGATATCCATAATAAATGCTCCTTAAGATTTGATTTTTCATCAACAATGCAAATATAACTTCAATCATTTTTTTCGGCAAGGTTTACGATTTCAGTTTTTATGATTATCTTTGCCGTATGAAATCCGGTATATGCGGCTTGATAGAGTATTACAGCAACCTGATCCTGGCATTGGAGGAAGACAATGACTGCAGCCCCGACTGGCTCAGTTTTTACAGAATCCAGATGGCTTCATGGATAATGAAGATGTCAGGGCACTGCGACAATATGACGCAGATACATAATGTATATACCCGCATAAAAGAAGCCTGGAATGATGTGGATGCCTATATGAAGGAGGGCAAATTCACCATTTCGGATGAATACGGTTTCTTCAAATCCATAGATCTGCATCTTGAGGGTAAAAATGACCCGGATTTGAGACTTCTGGAAAGACTTGGGTCATAATGACCCTTTTTTTATTTGTCATCCAAAAGGTCATTTATTATTAACTCTTTGTATTAAAATCAGATAGTTTTCTTGGCATGCATCTTGCTATATAGATGGCATGATGAAAGAAAAAACAGCATTGAGCACATATATTGAAGAAATAAACAGAATCCCTCTTCTGAGCAGGGAGGAAGAGACTGAACTGGCACTGAGGGCCAAAAAAGGTGATGAGGCTGCCAGGGCAAAACTCATAGAGTCCAACTCAAGGTTTGTCGTAAGTGTAGCCAAGAAGTACCAGAACAGGGGTCTTCCGCTTGCAGACCTTATCTCCGAAGGCAACGTAGGTCTCATAACAGCTCTGGACAAGTTTGAGCCGGAGACAGGCAACCACTTCATAAGTTATGCCATATGGTGGATCAGACAGTCCATTCTCAAGGCACTGGGTGACAAGTCCAGAATGATCAGGCTTCCAATGAACAAGAATGCGGAATTCCTGCAGGTCCAGGGTGCAAAGGCCAGACTCGAGGCAACAGGTGACGACGTGACACTTGAGGATATTGCAAGGGAATGCTCCATGTCCGAGGACGATGTGAATGAGCTTCTCAGTTATGCCTCAAACGTGACAAGCCTTGATACTCCGCTCACGGAGGGAGAGGGAAGCACCTTCGGCGATTTCATTGAGAGCCCCATGCCCGGTCCCGAGGCCGAGATCATAGAGAAATCCCTTACCGAATCAATTGACAGAATCCTTGATTCACTTTCCGAAAGGGACCGCAATGTCATAATCATGAGATACGGTCTTCATGACACCGAACCCATGAGCCTGAAGGAGGTTGGAGACATTTACGGTCTTACCAAGGAAAGAATCAGACAGATTGAGAAAAAGGTCCTTTCCTCAATGCAGCAGGACAGCGAAATAAGGGAACTGAAGGCCTATATAGCCTGAATAATCCAAGTTGACTACGCCATATAAATAAAGATAGAATTTCTTTAGTAAATATTACTCTGAAAAAGGAATTCATTTATGGCTAACAACGTAACAAAATGGGTTTATTTCTTCGGCAACGGAAAAGCTGAAGGAACATCCAGCATGAAGGACGTTCTCGGCGGTAAGGGTGCAAACCTTGCCGAGATGACCAACATCGGCCTTCCGGTTCCTCCCGGATTCACAATCAGCACAGCCGCATGTGATTACTTCTCAAAGAATGACGGCGCATATCCCGAGGGAATGAAGGACGAGGTTCTGCTCAATCTCAAGCAGCTCGAGAACCTGATGGGTGCAAAACTCGGTGATACAGCAAATCCTCTTCTCGTTTCAGTCCGTTCAGGTGCCGCACAGTCAATGCCCGGTATGATGGACACCATTCTCAACCTCGGTCTCAATCCCGACACAGTTGAGGCAATGGCAAAAAAGACAAACAACGAGCGTTTTGCCTGGGACAGCTACAGAAGATTCATCCAGATGTTCGGAGATGTTGTAATGGGCGTTCCCCATGCAAAGTTCGAAGAAGCCATCCAGGATATCAAGGACGAAGAGGGAATTACATGGGACTATGAGCTTACAACAGATATGCTCAAGAACCTGGTTAAGAGATACAAGAGAATCTACAAGCGCCACACAGCTGAGGAATTCCCCGTTGATCCCTATGAACAGCTCTTCAAGGCAATTGATGCCGTTTTCAAGTCATGGAACAATGACAGAGCCATCAAGTACAGACAGATGAATGACATCCGCGGTCTCCTCGGAACAGCCGTAAACGTCCAGTCAATGGTCTTCGGTAACATGGGCGAGACATCAGGTACAGGTGTTGCATTCACACGTGACCCCGGAACAGGTGACAACAAGTTCTACGGTGAGTACCTCATGAATGCTCAGGGTGAGGACGTTGTTGCAGGTATCAGAACACCTCAGTCCATCCAGACACTCTGTGACGTCAACCCTGCAGTCTACAAGCAGCTCTGTGATATCAGAGAGATTCTTGAGAAGCACTACCACGACATGCAGGACATGGAGTTCACAATCCAGGAAGGAAAGCTCTTCATGCTCCAGACAAGAAGCGGAAAGAGAACCATCTTCTCATGGCTCAGATCACAGGTTGAAATGGTTGAGGAAGGTCTTATCGACAAGAAGACAGCTGTTTCACGTGTTCCCGCAGGTGAGTTCAACAAGCTGTTCGCTCCGGTCCTTGACCAGGAATTCATCAAGAAGAACAAGATCAAACCCGTTACACACGGTCTGAATGCTTCACCCGGCGGCGCCTGCGGTCAGGTATACTTCACAGCTGAGGAAGCTGAGAAGAAAGCCAAGGAAGGAAGAGACGTAATTCTTGTCAGAACAGAGACTTCTCCTGAAGATATCGGCGGTATGGCCGTTTCAAGAGGTGTTGTGACATGCCGCGGCGGTATGACCAGCCACGCAGCCGTTGTTGCCAGAGGTATGGGTTGCCCCTGTGTCTCAGGTGCAGGTGAGATTGTTGTGAACCTTGCAAAGAAGGAATTCGAGGTCAACGGTATCACAGTAAAGGAAGGTGACTTCATTTCAATCGACGGCTTCTCCGGTGATGTCTTTGCACAGAAGATTGAGGTCAAGGAATCAGAGATTGTCCAGGTCCTCAAGGGCCAGATGAAGGAAGAGGATTCCAACCTGTATCAGAACTACAAGAAGTTCATGGAATTTGTGAATGAAATCAAGACCATGGAAGTCAGAACCAATGCCGATACTCCCCAGGACACCCACATGGCTGTTCTTCTCGGAGCTGAGGGAATCGGTCTCTGCAGAACAGAGCATATGTTCTTCGGCGGTCAGAGAATCATCAGCATGAGAAAGATGATTCTTGCAAACAACCTCCGCGAGAGAGAAGATGCACTTGCAGAGATTCTTCCCATGCAGAGATCTGACTTTGAGGCAATGTTCGAGGAACTGAAGGGTCTTCCCGCAACAATCAGACTTCTCGACCCGCCGCTCCATGAGTTCCTGCCCAATGACAGCACAACACGTCATGAACTGGCTCTCAAGCTGGGTATCAACGTTGAGGAAATTGCAAAGAAGGTTGCACAGCTGCATGAGTTCAACCCCATGCTCGGCTTCAGAGGCTGCCGTCTTGCAATCATCTATCCCGAAATTCTGAAGATGCAGGTAAGAGCTATCATCGAGGCTGCAATCAATGTCCAGAACAAGGGTATTCCCGTATTCCCGGAAATCA
>CAMZFA010000098.1 GCA_947305945.1 uncultured Spirochaetales bacterium | reverse complement strand
GGAGCAGGTTTGTACTTACAATGAAATCCCAGAAATCAAGCCATGCGCTTCCTGCAGCAAAGGGCTGGAAACTGAATACGCTGTATCCGAGGGCTGTTGTAAGGGAGAGAAGGAAAATACCTACTGCACAGATGATGCTTCCCTTGGGTCTGCTCCATCCTGTCACTTCCCTGACACAGGCCAGAATGTTCTCAAATACGGCAAGCTCCGTTGACATTGCTGCAAAGACCATGAACAGGAAGAAGAGGCTTCCCCAGACGCGGCCGCCGCCCATGTTGTTGAATACTGTTGCCATTGTGTCGAACAGAAGGGCCGGACCTGCATTCAGTTCAATTCCGTATGTGAAACATGCGGGGAACATTATGAAGCCTGCCATTACGGCAACAAATGTATCAAGAAGGATAATGTTCAGAGATTCACCCATCAGTGAGCGTTCCTTGCCTATGTAGCTGCCGAAAATGGCCATTGCACCAATACCGATGGACAGTGTGAAGAAGGCCTGGTTCATGGCACCTACAACAACGGAACCGTTGATCTTTGAAAAATCCGGAACAAGGTAGAATGAAAGACCTGCCTTGGCACCTGAAAGTGTTGCACTGTGGACTGCAAGAACAATCATCAGAACAAGAAGAGCCGTCATGAGGTACTTTGTAACCCTCTCAAGTCCTCCCTGAAGATTGAAGCAGAGAACTCCGAAACCCAGAACAACCGCAATTGCCAGGTAGACAACGTTGACTGTGGGGTTTGTGATCATGGAAACAAATCCCAGATTTGCACTCTTTCCTGTAAGGAACATGACAAAATAATAGAGCATCCATCCGGTTACAACCGTATAGAAAGCCATGAGTGCAATGTTTCCCAGAAGTGCAAATGCACCGTGGATATGCCATTTCTGGCCCTTTTTCTCAAGCTTCTGATACATTCTGATGGGGCTGGCCTGAGCTGCTCTTCCAATGGCAAGTTCCATTGTGAGAGACGGAAGTCCGAGCAGAATAAGGCAGAGGAAATATACCACTACAAAACCGCCGCCGCCGAACTGGCCTGTCATCCACGGAAACTTCCAAACGTTTCCGCAACCTATTGCACAACCTGCGCTGAGCATGATGAAGCCCAGGCGGCTTCCAAGTTTTTCTCTTTGATTATCCATTCAAAAAACTCCTTTTCAGCAAACTACTATATAAAGAGACAGAATTTAGTTCAAGCACCGTACGGATCAGAAGTAAAGGTTATCCAGTTCGGAGACAAGGTTCACCAGGTTTTCCCTGCAGGCTTTTATCAGGGCCGTGTTGTCAGCATCGCGCCTGTAGGTGCGCCTGAGCAGCCGCAGATAACCTATTGTCATGGCCTTTTTCTCAATAACGGCCACCTCCTGTTCCGTGTGACCCTCAAAGTACAGCCTGAGGAATCTGTTCCAGAACTTTACGGCAACATCGTAATCCAGGCCCAGAAAGTTCCTGACCGCACTTCTGTCCACCGTGGAGAAACCCTTGTATGCAAGGAAGGACGACCCGAATTCAAAGACCGGATGGCCGTAGGACACTGTATCCATATCTATGAGAACCGGCTCCCCCTTCTGGACCATTATGTTGTTGGTGTGATAGTCCCCGTGGATGAAAAACCGGACATCCGGAATCTCCTCCACCATGGCCCTGAGTTTTGCATATGTCTTTTCATCAATCCTTTCCTGAATATCACATACCCACTGCAGAACGCGGGTTTTCACATCGGGCAGTTTGGAAGGCTCGGCTTCGGTACAGTGGATTTTCTTCAGAAGATCCACCGCCGTACGGACATAGGTATCAAGATCTGCGGGATTCTTTATTATCAGACGGGACATGGAGTCGGCATCCAGCAGTTCGAAAACTGAGCCGTACATCTTGTCCACAATTGCAATCTCAAAGGAAATGGCCGTGGGAATACCCTTTACAAAGGCATATCTGGCCAGTTCCCTCTCTCTTTTTATTTCAGGAAGGACATCCGGATCATAGTACACCTTGACCACGGTTTCCGGATCCAGTCTGTAGACCGCACCGTTTGAGCCGTGCCCTATCTCGCTGCAGTTCTCAAGTGATATGTGCCTGTAGGCCCTCTCCACATCAAGCATCTCGGTAAAGCCTGTCATTTCAAGAATGTCATAGACCTCATTGCTGAGATTGAATATTGAAAGTCTGCCCTGCTTCTTTCTTATCTTCAGGAGAATCCTCAGGCCCGCACTGGAAATATACTTCAGGTCCGATGCATCAAAGCGGATTTCGCAACCCGGATTCCCATCCATGGTTTTTTCAATGTCCTGCTCAACCTCAGCTGCGTTTGAAGAATCTATTCTGCCCGAGAGTCTGTATGTAAAAATATTATCTTCACTCATTGAAAAGCACCTCATAACAGTTCTCAAGTTCCCTGTACGGCTCCTCCTGACTCAAATCGGACAGGGCCTCGAGAATTTTTGAATAGTACCATTTGTGCATCAGCCTGTCCTTCTGGTTCAGTTTTGCCCACATTGAGTTTCCCTCTCTGCGGAATATGCGGACAAAAGACCTCAGGTTTGCCAGTTTGTCGGACAGCCAGAGGATTCTCACACCCCTGTCCCGTGAATTCTGAAGAAATGACAGTGTTGCCTTCTTTCTTTCCAACCAGGAGACGGAAGCGGGAATACCGGGCATCTTGTCCTCGGTTTCAGATGCCACAAGGGCGGCAACGCGCTTGCCGAACCTTTTTTCTATTTCATCTATAGATACACCGGCATCCTCAACAGCATCATGCAGCAAGGCAGCGGCAAGAACCTCCGGGTCATCTGTCATTGAGGAAGCAATGACAGCCACTTCCATGGGATGGAGGAAGAAAGGTGTATCCGTAAATTTTCTTTTCTGGCCTTCGTGGGCCTTCAGGCTGAAGATTGCAGCCTCATCGAACAGAGTCATTCCCGCCTTCCCCGCTTTCAATCCAGTTTTTTTCTTATTGTCAGGATGTTGTGTCCGTCCCGATAGGTATACTCTACGTTGTCCATGGTTTTCTTGACCAGGAAGATTCCCAGGCCGCCTATGCTTCTCTCGCTTGCAGGACTTCCAACATCCGGATCCTCCCTCTCAAGGGGATTGTAAGGCCTGCCCCTGTCGGAAAACTCAATTGTCACTGACGGGTCTTCGGGATCCGTCTGAACGGAAATTGTCACAGGACCCACATCCGGACTGTAGGCATAGCTGGAAATGTTGACAAATATCTCCTCAACGCTCAGTTCAATGCGCATTCTGGTCTTTTCGGAACAGCCGGACCGCTCCAGGTGGGAGTTTACAAACTCAATGACCTTCTCAAGATTCTTGCTGTCGGCTTCAAGCCTCAGAACATCTTCGTTTTCCATACGACAGATTATACAACCTCTTTTTCTGATTGTAAAACCGCGGGTCCTTCTATTGACCTAATTCTCCTTTTTCTGTAGAGTCCTGTTTAAAGCCGAATCAAATCATGATGGAGGTGCATCTGTCAAAAGTAGACGTTTCCGACATACAGGTAACGGGAAACGCTGAAAGGGTCAGGTGCCGAGGGGTTCTGAAACCTGTAAAACAGAATACCCGGGCTGCAGGACAATATCCTGCAGACTGTCGCGCAATGCGCGGAGAGCTGTCATATTTCAGCCGGGAAGAAGAATGTCTTCTGCGGTAGAACTATGGCAACATGGTTCTGCCGGCAAATCTTTATTAAGGGAGACATTATTATGAATCCGAGTTTCTGGTCACTTCTTCCCCCTATCATTGCAATTGTTCTTGCTCTGGTTACAAAAGAAGTCTACTCCTCACTTTTCATCGGAATTGTTGCAGGAGGTCTCATGTGGTCAGGTTTCAGTTTTGAAGGAACCGTTACCCATGTTTTCAATGACGGTGTTGTAGCTTCTCTTGCAGACTCCTACAACGTAGGCATCCTGTTATTCCTTGTCATTCTGGGCATTATAGTAAGCCTGATGACAAAGACAGGCGGATCTGCGGCATTCGGCCGCTGGGCATCAAAGCACATCAAGACACGCGTAGGCGCACAGCTTG
>CAMZFA010000097.1 GCA_947305945.1 uncultured Spirochaetales bacterium | reverse complement strand
GCTGCGGTGTTGAGGTTACCAATACAAAGGTGAGAAGAGAGAGAATGGGTCACATTACCCTTGCTTCCCCCGTCTCACACATCTGGTACTACAGAAGCGTACCTTCCCGTATGGGATATCTTCTGGACCTGGGCAGAAACGCCCTCCAGAGCGTCCTGTACTATGAAAAGTATATTGTTATCAACCCCGGTGAGGAGAACAGAGGCAAGCAGATTGAGATTGGTCCGGACAAGACCATTGAGCTCAAGGAAATGCAGCTGCTCACGGAAGAGGAATACGTAAAGCTCAGGGAGAAGGTGGGAGACACCTTCACAGCCGGAATGGGTGCCGAGGCAATCAGAACCCTCCTTGCAAACCTTGATCTGGAAGCCATCAGCGAGGAGCTGAGGGAACAGATGAGGCAGAAGGGAGACAAGGTTGACAAGAAGCTCCTCAAGAGAATTGAGGTTGTGGACAACTTCCTTGCATCAGACAACCGCCCCGAGTGGATGATTCTCACGGTCATTCCCGTAATCCCGCCGGATCTCAGACCCATGGTCCAGCTTGACGGCGGAAGATTTGCCACAAGCGACCTGAACGACCTCTACAGAAGGGTTATCAACAGAAACAACCGTCTGCAGCGCCTGATCAGCCTGCACGCTCCCGACATCATTGTCCGCAATGAGAAGAGGATGCTCCAGGAAGCCGTTGACGCCCTCTTTGACAACTCGAAGAGAAAGCGCGGCGCAGTCAAGGGTGCAAACAGCAGACCCCTCAAGTCCCTGTCCGACATGCTCAAGGGTAAGCAGGGAAGATTCAGACAGAACCTGCTCGGTAAGCGTGTTGACTACTCCGGACGTTCGGTTATTGTTGTAGGACCGGAGCTGAGAATACATCAGTGCGGTCTTCCCTCAAAGATGGCCCTTGAACTGTACAAGCCCTTCCTTATGAAGAAGCTTGTTCAGAGCAAGATTGCATCCAACGTCAAGAGGGCAAAGACCATTGTTGAGCAGGAAACCAACGAAGTCTGGGCAGTCCTGGATGAGGTTGTTAAGGAACATCCCGTAATGCTCAACCGTGCACCTACGCTGCACAGGCTGGGAATCCAGGCCTTTGAGCCGGTTCTTGTGGACGGAAAGGCCATAAAGCTGCATCCGCTTGTATGTCATGCTTTCAACGCAGACTTCGACGGTGACCAGATGGCAGTCCATGTACCTCTCACACAGGCTGCACAGCTTGAGTGCTGGACTCTCATGCTCAGCGCAACCAACCTCCTTGACCCTGCAAACGGAAAGCCCATTGTCTATCCGTCACAGGACATGGTTCTGGGTATAAACTACCTCACAAGGGAGAAGAACGGAGCCAGGGGAGAGGGAAGGTTCTTTGACAACATTGACGAGATTATCCTTGCCATTGAGAACAACGTTCTTTCCTACAACGCAAAGATAGGTTACAGACTTCCCAACGGAGACAGATTCCTGTTCCCCAAGGATCCGAATGACTACACAACCCCCGGAAGACTGCTCTTTGCAGATGCACTTCCCCAGGTCAACGGAATTGACTTCCGCAAGGATCTGAACAAGTGTTTCGGAGACAAGGGACTTAAGAAACTTATCTCACAGGCCCTCAAGACCAGCACCAACTCAGTTGTCTGCCGTCTGGTTGACGCAATCAAGGACGTTGGTTACAAGTACGCCACGGTGTTCGGTGCTACAATCGGTCTTTCAGACATGATTATCCCCGAGGCCAAGAAGGAGATTATTGAGGCAGCCAACAGGAAGCAGGCCGAGGTTCTGGACCAGTACCACCACGGTCAGATTTCCCAGGAGGAGCGTTACAACACACTGATCAGCACATGGTCGGAGGCAAATGAAAAGCTTGCCGACAAGCTGATGGAAGATATGAAGAAGAGCCAGGACGGCTTCAACCCGCTGTTCCTGATGGCAGACTCCGGAGCAAGAGGTTCCAAGACCCAGATCAGACAGCTGGGCGGAATGCGCGGACTCATGGCCAAGCCTAACGGCGATATCATTGAGTTCCCCATTAAGTCCAACTTCAAGGAAGGACTGTCCATCATTGAGTTCTTCATTTCAACAAACGGTGCCCGTAAGGGTCTTTCCGATACCGCACTTAAGACTGCAGAGGCAGGTTATCTGACAAGAAGACTTGTTGATATTTCCCAGGACGTTGTTGTCAACGAGGAGGACTGCGGAACCATAAACGGTATTGAGAGAAGCGCAATCAAGGACGAGGATGAGGTTATCGCTACGCTTGCGGAGCGCATTACCGGCCACTACACCCTTGAAAACGTTGTTGATCCGGCCACGGGAGACATTATTGTTCCGCTTGACCACGAGATTACAGATGACGAGGCCAGGAAGATTGAGGAAGCCGGTGTTGACAAGGTTGTAATCAGAAGCGTCCTTACCTGTGAGTCCCGCCACGGCGTGTGCCGCAAGTGCTACGGCAGAAACCTTGCCACCAACAGACCTGTTGCAGTGGGTGAGGCCGTAGGTATCATTGCCGCACAGTCCATAGGACAGCCCGGTACACAGCTGACCATGAGAACGTTCCACGTAGGTGGTACGGCATCTACAAGCGCCGAGGAGAACAAGGTTACATTCAAGCACCCGGTCTATGTTGAAAGCATCAACGGCAACACCGTCATGCGTGAGGCAGATCCGGCTGAGAAGCTTGACGCCGCATGCCTGTTCACCAGAAAGGGAAGCATCATCTACAGAAATGTTATTGATGAGTTCACAATCCCCGCAGGCGCATCTCTTGCAGTTGCTGACGGAGACAAGGTTTCCGGCAAGCAGGAACTCTTCAAGGGAGCCTTTGCCAATGCACACGGCGGCCGTGTAAAGATTGAAGGTAAAAAGCTTTACGTGCTCAGTTCTTCCGAGCGCCTGAACGCTAGAACAGGTGCAGAACTCAAGGTAACCGGAAGCCAGTATGTTCCCGCAGGTCAGGCAATCATTACGTTTGACCCGTTTGCAGAGCCCATTATCAGTGAGTTTGAAGGTATAGTTAAATTTGTTGACCTTACCGAGGGAACCACACTGGTCAAGGAAGTGAACGAGGAGACCGGTACAATAGGTTACAGGGTTACGGACCATGTTATTGAGAGCGCCGAGCCGGCTCTGCTCATTGTTGATGCGGACGGCAACCCGTACAGGGATGAGAACGGAAAGATTGTTTCTTCCTACCTGCTGCCCGGTTCATCCTACATCCAGGTTGAGGACAACCAGTATGTCAAGAAGGGTCATACAATTGCAAAACTGCTTACCGCAGGTGCAAAGACCAAGGATATTACAGGCGGTCTTCCCAGGGTCGGAGAACTGTTCGAGGCCAGAAAGCCCAGAAACGTTGCAGTTCTTGCTGCAGTTTCCGGAGAGGTTGAGTTCGGCGGCATAGTCAAGGGTAAGAGAGAGATTGACGTTCGTGATGAGTACGGCAAGGTGCACAAGCACATGATTCTGCTCGGAAAGCACATCCTTGTCAGAGACGGAGACCATGTTGAGGCCGGTGAGCGTCTGTGCGACGGCAACATCAACCCGCACGACATTCTTGCCATCAGCGGTGAGAACAGTCTGCAGCAGTTCCTGCTCAGCGAGGTTCAGGAAGTCTACAGACTCCAGGGCGTAGACATCAACGACAAGCACCTCGGTATTGTTGTGCGTCAGATGCTCCGCAAGGTTGAGATTGACCGCGTGGGAGATACTTCCTTCATCCAGGGACAGCGTGTTGACAAGTTCCGCTTCCACGAGGAGAACCGCAGAGTTATTTCCGCCGGTGGTCAGCCCGCAGTTGCAAGACCCTGTCTGCTCGGAATTACCCATGCATCGCTTTCAATTGACTCATTTGTCAGCGCCGCATCCTTCCAGGAGACCACAAGGGTTCTGACCAATGCCGCCATTGCCGGCAGCCGCGACGAACTCAGAGGCCTCAAGGAGAACGTAATCATAGGTCATCTCATTCCGGCAGGTACCGGTATGAAGTGCTACCGCGATGTCAAACTCAAGGATGAGGCTCTCTACCGCCTTGCCGAGGAAGAGAAGCGCAGAGCTGAGGAAAAGGGCGTTCAGGATGATGAGGATCTGATTATTGATGAGGAAGTTTACGTCGATGATTCTGATTCCGATGCCGACTATATAGACGAAGAGGACTGAGCTTGATATAATCAAGCCCGGTCCCTTCGGGGATTTAAATTGTTTCAACGCCGGCGTATGCCGGATATAATTGCGTACTCAACAGATTTACGCCTCCGAGCGTA
>CAMZFA010000096.1 GCA_947305945.1 uncultured Spirochaetales bacterium | reverse complement strand
GAACAGGCGGACTTCAGCCGCCTGCGATACCTCATGATATGCGGATGCGGCTTTCCCAACAGCAGGCATAACTTCGAACCTGCGGTCCTGCAGTTCAAGCTCTGCTTCCCCTGTGACCACACCATTATAACAGTCCCTGAAAGTCCCATGTTCAATGCACCCGAGGCTGCAATAGTAACAAAGCCCAGGCTTGAGCTTGTTGAGCAGGCGGGAAAACAGTATGCAGAAAGCGGAGTCATTGACAGCGCCCTTATGGAGCAGATCTGCTCTCCAATGATCCCCGAGGATCAGTACGCAGCCATAGTGAACGGCACAGTCACAAAATAACACCGTATCCTATCACACGTCCGGAACCTGTGTTACTATTAGACAGATACAAAGACATCAGGAGGCCCGGGTATGAAAGACGTATTTGAATTTCTTGAAAAAGCAGGCACATACTACCTTGCAACCGCTGAGGGGGACCAGCCGCGTGTCCGTCCGTTCGGAACGGTGGATCTGTTTGAAGACAGACTCTACATCCAGACCGGAAAGAAGAAGGAAGTGGCAAAGCAGATTGAGAAGAATCCCAAGGTGGAAATCTGTGCTTTCATGAACGGGGACTGGCTCAGGGTCTCCGGAACACTGGTTGAGGATGACAGAAGGGAAGCCAGAAAGCACATGCTGGACAAATATCCGTCACTGAGAGCCATGTACAACGAAGATGACGGCAACACCCTTGTTCTTTACCTCAGGGATGCCACGGCAGTTTTCAGTTCATTCACAAAACCGCCCAGAAAGGTGGAATTCTGATGACAATCTCAACAAAGGGAAGATATGCTCTGTGTGTGATGCTGGACCTGGCGGAGCATCAGAATGACGGTCCTGTTGCGCTCAGGGATATCTCAGAGCGGCAGGGCATTTCAAAGAAGTACCTTGAGCAGATTGTTGCCCTGCTGAACCGTCCGACATTATTGAAGACAATAAGAGGAGCCCGCGGCGGCTATGCGCTTGCCCGGACTCCGGATAAATACACTGTGGCTGAAATACTGGAAATTGCGGAAGGCAGCCTTGCCCCGGTTCCCAACCTTGAGGAACCGGCGGAGCTTGCGGCATCGGCCGATGCCAGACTGCTTGCCGTCTGGCAGGGGCTGTATGATGTTGTGAACAGATATCTTGAGGGCATTACCCTTCAGGACATTCTGGACAGCGGCAGGGACAGCTACGACTACAGTATCTGATTCAGTCTGCAAAGAGGGGAGTTGAGAGGTACCTGTCTCCGGTGTCGGGCAGCAGGACCACAACTGTCTTTCCCTTGTTTTCCTCGCGTGAGGCAATCTGTGTTGCGGCGTAAAGTGCTGCGCCGGAAGAAATTCCTACAAGTATTCCGTCCTTTCTGGCAACTTCCTTGCCGGTTGCGAAGGCGTCTTCGTTCGAGACCGGGATAATCTCGTCATAGATTTTGGTATTCAGTGTGTCCGGTACAAAGCCCGCACCTATTCCCTGAATTTTGTGCGGTCCGGCAACTCCCTTTGAGAGAACGGGAGAGGTCTCCGGTTCAACGGCCACAATCTTCACGCCGGGGTTTTTTGACTTGAGGAACTCCCCTGTGCCGCTGAGTGTGCCGCCCGTGCCTACACCGGCTACAAAGAAGTCCACTTTTCCGTCTGTGTCTTCCCAGATCTCGGGACCGGTTGTTGCCTTGTGTGCAGCCGGGTTTGCGGGGTTCACGAACTGACCGGGGATGAAGGCGCCGGGAATCTCCCTTGCAAGTTCATCAGCCTTCTCAATTGCACCCTTCATGCCTTTTGCACCCTCGGTGAGTACAATTTCAGCACCGTATGCCTTGAGCAGGTTTCTTCTCTCCACGCTCATTGTTTCCGGCATGGTCAGAATTGCCCTGTATCCTCTGGAGGCGGCAACTGCGGCAAGTCCTATACCGGTGTTTCCGCTTGTGGGTTCGATTATTACCGAGCCTTCCTTCAGAAGGCCTTTCTTTTCGGCATCTTCAATCATTGCCTTGGCAATTCTGTCCTTCACGCTTCCTGCCGGGTTCAGGTACTCAAGCTTTACAAGGAGGTTTGCCTCCAGATTGTGTGCCTTTGAATAATTCTTTACCTTGACAAGAGGTGTCTTTCCTACAAGTTCTGTAATATCCTCATAAACTCTACCCATGATTCATTCTCCTTTTTTATGTTTCCTATGCTCCGGCGGTTAATATCTATTAAACCTACCTGTTTAGTATGTATTTATCATAATGCCATTGCCGCATTTTGTCAAGTCTGTATAAAATGGTTTCCATGAAGAATATTCAGGTTGTTGGTGCAGCCATAATGAAAAACGGAAAACTCTTTGCCGCTCAACGCCCGGACAGGGGAGAAACAGCCCTGAAATGGGAGTTTCCCGGAGGCAAGATTGAAGAAGGGGAGAGCCCTGAGCAGGCCCTGATAAGGGAAGTAAGGGAAGAACTGGCTGCGGACATAAAAGTTGAAAAGTACATTACCACGGTTGAGTATCAGTACAGGACCTTCCATCTGAATATGCAGCTTTTCAGATGCTCCCTCACAGGAGGAGATCCGGTAATAAGCGAGCATGTTGCCTGCAGGTGGCTGGACAGGGATGAACTTGAATCACTTGACTGGGCGCCTGCGGATCTGGGGATACTGGATGAGGTGAGGGAGGCTTGTTTCAGTTTCTGCTGAAGCCCGGTTTCTCGAACTTGTGCTCAACAAGAGAAAGCACGTGCAGGGCATCGTTTCTGTACCTGTAGCCGTCCGAGAGGAAGACATCCACCGGGGTGAGAGGTGTGCCCTTTCCTACAAATTCAATGATCTTTGTTTTGGCGTAGTCCAGTGTTGCGTCTGCGTCAAAGATGTAGAGGGAGGATATGTCGTTCTCATCCCTTTCCTTGCGGCGGACAATGCGGAAACGTTCAACGGGAATATCAGAGTAAAGCTTTTTCTCCAAAGCAGTTATATCCTCGGTTTTCCCCACTATCTTGAAGCTTACAACCTCTGCCTCATCAAAGACTTCCTCCTGCAGATAATGCCTGTAGGGAGAGCTCTTGAGCTTGTCGTAGACCTTCTTCTCCTCGGGTGTGTAGTCTTTTCCGCAGTGGAACAGGCAGGTCTTGTTGCGGTGAACCGTGGCTATGAAGTAGTTCAGACCCTCCGAGTCCAGATACTGCCTGACAAGTTTGTCGTTCCCGTCCGGGATGGTCTGCTTCCAGAGGTATCGGTCATCTGCGGAGCTGTAGATGGCCGCACCGTCCATGACAATCTGGGGAACCGTGGGGTTGATTGAGCTGAGCTGCATGGCAACATAGGCCGGGGCGTGGTCGGAAATGAGGCAGACCTTGGCGCCTCTGGAGAACAGGCTCTGAAGCTGGTAGATGACTGACGGTGAAAGCCTTGAGTAGGAGTCCTGTCCCAGATCACGGATTTTCACAAAGAAGACGGATTTGATGTCCTGCTTCATGGGGAGTCTGAACTGGTTCACCAGAAAGGAGACCAAAGTGCCTATCAGGACTCCGTCAAACCTTTTGATTGCGTACATTGCGGGGCTGTCGACAATGCTGAAAGGAATGAGCATGCAGATGAATACAATTGCAGCCAGTGAGGAAGACTCTGGTTTTTTGATCAGGACGGTGGTGTAGATGACAATCATCACACCCAGGGAGATGAGAACGTAGCTCAGAAGTATGTGGTGACTGCTGTGGAAGGAGTAGAGCAGAAGCATGAAAACCAGGCCCCAGACTGCCCCGACCAGGGTTCCCATAAGCCTGAAGAAGGCGTTTTGCTTTGTGGCGTCCACCGTATTCTGCATGCAGATGAGCGCCGTTATTGCGGCGTCCGTTGACATGGTTTCCGCACCGAAACCCCTGAGGTAGTTGATGACCAGGCAGATGTAAACCGCAACTGCCGTTTTGATTATTCTTTTTCCAAGCCTGGGGATGTTTCCCTGTACCCGCCTGTTGAAATCCTTCAAATCCATATAACAAAACATTATCATAAAACCTGATATATGATAAACTCACCAAACAGGAATTGGGGATGAGGTCATAAGACTGATGATTTCCGGTCCCGGAACGATGAAGAACATCCTTGAATGAAAACAGGAGCAGAACATTGAAAAGAATAACCGCTCTTTTGATATTTACCCTTATGTTTGTACCGGCCCTGGCTGCCCTGGACCTCAGCGTGCAGGATGCCGTTGATCTGGCCGTGAAGAACAACCTCCAGCTGGTCTCGGCTCAGCTTGATGTTGAAACGGCAAAGAGACAGGCCGACAACAGCTGGAACTCCCTGTTTCCCACAGTCAACGGAAACGCCGGATTCATGAGGCAGAATGAGAACACAAGCG
>CAMZFA010000095.1 GCA_947305945.1 uncultured Spirochaetales bacterium | reverse complement strand
GCTCACTGATGCTCACTCAGAGGCGCTCATTTGCAGCCGGAGAACATAGAATTGAGGCATAATAACAAAAAGGGGACCATCGCATTACGCGACAGTCCCTGATCTTCTGTTTTGGAAATGATGCAGGTCAGTCCAACTTCTCGAACATATCCTTTGAAACTCCGCAGAGCGGGCACGCCCAATCGTCCGGGATGCTTTCAAAAGGTGTTCCGGGAGCAATTCCTGAATCCGGGTCGCCTATTTCTGGGTCATAAATATAACCGCATGCAGGGCACTGATATTTATCCATCTTCCATCTCCTTTAGTGAAGTATCTCTATTATGCACCATACAGGTAGTTTTGAAAAGGAAAAACACCGAAAAGCACTCAATATCCAAGACTTTCACCGACGATTATTACAACAATTCTGTCCTTATTTCTTTGCCTGCCCATAATTACCGAGTTGCAGCATATGGAATTCTCACAAGCACCGGCAGGAAGAGCCATGAGGTCTGAACTGTCACATACAGGACGCATGCATCGGCCGTTTTTGGCACAGAAAGTATCGCAGTCAAGGCGCACGCAGTTTGCAGGAGCGGCAGTTTCCTTCACCCTGACAACGGCATGCGCAAGGTCAGGCACAATCTTGTTGATTCCGGCAATTACAATCACCCTATCCGGACCGTAAAGCATGCAGGCAACACGGTTTGACTGGCCGTCAACATTGTACAGATTGCCCGTTTCGGTTATGGCATTGGAACTTGTGATGAAGGTATCGGACAGAAGGGCCTGTTTACGAAGTTTTGCATTCTCCTGCGGAGTAATTCCGGGGGCCTCCCTGTCCAGGAATTTGTATTTGCCGCTTCTGAGAAGCCCCATTACGCCGGTTTCCACAGCAGTTACCGTTCCGCCTATGCCTATGGTCTCACCGGGCACAAGGAGTGTGTTCATAAGAGCCAGAAGCTCTTCCTTTCCCGGAACGTACATGGCCTTCATATTGTTCTTCTCAAGGGCCTGCATGGTCCTCTTGATTCTCATGTGCATAATTTTATCAAGATTGGCGTTCATAAAAGCCTCCTCCGCATCAAGTGAACTTGATTATTGATTATCAATTATTATAATACACTCTATGTACAGAAACAAACTGGCAGAAAGACCGCAGTTCCGACAAATATTGAAGATGTCAGAAAGCCTGGGTACGCCCCACATAATCATTGATCTTGAGATGATCAGGGACAACTACCGCAGGATGAAGAGCCTGTGCTCCTATGCGGACATTTACTATGCGGTAAAGGCCTGCCCGCTTGATGAGATTGTCCGGATGCTGGATGAGGAAGGATCAAACTTTGATATAGCCAGCCGCTATGAGCTGGACCAGGTGCTTTCCCTGGGCGTGGATCCCGGAAAACTTCTGTACGGCAATACTATCAAGAAGGCAGAAGATATTGCATATTTCTATGAGAAGGGCGTCAGGTACTTTGCTTCAGACTGTGAAAATGACGTAAGAAAGATTGCGGAAAACGCACCCGGGAGCAATGTCTATTTCCGCGTTCTTCTCCCCCATTCAGACAGCGCCGACTGGCCGCTTTCACGCAAATTCGGCTGCAGCAGCGAAATGGTTCTTAATCTGATTGCACTTGCAAAGGAACTGGGCCTGAACCCCATAGGAGTTTCCTTCCACGTGGGAAGTCAGCAGCGCAACCTGGAGATTTGGGATTACGCACTCAAAACAACGGCAGAGATATTTGAGAAATCACCGGTAAAGCTGGGCTTTGTGGACATGGGAGGCGGTCTTCCCGCACAGTACAATTACCCGGTGGAAGACCTTCAGACCTACGCAAATACTATAGAAAAGTATATAGACAACCATTTTCCCGGAGAAAAACCGCGTTTTATCATGGAGCCCGGCAGAAGCCTGGTCGGAGACAGCGGAGTGCTTGCCGCAACCGTAGTTGAGACGGCCAGAAAAGATGCATCAGATGAAGTCAGATGGGTCTACATAGATGCCGGCAAGTTCAACGGAATGGTTGAGACAATTGATGAAAGCATAAAGTACAGTGCCTATTTCCCCGGCAGGGATGAAAACTCACCTGTGGGCCCGGTCATTCTGGCAGGCCCCACCTGTGACAGCATGGACATAATGTATGAAAACTACAAAATGGAAATGCCGTTGGACCTGAAAGCCGGTGAAAGGATTTATTTTTTGGCCGCAGGTGCTTATACTGCCAGCTATGCAAGTGTATGTTTCAACGGCTTCCCGCCCATTGGAACATACATATACAGATAATCAAACAAGGAGGAATCATTATGAGTATCACAGTACCGGAGGGTTACAGAAGCCTGCTTGATAAAAAGCTCACCGAGCGTGCAATCAAGTTTGTAAAGGACACCTTCGAAAGAGAGCTGTCATCCGAACTCAAGCTCTCACGCGTCACATCAACACTGTTCGTGCCCAAGGGCAGCGGAATAAATGATGACCTCAACGGAATAGAGAGACCCGTTTCCTTTGAAGTGGGCAATATGAATAACAGGAAGATGGAGGTTGTCCAGAGCCTTGCAAAATGGAAGCGCATGACCCTTGCCGATCACGGCTTTTCAGAGGGCTACGGACTGTACACCGACATGAACGCCATCCGCCCGGATGACGACATTGACAACATCCACTCCATCTACGTTGACCAGTGGGACTGGGAACTGATCATGAAGGACGGCCAGCGCAACCTCGAGTTCCTCAAGAAGACCGTACGCAAGATTTTCCAGGCCATGAAGCGCACGGAGTTCCTTGTTGCGGAGAACTACCCCTCCTGCAAGGCCACACTGCCGGACGACATAACCTTCATTGACAGCTCCGAGCTTCAGAAGCAGTACCCGGACCTCACTCCCCCTCAGCGCGAACACGAGGCCGCAAAGAAATACGGCGCAGTATTCGTCATAGGAATAGGCTGGCCTTTGGCCGACGGCGTCAAGCACGGCGGCAGAGCCCCCGACTATGACGACTGGTCCCTCAACGGTGACCTCATTGTCTGGAACACCGTCCTCCAGGACTCCCTCGAGCTCTCCTCAATGGGAATCAGAGTCAACAAAGAAGTCATGCTCAAGCAGCTTGAGGCCAGCGGCAAGATGGACAGAAAGGACCTCTACTGGCACAAAAGACTTCTCAACGGAGAATATCCCCAGACAATAGGCGGAGGAATCGGCCAGAGCCGCATCTGCATGTTCCTGCTCCACAAGGCCCACATAGGAGAGGTCCAGGCTTCCGTCTGGCCCGATGAGGACCTTGAAATAGCCGCGGCAAACGGCATAAACATCATGTAAGCAATCCTGCTGCAGTCAATCGTGCTGCAGCAGTTTTTTTTCGGCTATCTCCAGGATGCGGAACTTCCAGTCAATGAACTGCTCAATCCTCTGGCTGTTCAGTTCAAAGAACTGCATCTTGTTCACATTAGTGATGATCACCGGCTTTCCCACCACATACCCTCTTGGCCTGAAGAACTCCTTCACAAGCAGCCTGAACCAAAGCAGCGGCTCTGCAATCTTTCCCGAATAACATGTCAGCATGTTGTCATTGGTGAAGAACCATGTGCATGGTACCCTGTCCTCCGTTTCCTTATAAGGGCTGTGCTCCACACAGAAAGAGACATACTCCATAATCAGATCATCATCAATTGCGGGACTCACGGTCACCGCCTCCCTGTTTATCAGCCACTTAGCCATAAACACCTCCTGTTTTTTTACCTTTTACTTATACTTATGTCGTTTCACAGGATTTTTCTCCCCACCTTTTTTTGGGAGAACAGGAGTAACTCAATATCTGATAATCAAATAAAAATTTCAAAAAATTAATTTTAGCGTTTTCAGATTCATACGTATTTAAAGTGTCCAGTCCTCTGTCCTCAGACCCGGAACCCTGTTGAACTCGGCCGTGTTATGTGTAATGACAATCAAGTTTCTTGCCAGCCCCTGGGCTGCAATCTGAATATCATAGGGGCCTATCGGATTTCCCTCTTTCTCCAGATTTGCCCGGATGATTCCCGCATTCACAGCATCCTTACCGTCAAACGGAAGAATTGTAAACGGAGCCAGGAACATATAGAGCTTTTGTCTTGTCTGCTCGCTCCATTTGCTTTTAGCTGCACCGTATTCCAACTCATAAAGTGTTATTGCGGATATGCACAGTTCCGAAGGATCCATGGAGAAAACTCTCTCCGTCATTGACGGATAGGTATTCTTAATCAGATAGATACAGATATTTGTGTCAAGAAGATACATCAGAAGCCCTCATGTGCTCCGACATCATCCCAGGACGGCTGGTTCCTGTCATTCATGAAGTCCGGAGGAAATGTCCCCATAACCTCACTTGTGCAACTCCAGGGGTCATCTGTGGGAAAGGCAATGAAGGTCTCTCCAATTTTGCGAATGAAATAGCTTTTCTTATCGGTTCTCAAATCCTGCGGAATACGAAGAGCCTGGCTGTTACCGTTCTTAAACACTTTGGTTTCAAACATATACCCTCCCCTTTACAATTTGTACATACATATTGTACACACACATCCCAACCAAATCAATTCCA
>CAMZFA010000094.1 GCA_947305945.1 uncultured Spirochaetales bacterium | reverse complement strand
CGGGCAGGGCGGAAGGATTCATAACCGTAGGGTTTCTCCCTCTTCTGGCTCTGGGGCTTGTCGGAGAAGGACCTGCGGGGAGACCTCTCGGATCTGTCATATCTGTTACGTTCAGGACGTGCGGGTCTGTCGGATCTGTTGTATCCGCGGTCCTCTGCCCTTTCAGACCTGACGGGTCTGTCATCATATCTTCTGCGCTCAGGTCTTTCAGAATACTCCGAGCGGAAGGACGGACGTCTGTCTCTGTTGCCTTCGAATCTGCGGCCGGGACGCAAATCATCATGGCGCTCTCTTCTCTCGAAGTCCCTTCTCTCGTACTCCCTCTTCTCACCTCTGTCATCAGAGCGGTCTCTGTAACCGCGGTAAGGTCTGTCCTCGGAGTAGTTGTTCCTCTCCCTGGCAGAGCGCATTCTCTCGGATGCTCCCTTGTATTCGTTCAGACCGAACTGCTTCTCGGGCTTTCTGCGGCTGCGGACTTTGTCCGTACTGCCTTCGAATCTGTCTCTTCTTTCATAACGTCCCTGAGGGCGTCTGCTCTTCTTTTCGGGTTCCTTCCAGTTAAGGGAAAGATTGTTTTCTTCTTTGGCCATTATCCAACTCCTGACAGCACCCCTGTTTTTGGCGGAAAAACCCGGAGCCCTGAATATATCTGTTACATTAGCTACTTTAAGCTCAACACCGTCAAGCCCCTTCAGCTCAAAAAGAGAATAATTCGTAGAGAAATAGATGAAACCGTCTCTGGTGAGAAGCTTTTCCAGATTGTGAATCCATTGGGAAAAGTCACGGCTTACATCAAAATCCTTCTCCATCTTGTGGCTGTTGGAGAATGACGGAGGATCAAAGATGATGATGGAGTACCTTTTACCCTCAGCTATGGCGTTCCGGACAAAAACGGAAGCGTCCTGACTCACGCATTTGAAAGGAGTGCCGGAAAAACCGTTCTTCTCAAGATTGCTCTGAGCCCATGAAGTATAGGTGGAGGACAGGTCTACGGAAGTGACACTGTTGGCTCCGCCTGCGGCGGCATAGACGCTGAAGCTGCCGGTGTAGGAGAAAAGATTGAGAACATCCGTACCTGCACTCTGCTCACGGATGAACTGTCTTGCCAGAACCTGGTCCAGAAATAGACCGGTGTCAGTGTATGAAGTGAGATTGACATCAAAGAACAGACCATTCTCACTTACGGTGGTGACAACAGGTTCAAGTTGTGTTTTCTCATGCTGCTCCCCGTCCGTTCTTTTCTTCCGTCTGGTGACAATAATGTCCGACGGTTGGAGATAGAGATTGGAGACGCAGGCCGCCTTAAGCTCTTCCAACATGTCATCAGAAAGACCTTCTTCAGAGAAATCTGTAAGTCTAGCATACTTCCCATAAAGGTCAACTGTCACAGGAACAGATGCCTGATTGCGGTCATAGACACGCATACAGTCTGTGCTGCTGCCAAGATCATGCCTTCTTTCGAGGTGATTTTTCTTTAATAATTTGCCGAAGTCCTTGATTAAGTAATCCATAATTTTTCTTTTGTACTCATATTATATCTGTTAAACTTGAAAAGAGGAATATTGCACGGATGCAGGATTTTATCAGATCCCTTGAAGAGAAGTACAAAGGCACCATCGGATGGAAGGTTTTTTCCATCTGGTACGGAGACAGCAACGGAAACATAAGGGACTACGGGGTTATGCTTTTTCAGATGGATGACGGACTTTTCCGTTTTCATGATTACAAGCATATCCAGAAATTCCTCGGAATAGAGATTCATCCCAAAAATGAAGAGCCGTACGTACCGTTTGACGGTTCCTTCAGGGCGGAGGATGTCACGGAAATTGTTACAGTAACCAGAAAGGATGCTGCAAGGTCAATCAATAAAGGAATCAGGCCCCGCAGGGCAAACATTCTTCAGAGGCTGTTCAGTGAAACCGTGAGCATGGTATGCACACCCCGGACAACGTTTTATTTTGAGTTCCCTGACAGGGAGTTCAGAGAAATGATATTCAAGACAAAAGACAAATAAAAAAGGAGATTAAAATGGGCGTTTTCAAAGCTTATGACATCAGAGGAGTCTACAACAGGGATTTTGACAAGACAACCGCCTACAAGGTAGGTTACTTCCTTCCCAGACTTCTTCCGTGCAAGTACGTTGTGGTAGGACGTGACACAAGACTGACATCGGATGAGATTTTTGCAAATCTCTGCAAGGGTATCACCGACGCAGGTGTTGATGTATGGGATATCGGTCTTGCAACCACCCCCGAGGTATATTTTGCAACCGTTTACCTGAAGGCTGATGCCAGCGTTCAGATTACAGCCAGCCATAACCCCAAAGAGTACAACGGAATGAAGATATCGCGCACAGGCGCAATCCCCGTAGGCGGAGACAGCGGACTCAAGGATCTTGAGAAGATGTGCGAGAACGATGAGATTGTTCCCGTAGCAGAGGACAAGAAGGGAAAGGTCATTCCCAAGGATATCAGGGAGGTCTATCTTAATTATCAGAAGCAGTTTGTCCCCGATCTTGAGGGCGTGAGCCTCTCTGTGGACTGTTCAAACGGCATGAGCAGCCTGTTCGTTCACGAGCTGTTCGGAAACCATGCCCACTATATCAATGACCATCTTGACGGCCGCTTCCCGGCACATGAGCCCAACCCGCTTGAGGTTGAGAACTGCGCCCAGATCATTGAAGAGGTTAAGAAGAACAAGAGTGACGCCGGTGTGATCTATGACGGAGACGCCGACAGAGTCATGTTCATTGATGAAAGAGGCCGCTTCATCCAGCCCGACTACGTAACGGGTGTAATAGGCGCATATTACCTTGCCAAAGAAAAGGGCTCTGCCCTTGTCGATATCAGAACCTCCAGGTCCACCACGGAGTACCTTGAGAAGAAGGGTGCCACTGAAGTCTACATCTGGAAGGTGGGACACGCATTTGCAAAGATGAAGATCAGGGAGAAGAAGTGCATATTCGGCGGAGAACTTGCCGGCCACTACTATTTCCGTGACTTCTACAACTGTGACAGCGGCATTCTGGCCTCTCTTCTCGTGCTCCAGACAGTCTGTGCACTGAAGAAGGAAGGCAAGACCCTGGGTGACCTGATTGACGAGATTGTATGCTACGCCAACAGCGGCGAGGTGAACTTCAAGCTTGACCAGAAGGACGAGGCCATGGAGGCCCTTCTCAATGAGTTCAAGGACAAGAATCCCGAAAGGATTCTCGATTTTGACGGCTACAGGATTGAGTTCCCCACATGGTGGTTCAGTGTCAGGAAGTCCAACACGGAGCCCTACCTCAGACTTGTTGTCGAGGCCAGGACAAAGGAAGAACTTGAAGACCGCATGACTGTCCTCAAGGGCATAATCAAGAAGTTCAAATAATGACCAATCTGTTTGATTTCATTGACTGGAGAGGGGACCTGAGTTTTAATCAGGTCCCTCCCTGTCAGGTTGACCTGCTGATTTTTTCGGAAATAATCCACGCACCTCTGGAGAACCTTGAAAAAGGCTATGAAGGGCAGACACTTCTGTCGCTTTCTTCCCAGGTCTATCCCAAACCTGTCAGGGGCAAGGAAAACAGTCTTCTGCCCTCACGCTACATCATCTGGGAAAAGATGAAGAGCCTCAGGCGCTTTGCAGAGGTCAGGCTGGAGAACTTCACTGCAAGGTTCGAGCATGAGAACAGCCGGCAGTTTGCCGCAGGATTGTTCAGCCTGAATGAAAACACCGCAGTTGTGGCATTCCGCGGTACTGACAGCACCCTTACCGGCTGGAAGGAAGACCTGATGATGGGCTTTACATCCCCGGTTCCGGCACAGTCTGACTCGCTGGAGTACCTGAACAGCATTCCCGGAAAGTACACCACACTATACGTCTGCGGCCATTCCAAGGGCGGTAACCTGGCCATGTATTCCTCGGCCCTGTGCAGCAACCAGGACAGGATAAAGGTTGTATACAGCTTTGACGGACCGGGTCTGGACAAGAGCGTGCTCTGTACGGACGGATGGAAAAACATTCTTCCCAGAACCCGCCTGATTATTCCAGAATCCTCGATAATCGGGCTGCTGATGGGTCACATAAATGACTACAGGATAATCACATCAGACAGTATGAGCATAATGCAGCACAACCCGTTCTACTGGCATGTGATGGGTCCACAGTTCATAGAGGCTCAGAATACCACCAAATCGAGTAAGATAAACGACAAGGCACTTCACGCATTTCTTGACAACTGCTCGGTTGAGCAGATAAGGGTGCTTGTGGAGACCAGCTTTGACCTGTTTGATGCAATAGGGGCGCAGACGCTGGGAGATATTCCCAAATCTGCAATGACACATATCCCGCAGATCAGGGAGATTCTTTCCAAGCTGAGCCCGGAGAACTCCGAGCTTATAAAGGCGGCTTTCAAAACCCTTGGTTCATCATACGGGAAATATATCAGGGAGATAATGAAAAAGACCTCAGAGTAATCTGAGGTCTTTAGCTCCCCCGGACGGACTCGAACCGCCGACCTAGTGGTTAACAGCCACCCGCTCTACCGACTGAGCTACAAGGGAATGTTCGTT
>CAMZFA010000093.1 GCA_947305945.1 uncultured Spirochaetales bacterium | reverse complement strand
CATAATGATACCGAGTGGGATTACCATGACGACGTAATATATTGAGAAAAGTACTGCAGCCTTTATATCTGATGCATTTCCCCTGAGAACGATGTAACCGAAAGCCATAATGGCAAGAAAAGGAAGACAGACAAGCATGACAATACATCCCTGTTTAAGATTGGTTCTGAAAGCCTTGAAGAAAATGCCGAAGGCTCCGTCTTCGTTATGGCGGAAGATTTTCACCACTGTGTAGTAGAGTGCACTCAGTGATGCTCCTGCAGTTACGACACCCAGACAACAAAGCGCACAACAGAGACTCAGGCCTACAAAATCCACTGCCCTTCCAAGAGCTTTCCAAGGTTGTCTTCCGGGATTAAAGAAATCTGCCAATTCAAACACCTGCCGGAAATACATTTTATCAGCGATATTTCCAATCTCGCAAGACATCGTAACAGAGATGTTGAAAACACGGAAACCATGATTTACAATTTGTGTTGCTACACTGTAAGTAGTTAAGAAAAAGTGTTCAGGAGGCATCCATGGCAACCGTTCAGTTGAAGAACATCAGAAAGGTTTATCCCAACGTTGCAGGAGAGAAGAAGAAAAAGAAAAAAGCTGCGCAGGAACAGCCAGAGAAGGCAAAACCCAACCTTTTGATAACTGAGGAGGGCGTAGTAGCCGTTCAGGACTTCAATCTTGATATAGCGGACAAGGAGTTCATTGTTCTGGTAGGACCCTCGGGCTGCGGAAAGTCCACAACCCTGAGAATGGTTGCCGGTCTTGAGGATATAACAGGCGGCCAGCTGCTCATAGACGGCAAACTCATGAACGATGTGGACCCCAAGGACAGGGATATTGCCATGGTCTTCCAGAGTTACGCCCTGTATCCGCACATGACCGTTTATGAAAATATGGCCTTTTCACTGAAGCTACGTAAGGTTCCCAAGGATGAGATAGACAGGAAGGTAAGAGAGGCCGCGGAGATTCTGGAGATAACCCAGTATCTTGAGAGAAAGCCCAAGGCACTGTCAGGCGGACAGAGACAGAGAGTTGCAATAGGAAGAGCCATAGTGCGCGCACCCAAGGTCATGCTCATGGACGAGCCTCTGTCAAACCTTGATGCAAAGCTCAGAAACGAGATGAGAGCCGAGATTATCAAGCTGCGCCACAGAATTGATACAACGTTCATCTATGTTACACATGACCAGACAGAAGCCATGACACTGGGTGACAGGATTGTCATCATGAAGGACGGTTCGGTCCAGCAGATCGGAACACCTCAGGAAGTGTTCAACCATCCGGCAAACCTGTTTGTAGCGGGCTTCATCGGAATGCCGGTCATGAACTTCTTCGATGCACAGCTTGAGCAGGAAGACGGAAAGTACTATGTCAAGCTCGGCAAGTACACCGTGGAACTTGATGAGCACAAGCAGAAGAGGCTTAAGAAGAACAACGTACAGAGCCAGCCGGTAACACTGGGAGTCAGACCCGAGCATACAGAGATAGGCAAGAGCGGAGTTGAAGCCGTGATTGAAGTTTCCGAGATGATGGGTTCCTCAGTGCACTTGCATGCCAATGCAGACGGACATGATGTAATCATGATTGTCCCGTTCAACAGCGACAAGAACCTGTATGAGATGGGAGACAAGATTCACTTCACGTTCAGCGGCTCGGTTGCACATGTGTTCAACAAGGATACAGGACGCAACCTGGAGTACTAATCTGTTTGTAGGTCAGTATACAAATGGGCCCTTTCGTAAGGGCCCTTTACTTTTGATTTTTCCGTTTATTACAACAGAGTCGGTACCAGCGCTGCCAATTTTTCTGCAAGCTGTGAATGACCTCTTCGGGAAAGATGTGTAAAGTCAACAGAATTGAATTCACAGTCCCCGGCATTCATATAGTGTGCACCGTTGGCTTTGGCAACAGCTTCCATGTATGGGGGAAGTGCCTCAGACTTTTCAACACATCCCTTACCCATAACCTCATCATGGAAACCCTTTCCGAGGGAAGGAGGACATACTACAAGAATGTTTGGAGCTTTATTGCCCCAGCACGGAATACTCTTGCACTTGAGAAGCAGGCGCTGCATTCCAACTGCTATTGCCGGAGCATTTGCACCGAAGCGTTCCTTAGTATCGTTTGTGCCGAGCATGATAATCAAAAGATCAACAGGCTCATGGCTCATAAGGACGGCATAGGCGGATTCGTGACCTGCCATACTCTCATGCAGAGGGTCGGTAAATACGGTTGTGCGACCTGAAAGCCCCTCTTCCAGCACTAGATATTCTTCTCCCAGTTTTTTCTGCAGAAGGCAGGTCCAGCGCTCATTTTCATTAAAACGGTCACCGCCGTCGGCGCAGTCACGCGGATCGGCACAGTAGCCATGGGTATTTGAGTCCCCGAAACAAATGATGTGTTTTTTCATAGAAGAAATATTACCACTTCACTTCCGTCGTTTCCAGTCCAAACGCTTCATTGAACGGGTAGAAATCTGAATTTTATGTGATATCATTAGTAAATATGAATACAGTTCAGCCTCATATTATAACCAATGCCAATCTGAAAACCGGCCTTACAGTCATTCCTGACAGCGCAGTGTTCATTAATGAAAAAGGCCTTGTCGGCGATGTCTTCAGTATGTCACGCATTTCTTCAAAGAACTTCCCTGCAGGAACACAGTTCTTTGATGCCGCTGGTGATACGGTTTGTCCAGGCCTCATTGATACCCATATTCACGGTATAGGTGGTTATGGAACTGAGGATATGAGCTGCGATTCAATCCTCGGAATGTCCGAGGAACTTGTAAAATTCGGCATTACAGCCTTTCTTCCCACAATCTATACGGACGGCGAAGAGAAAATCTTCAAGTCGGAGGAAGCCATTCTCAAGGCAATGGGCAATGAAAACGGGGCTAGAATACTGGGAATTAACGCTGAAGGACCGTTCATTTCACCCAAGAGGCCCGGAGCCCTTCCCCAGAAATCGATAAGTCCGGTAGACATTGACTACTTTGACCGCATAATTGACCACGGTCAGGGACATGTTGTCTGTATGACTGTTGCGCCTGAACTGAAGCACATGCACGAGTTGGCACTAAGGGCCATGGCAAGAGGAGTAATCCTCCTTGCAGGACACACCGATGCCTCCTACGAAAACATGATTGAGGGAATGCAGTGTGGTATTCTCCATTCAACACACTTCTTCAACGCCATGAGCCGTCTGCACCACCGCAACCCGGGAGCAGTCGGAGCAATCATGATAAATCCCGAAATGTGCTGTGAAGTCATTGCCGACGGAGTCCATGTACACAGAGAGTTGGTCAAACTACTTACAAGACTCAAACCGGCTGAAAATATTGTTCTGATTACAGACAGCCTCAAACCCACAGGTCTTATCGGGAAAAATCTCCAGGCAAACGGCGTTGATGTTATTCTCTCTGAAGAAGGAGCCTTTGTCTCGGCGGAAGACAACAGCCTGCTCAACGGCTCTGCCCTGACACTGAACAAGGCTATTGCCAACATGAGTAAGTGGGGAGTAAGTTCTGACATCTCAATACAGATGGCCACAACCAACCCTGCTAGGATTTACAAATTCAACAACATGGGCTCTATAATTCCGGGAAAGCTTGCGGATATATGTGTGTTTGACAACAACTTCAATCCCAGAGCCGTTTTTGTTGGCGGAGTCAGAAAAGTATGAGCATCATCAGACAGGAACTTTAAGGACTATTTTCCTCATTGGAATGCTCTCTGTAACTGAAACAGAGGGCTTATGTCCGTCCTCCGGACCGAGAAGTGCAAAATCTCCTGCCCTGAGAAGAATCTTTCCATACACCACAGGATTGTTGTACAAGGTTATGTCTTTCCCGGTATTGTACGGCACTTTCACATCTGTCAGATCATCCCTGTTGCAGACACCCATGTATTCAACACCGCTTACTATATATTGTATGTCAAAGTATTTGTCATGAGTCTCCCATGTGCTGTCTTCCCATGCCTTGGAATTGTACTCCAGAATATTAGCCCTTACACCGTCTTCCAGATTAATACTTCCCGGTTCAATCTTTTCCAAATCATTCCTCTTCAGAAATTCAAAGGCTGTTCTGAACTTTCTGTCATTCAAGTTGTACTTGTATTCAAGTCCGTTTACAAAAGAAAACATTCTTCTCCCCCTTAAAGCATTGAAGCAACTATAATCATATCACTGTCAGCTTACCTTGACACTCTTGTTCAAATATGAAATCAACTGATATTCAATGAATAAACGCACATTTTCGGCATGGGTGTTTGAATTCTTTACCATCTCCCGCAACTTCTCAGCAGGCTATGATAACGCAATAGCTGTAAATAATAATTTGCTTGAAACGGTAGAGACTTGAAACTATGATGAACCCACTATGAAAAAAGCCATCATTGCTTTTTCCATATCCGGTTCCTCCGTTCGGACTGTTATTCATTAATGCCGGAATTGGCCCTGGCCTTGATTTTGTCAATCATGCCGTTGATTGACCCTTCAAGTTTGATGAAAGCAGAGCCCATGGCCTTTTCAACTGTGGCTTTGCGGATGAATTCAACGGCAA
>CAMZFA010000092.1 GCA_947305945.1 uncultured Spirochaetales bacterium | reverse complement strand
TATCACAAAAGACGAAATTCTCGAGGCTATTGCCAACATGACAGTTCTTGAGGTCGCAGACCTCATCAAGGCTATGGAAGACAAGTTCGGTGTCACAGCTGCTGCAGCAGTTGTTGCCGGTCCCGCCGCAGGTGCAGCTCCTGCTGAAGAAGTTGAAGAGAAGACAGAGTTCGACGTCATTCTCAAGAGCTTCGATCCTGCCAAGAAGATCGCAGCAATCAAGGCTGTCAGAGCATGCGTTCCCGAGCTCGGACTCAAGGAAGCCAAGGATCTTGTTGAGGCCGGCGGAAAGGTCAAGGAAGCCGTTTCCAAGGCTGATGCAGCTGCTATGAAGGAAAAGCTCGAAGCCGAAGGCTGCGTTGTCGAGATTCAGTAATTATTATTTGTTTTGAGAAACCTCCTATACCCTGTTTTGGGGTACAGGAGGATTTCTGTCACTGACCACCTTTTATTTTCGGGGGTAATTCATGGTTGCCGAAAAAAGCAAACCTATAACAAGAACCTATATCGGTGAAGACTACGAAGAAGTCTGTGAACTTCCCGATCTTATCGGAATTCAGAAAGATTCCTACGAAAATTTTCTCCAGACCAAGAAGCTCCTTTCAGGAGAGCCTTCCGACGGCACAAGCGGCCTTGAGGAAGTGTTCCGTTCCGTTTTCCCCATTGAGGGCGCAAACGGCGAGATGAGCCTTCTCTACAATTCCTACTCTCTGGATTTTGACGGAATCAAGTACAATGAAACCGAATGCAAGAAGAAGGGAAGGACCTACAGCGTTCCTCTCAAGGCTACAATCAGCCTTGCTCTCTCCGCTAATGACGAGCTGAGGGAGAAAGAAATCTTCCTCGGAGACATTCCCCTTATGACAGACCGCGGTACCTTCATTGTCAACGGCGCCGAGCGTGTTGTTGTAAGCCAGATCCACAGATCTCCGGGCGTCATATTCTCATACGAGAAAAGCACAGGTTCAAGCGAGAAGGATAAGAGTGTTTATTCCTCAAGAATAATCCCTTACCGCGGTTCATGGCTTGAATTTGAGATAGATGAAAAGAAAAAAGTCATTGCTGCCAAGATTGACCGCAAGAAGAGAATCCTCGGAACCCTCTTCCTCAGGGCCATTGGCATTAATACGCGTGAAAAGATAATAAGTGCTTTCTATGCAACAAAAACCGTTCCTCTTTCAACAGAGCTGAAGGACGTTTACTCGGCAAAGGATATCTTTGTGGAGCAGACTGTAAACGGCAAGAAGGAGAGGGTTAAGGAGTTCCAGGCCGGAAACAAACTCCTGCTTGCCGACATTGAGCGCCTGATGGGTCTCGGTGTTACGGAAGTTGAGCTTGTTGACCTTGAGGCTCCCGGTTCACTGCATTCCAACATGATTCTCAACTGCTTTGAGATGGAAGCTTCAAAGTACACCAGACCCGATGTGAGCGATGAGCCTACAAAGGAAGATGTGCTTACCAGCATCTATGCCGTTCTCATGCCCGGTGAGATCATTACCGTAGACCGCGGAGAGAGAGACCTGAACGACATGTTCTTCTCCTCAAGACGCTACGACCTGGGTGCAGTAGGAAGATACAAGCTGCAGAAGAAGTTCCACGCAGGTGAAGAGGATGCACAGTATGATGAGAATCTTACAACCCTCACACCGCAGGACATTGTGGACACAATGAAGTTCCTCATCAAGGTCTACATCCACGAGGAGTCGATTGACGATATAGACCACCTCGGAAACAGAAGAGTCAGGAGCGTTGGAGAGCTTCTCCAGCAGCAGCTCAAGGCCGCCTTCTCAAGGATGGAGAGAACAGCCAAGGAGAGGATGAACACAACCCAGGAAGACCAGAAGCTGGCTCTGAGACCCCAGGATCTCATTTCCAACAAGCCCGTTGTGGCTGCAATCAAGGACTTCTTCGGTTCTTCACAGTTCTCACAGTTCATGGACCAGATCAACCCGCTGGCAGAGCTTACCCACAAGAGAAGGCTCACAGCCCTGGGTAACGGCGGTCTGAACAGAGACCGTGCCGGCTTCGAGGTCCGTGACGTTCACTACACACACTACGGTAGAATGTGTCCCATCGAGACACCTGAAGGTCCGAACATCGGTCTTATCGTGTCTCTTGCAAACTATACAAGAATCAACAAGCACGGCTTCCTCGAGACCCCGTACCGCAAGGTTGTGGACGGTAAGGCCACAAAGGACGTCCGTTATCTTGATGCCAACGACGAAGAGAAATACTTCATTGCACAGGCAAACGCAAAGCTGAACAAGGACGGCACATTTGCCGACAACGACATTCCCGTAAGAAACAAGGGAGACTACACCACAAGACGCGCCGGAGACCCGGAGATCAAGTACATGGACGTCTCACCCAAGCAGGTAGTGTCCGTTGCCGCATCACTCATTCCGTTCCTTGAGCATGACGACGCAAACCGTGCCCTCATGGGCTCCAACATGCAGCGTCAGGGCGTACCCCTCCTGTTCCCGGAAGCTCCGAGAGTAGGTACGGGAATGGAGCACAAGACAGCCTACGATTCAGGCGTGCTCATCAAGAGCAGAAATGCCGGTACCGTTGTCTACGTTTCATCCACACGCATTGTCATTGCACCCGAGACACATGAGGTCATTGAGCTTGAGGAAGGCATGAAGGCCTCTGTTGCCTTCGGCGATAAGCTTGCCAAGGGCGCCGTTGTTGCAAAGGCCGGCTCAAAGTCCGCAAAGACAAAGAACGGCGGATATGTTGTACACGTCTCATCATCTCTGGTTGACATTGTCCCGGAGAGTGAGGTTGTTGTCATGGCAATTCCCGAGAAGGAAAAGTCCTATTACCGCTTTGTACATGTGAGCGCAGGTGATATTGTAAACGCCAAGGACGTTGTTGTTGAGGATGTGCGCGAGAAGGCCGACAGGCACAAGAGCGCAGACAAGAAGGAACTCAGAGCAGCTGCAACCGGTTATGTCATAAGCATTTCCGCAAACGAACTGGTTCTTGCCAGGACAGACAGATATGACGTCCAGAAGTACCAGAGGACCAACCAGGACACCTGTTTCACGCAGATTCCCATCGTGGTCTACGGACAGAAGGTTCAGGCCGGTGACGTTATTGCAGACGGTCCCGCAACAGACCGCGGAGACCTTGCACTGGGAAGAAACATCCTTGTCGGATTTGTCCCATGGAACGGCTACAACTACGAGGACGCAGTTCTCATCTCGGAGAGGGTTGTCAAGGAAGACATCTACACTTCAATCCACATCCATGAGTTCACAACAGACGTCCGCGAGACAAAGCTCGGACCGGAGCGCCTCACAAAGGATATCCCCAACGTGGGCGAGAACATGACACGCCATCTGGACGAAGAAGGCATTGTCAACATTGGAACAATGGTTCACCCGGGCCACATCCTTGTAGGTAAGGTAACCCCCAAGAGTGAGAGCGACACAACCCCCGAATTCAAGCTTCTCAACTCAATCTTCGGTGAGAAGGCCAAGGAGGTGAGGGATACATCGCTGAAGGTTCCCCACGGAACCGAAGGCATTGTCATTGATGTCCAGAGGCTGAAGAAGTCGGATTCCGATGAGCTTCCCCCGGGAGTTGAGGAGACCATCAAGGTTCTCATTGCAACCAAGAGAAAGCTCAGACAGGGCGACAAGATGGCCGGACGTCACGGAAACAAGGGTGTTGTTTCAAGGATTCTGCCGGAAGAGGATATGCCGTTCATGGAAGACGGAACATCTCTCGATGTCTGTCTTAACCCGCTCGGCGTTCCCTCACGTATGAACATAGGTCAGCTTATGGAGACACAGCTCGGATGGGCTGCCGTCAAGCTTGACAAGTGGTATTCCACACCGGTGTTCCAGAGCGCAACCATGGAGCAGATCGAGGCCAAGTGCCGTGAGGCAGGTCTGCCGGAGAACTCCAAGGTCACTCTTTACGACGGAAGGACAGGCGTTCCGTTTGTCAACAAGGTATTCTGCGGCTACATCTACTACCTGAAGCTGCACCACCTTGTAGACGACAAGATGCATGCAAGAAGTACCGGTCCTTACTCACTGGTCACACAGCAGCCGCTGGGCGGAAAGGCTCAGTTCGGAGGTCAGAGACTGGGAGAAATGGAAGTTTGGGCCCTTGAGGCTTACGGTGCCGCAAACACACTGCAGGAACTGCTGACCATCAAATCAGATGACATGAACGGCCGTGTGAAGATTTATGAGAGCATAGTCAAGGGTGAACCTTCCATCAGCGCAGGAATGCCCGAGGCATTCAACGTTCTTGTACAGGAAATAAGAGGTCTTGCACTCGACATGAGTGTCTATGACTCAAGAGGAAAACAGGTTGCCCTTACCGAGAGGGATGAGGAAATCATCCGCAAAAAGGGCCAGAACTGAGACAGGAGGAGCAGAGAATGAAAGAAATTCAGGATTTTGACAGTGTAATGATCAAACTTGCTTCACCTGAGCAGATCAAGGCCTGGTCTTACGGTGAGGTTAAGAAACCGGAAACCATCAACTACAGAACCCTCAGACCGGAGAGGGAAGGTCTTTTCTGTGAGAAGATCTTCGGAACCACAAAGGAATGGGAGTGCTACTGCGGCAAGTTCAAGAGCATCCGTTACAAGGGTGTTGTCTGTGACCGCTGCGGTGTTGAGGTTACCAATACAAAGGTGAGAAGAGAGAGAATGGGTCACAT
>CAMZFA010000091.1 GCA_947305945.1 uncultured Spirochaetales bacterium | reverse complement strand
TGGGAAGAAGCGGGTTGATTCCCACCTGGTTGTTCATGTTGCTTCTGGGGTTGTGTGCAAGGAAGCAGCCTCTCTCGTTCATGAGTTCAATCTCGTGTTCGTTGAGATAGATGCCGTGGACAAGAAGTGCGTTCTCAGTCAGAAGTCCGTGGCGGTCCAGTCTGTCCATAATATCCTCATTATAGAAGTGATGTGACCAGACAACGTCGTACTCTCCCTCTGCAACGTGCAGATGTACTCCCCTGCCCGTCTGCTTCACGGAGTCTGCAAGCATCTCCATGCCTTCCTCGGGAATGGTGAACGGTGCATGACCGCCCATCATTGCCTGGCACAGAACGTTCTCACCGGCTTTGGTTCTTCTGTCAACCTCAGCTGCGAATCTCAGACCTTCCGCAACACCGTCCTTTATCTCCTTCATGCCGTAGTTGCGGTCCGTAATACCGTAACCGACCATACCTCTGACACCAACTTCCTCCATTCCCTTTGCAATGGTGGAAAGGCTTCCGCCTATGTAGTTGGGGCTCTCATGGTGGTCAATACAGGTTGTTGTACCGTTCCTGATTGCATCCAGTGAGCAGATCAGTGAGCTGTAGTACAGGCTCTCCTCGTCAAGAGCTCTGTCCAGACGCCACCACCACTCCTTGAGTATCTGGATGAGGTCTGTCTGGGGGCCTGCCGGAATGAGCATGCCCCTTGAAAGTCCGCTGTAATAATGGTGGTGACCGCAGATCATACCGGGAATGACGGTCCTGCCGTCTCCGTTTATGGTCTTGTCTGCCTTGTATGCCTTTGCGGCATCGGGTCCCACGGCCTTGATCTTGTCGTTCTCAACAACAACATCAACATTCTCAAGGACCTGTACCGGGTCCATGGTCTGAATGACTCTGGTATTTCTGATTACTGTAATCATGGCTCTCACTCCTCAACGGGTCCGAGCAGATAGTCGTATTCAATGAAGACCTGCTCGATCATGTCTCTGACAATGCCCGGAACATCTCCCACAAGATTTCCTTCTCCGTCAATCCTGCAGTCAATGATGTTGCCTTCCAGCCTTACCTTGACCAGGTTTCCTATTACCAGGAAGCCGCTGTTCTTGCTGTTCTCAAAGTCATCTGTCCTGCTGAACAGTGTGAACTTGTCCATGTAAGGTCTGCCGTTGTGGTTACAGAACGAGGCACAGTTGCCGCACTCGTTACAGTAGGCGTCAATATGGAGAATCTGGAACGGATCGTCGGTGAAGTCCGAGAACCTCATGTCAACCGGAACGTTTGCACGGTTGGGACATACGTCAACGCACTTGTTGCAGCAGTAGGTACAATCCATACACCTTGCAGCTTCCTGCTTGGCAAAGATTTCCATGTTCTTGCAAACCTTGTCCACCTTGGTGTTGATGTGGGTCTTGCGTCTCTGGATGTCACGGAAGAAGTTGTCCTCTTCCTCAATGAAGGCCTGATCCTCGTCGTCAAAGTCCTCTTCAACTTCCTCTTCAAGCTCGAACTCGCAGTCGCAGCAGCCCTTTGCTCCGCCGCAGATTTCGCAGTTGCCGTCTTCCTTGTCAATTTCACCTATGACCTTCTCAATCACATCCTCGACTGCGGTTCTGGCGCTTGCGATACATCTGACAACCGTTGAAGGTCCTGTTGTGACGTCACCTATTGCATAGACGTTCTCAACCTTGGTCTCGTTTGTGGCGGGATTGACTTCCGGCCAGCCCTTTGCATTGCAGGGAATTCCGAGTGCATTGATGGCACCGGTATCGGCATGCTCACCGATTGCGGTGATGAGGGTGTCACAGTCAAGAGTCAGGGTCCTGTCAGTTGCAACGGGCTTTCTTCTGCCTGAGGCATCCGGCTCACCCAGCTCCATGATTGTGCATACAAGCTTCCCGTTCTCAATGCTCCTGGGGTTGGTGAGGAAGTGGAACCTGATTCCGTCATTGAGGGCAAATCCGTATTCTTCGGGATCTGCCGGCATCTCGGCCTTGCTTCTTCTGTAAATTACTGTCACATCCTCGACACCGGGTGTTCTGAGTGCTGCACGTGCACTGTCCATTGCGGTGTTTCCGCCGCCTGTAACAACAACGTGCTTTCCAAGCGTGTCACCGGCCTTGCCCTTGTGGAAGGTTTCCAGGAATTCAAGAGCACCCTTGATCCTGGAGGTGTCTCCTTCAACTCCTATCTCATTGTCCTTCTCCGAGCCGATTGCGTAGAAGATGTAGTCGAATCCGCATTCCCTGAGGGCGCTGATTGTAACGTCTTCCTTCTTTGCGTTGAAGCTGAACTTCACACCGTGCTTTCTTACAAATTCAATATCAGCCTCAACTGCTGCCGGGTCGATTCTGAACTTGGGGATTATGTTGGCTACAACGCCGCCGGCGTTGGGGGCCTTTTCAATGATTGTTGTATCAAAACCTGAGCGGGCAAGGAAATAAGCAGCAGAAAGACCTGCGGGACCTGCACCTACAACGGCTGCCTTGATGTTGGCCGGTGTGCCGGGAGCCTCCCAGTTCTTCATGTACTCTTCAGTACCCTTTTCAACTGCAATCTTCTTCATCTGCCTGATCTGGACGGCACCTTCGTAGTCCATTCTGGCACAACGGCTCTGACACTTGTGGTCACAGATGTTGCATGTGATGTTGGGAAGTGCATTATCTTCATATATTACTGCCAGTGCATCGGCATAGCGTCCCTCGCCTACCAGACTGATGTAATCCGGAATGTTGGCGTGGATGGGACAGGCTTCCATACAGGGTGATACATAGCAGTCGAACATGGGCAGTGTGGTCTCTGTCTTTGCAGGAACTGCACCGCGGAAATCGCGCTGGATGTAATCAGCCTTGAGGGCCTTTTCACTGAGCTCCTTCACTGCCTTGGGATCAATGTCCTTCTTCTCCCATGTCTTGCTTTCCTTGTCAAGGCATTCAGCCATGACCTTCATGCGGGCATATCCGCCCGGCTTGAGCATATCGGTGGCAAGCGTGATGGGCCTGATACCTGTGTCGAAGATGTCCTTGACTGAGAAGGCCGTTGCGCCGCCGGAGTAGGAAACCGGAAGCTTTCCGCCGAATTCCTCTGAAAGCAGTGCTGCAACTCTTGTGGAGATGGGAAGCAGTGCGCGGCCGGACATGTACCTTTCGTCTCCGGGAAGTACCTTGCCGTCATTTGCGTTGCCAAGTGTGTTGGTCAGCTTGACGCCGAAGCCCAGGCCCTTCTCCTTTGCAAGGTCCACAAGGCGGTGGAGCATGGCAACTGCATCCGGATACTGGAGGTCGTGCTCAAAGGCCTCACGCTTGAGCTGTACGTGCTCAAAGCCTGTTGCATCAAGAATTTCCCTTACCTTGTCATAGCCGTTGAGCGTGGGGTTGAGTTTTACGAATGTGTTCAGATGCTTCTCGGTGAGCATGTAGCGGCAGATTGCCTCAATTTCCTGGGGCGGGCAGCCGTGCATGGTGGAGATTGTGACCGACGGGCAGATGTTTGCGCTCACCCTGTCCTCAACACCCTTAACCGCATCCCTGTTCTTCTCAAGGTCTGTTCCCTCGAGGAACTCACAGTCAAGGGCCTTCAGTTCGTTCCTGTATCTCTCGAACAGCGGGCTCTTTGTTGCGTCAATCATGCCGTCAATGTAGGTCTGCATCTTGGGTTCCTTGATTCCCTCAAGGTTGTAACCTACGGACATGTTGAAAATGAAATCAGGCTCGGCCTTCTTGCCGGTGAATGCGGCCTGCAGGAGGTGCAGGAGGAACCATGCCTTGATGTACTCGTCATATGCCTTGGGCAGTGTGTACTCAGTTGACCACTCAACGTTGTGTCCCTCATCCCTTGCATCAATACAGGGCTTGGCAATCATGTTCCTCTCACCCAGGTAGTCCATGATCTGGACTGTCTTGAGCTCGATGAATCTTCCGCCCACCAGGTAAGAACTGACAATGTTCTGGGCAAGCTGTGTATGAGGACCGGCTGCCGGTCCGAGCGGTGTTGCACACTTCTGTCCGAAAACCTCTATGCTGTGACCTGCGTCCTTGTAGAAGTTATCCTTGCTGATTCCGAAAATTGTACCGTGGTTTCTGTACTCGGAAAAAATCCTCTCCACGAGTTCCGTGAAGGGAACCGGTCTCATTTTGTCACCCATAATTACTCCTTTTTTTCTATCAGAAAAATCCTTTTGTTCCTGTAAGTGCACAAAGGCACAATTAAATTCTAAACCACTTCCTCTCTATATAAAAGAAAAAATTTGCAACACAATGCAACATTGGCAAAAATCTGACAGATACATAAACAATCTGCAGAATTCTTGCGGTAAAACTCATTTTCTCCCGATATATATTGCGTTTATTCCACTTTTATAAATTAATCGTTTACAAACAAAATCAGGTGTGTGATAATTTTTACAAAACGGAGGTTTTTACATGCTCATCAATTTGAAAATGCATAAGGCCGTAAGGGCCAGAAACATTCAGGTCTGTAAGGAAAAAGGAATTGTGCTCCCCACATTCCGCAACATGATTGATCCTTCTACAGTTCCCGCTTCAATCAAGGAGAAACTGGCTCACACAGGTCTGTGGGATGTTAATCCTGTGAACCTCTTCAGAATCACCTGGCACAATGAACCCGTTGAGAAGAACGGCGGTTTCGGCGGAGTCAACTACATTGAGATTCCCAGACAGCTCACAGGCACAAAGGCCCGCAT
>CAMZFA010000090.1 GCA_947305945.1 uncultured Spirochaetales bacterium | reverse complement strand
AAAAGTGCAGAAAACTTCCGGAGAAAAATGCCGTGAAACGACATAAGTATAAGTAGGAGGTATTATGAAGATTTACGGTTTTTCAAACAAAGGAGGCTACAGCGGCCTGACGGTTGGAATTGAGTGTGACATCAGAAACGGGTTTCCCGGTTTTGACATTGTGGGTCTGCCGGATACGGGCATAAGGGAGAGCAAGGAACGCGTGCGGTCTGCTATCAGAAACAGCGGGTTCAAGTTTCCCCAGCAGAGGGTTCTGATCAGTCTGTACCCTGCATGGGAGAACAAGAGCGGCTCGCTTCTGGATCTGGGGATTGCCCTTTCCATTCTCTTGGCTTCTTCGAAGGTGAATGCATCGGAGCATGCTCTGAATATTATGACGGCAGGAGAACTGACGCTGGGAGGGGAAGTTGTTCCGGGGCCTCAGGCTCTGGGTGCTGTGAGTGCGGCTGAGAAGGCAGGATGTTCTCTCTGTCTTGTTCCGTTCAGGACAGACAACGCTTCAGCTCATTACATAAGCAATCTCAGGCAGGCCTATGCCGTGTGTATGAGGGCGCTGGAAGAGCCTGTCATGAACGTTCTTCCGCCTGTGGAGCAACAGGAACCTGTTTTTGCAGATGTAATCGGTATGGAGGAGGAAAAGGATGTGCTGTGTCTGGCTGCCGCAGGTTTTCACAGCATGTTTCTTTTCGGGCCTCCGGGAGTGGGCAAAACTCTGCTTTGCAGTCGTCTGAACCTGCTTCTGCCGGATAACAGCGGTGAAACTGCGGATGAGGTTACAAGGATTTACGGATGCAGCGGTCTCAGTGTTCCGGGAACAAGGCCCATGATGAGAAAGGTCACGGTGGACACCGGTGCTTCTGCGTTCTGCAGTTCAAAACTGCCCGGAGAGGGTTCCCTGGCACACGGAGGGGTGCTCATGCTGGATGAGGTCAACAAACTGAGTCCCAAGCTTGTTGAAAGCATCAAGACCGCCTATGACAGCGGTTTTTCGGGCCTGTATCCGGCAAAGTTCCTGATGAGTGCCAATATGAATGTCTGTCCCTGCGGTTGTCTTGGGCGTTCGGATGCTGTCTGTACATGCACGTTGCACAAGCTTGAGTCTTACTGGAAACGGCCGGGAACCGCCTTTCTGGAGAGGTTTGACATCAGGTTTCCCGTCAAACCTTTTGACATGATGGGCGTTGATCCCACCTCAGTTAAGCCTGACTCTTTCTACAGGGACAGGGTTCTTGATGCTGCTGAAAGGCAGAAACACAGGTACAGGGATTTTGAAAATATCGGTGCAAACGGACAGGTGCACCTCAATCCTTCTGCCGTCAGGCTCCTTTCCCGTGAGGCGGATCTGGTTGTCAGTATGGCCGGGGCCGGGATCAACGGGCAGAGGAACCTGATAGGGGCCGTTACTCTGGCCAGGACTGTGGCTGATATGGATCAGTGTGCGGATGTAAAGGAGGAGCACGTTGAGAGAGCCCTGGAGCTGAGAAAGTACGGTTTTGGAGATTATTATTGGAAAGAGCTGCGCTAAGGCATACAATTGAGCCATGTTCAAGTTTTTCAATGAAGTGCCTGTTTTCAGGCCCGAGCATATAGTCAAGAGGCAGGACGGTTTTCCGTCCTGCGCTGTTGTGACCTGGCAGAGCCCGTTTCTGAAGTATGCGCAAAAGTATGAGCTCAAGCCTCTTTTCACCTATGTGGGAGGGATTCAGCAGCCGGTTTATGAGCTGACATTCAACGGGAAGAACTATGCTTTTGCAGTCATTGGTATGGGCGGTCCGAATGTGGCGTCCTTCATTGAGGAAATGACGGTCAAGGGTGTGCGGGACTTTGTGTTCATAGGCTCCTGCGGAGTTATTGATAAGAGTGTTTCCACCGGGCTGATTGTCCCGGACAGGGCCTTCAGGGATGAGGGAACGAGCTGGCATTATGATCCCCGGGAGGAAGAGTTTATCGATATTCCCACTTCTGATTACACTGCTTCTTTTCTCAAGGCTTCCGATATTCCGTTTGTGAAGGGTGCAACCTGGACAACTGACGCTTCTTACAGGGAAACTCCGTCTGCTGTTGCCTATTACAGGGAAAGGGGCTGTCTGTGTGTTGAGATGGAGTGTGCCTCTCTGATGGCCGTAGCAAAGCACTGCGGGGTGAATGCCTATCAGATTATTTTTACCGCTGACAGTCTTCACGGCAGGAAATGGGAGAAGGGGCGCCTTCTGAGCATGGCATCCGGTGCCTGGGAGGCCTATTTCCTCACTGCGCTGGGACTGGCGGAGTCTTTGAATCTTTGAAATAACAAGATTCAGCTTTTCTCATTATTTACAAATTTGTAAATACGTTTTATATTTATAAAAGGCGGAAACCATGCCGAAAGGTGAACTTGTAATTAAAGGACAATATGAGTGGTTTAAGGAAAAAAGTGAAATCAACTGTAAACATGGATTTGAATTTGATGAAATTCTTGATATGTTTGAGGACCCTTTTTTCTATGAGATTTTTGATAGCCTACATTCTGATTGGACACAGATCAGGTATAACGGTATAGGTTATTCAAAGGGTGTCCTGAAGGTTGTTCAGGTTGCATTCACAGAGTGCAGCCGGATTCATATTATTTCTGCACGACCTGCTACGTCAGGAGAAAGGAAACTGTACTATGAAAGAATTAGAGAAGTATTTGGATGAGATTGAGAAGAATTCCATTGATGATTCAAAAATAGATACCGGTGATATACCTGAACTTACTGCAGAAGATTTTGCAAGAGGTAATTTCAAGAACTGGAAGCCGGTAAAAAAGGTTATAACCGTTCGAATTGATGCTGATAATCTCTATTGGTTGAAAAGCCAGGGAAGTAAAGGTTACCAGACAAAAATGAACTCTGTTATAAGGTGGGCAAGAAACAACGGATGCCCGATTTCAAGTCTTTGAGTCTGATACTATGAACGAATTGGAAAAGTATTTGGATGAAGATGAACCGTTTCCCTATGAGGGTTCCGAACTTAAAGAGAAACTGGATGACAACTGGAATATAAACCCCAATCTCAGAATCAATGCCCTCAGATGGGCAAAGGGAATGACCCAGAAACAGCTTGCAGAAGCTACCGGTCTGAACAGGGTGATGATTTCCCAACTTGAAACAGGAAAAAGAGAAATCAGTCTTACAATAGCTAAGAAGCTTGCACCTGTTCTTGGTTGTAACTGCAAGGATCTGCTCTGATTGTTTATCTGCATGGTATAATGAGAAACATGGAATTCAAAACCGACAGAGAAAAAACCTGGCTTGAAGATTCAGAAGGCAGACAGATAGCTCTGCTTGAGCATCCGGAGATTAAACCCGGCGTTGTGTGTATTACCCATACCGAAGTGGATCCTGCCTACGGGGGACGGGGAATAGCCTCGGACATGACCCTCTTTGTGGCTCAGAAGTTAAAACGTGAGGGTTTTAGGGTTCAGCTTTTCTGTTCCTATGCACGCAAGTGGTTTTCCAATCACCCTGAATTCTCAGACATTGTTGAGTAAGTGATATGCACCGTAAACTTATCAATTGGCTCGGACTTACCGGTCTTCTTGCTTTGATTTCCTATACTGCGGCGGTGATGTTTTCTCCGTCCGCCTATCCCGGGTACAACTGGATGGCCCAGGCTGTCAGTGACCTCTCTGCGGAAAGCGCACCGTCAAGGATGCTTTGGAATCAGCTCTCTGCTGTTTACGGTAAATGCAGTATTGTGTGCGCAACCTGCGTCTCGGTTTTTGTGGCGGATAACAGGGTATTTACAAAACTCTTCCGTACAGGGATTCACCTTTTTACAGCAATGAACTGGGTCTCTGCAATTGGCTACACCATGTTCCCTCTGGTTGACAGCGGAAAGGAAATAGCGTCACTGCTGGAAATCATGCACATGGTCGTTACTGTTATGGTTGTCCTTCTTTCAATTGTTTCCCTGATATTGCTGATTATTGCCGGATGCAGGGAAAAGTCTGCGCGCGGGGTGGGAATATGGGCTGCCGCAGCATTTGCAATGATGATGACAGGCTCTGTGGGAAGTGCAGTTGTTCAACCTCAATTCTTCGGTATTTTCGAACGCCTGAGTGTCTTTTCCGCCACAGGCTTCAACTGTGTGCTTGGTATTTATCTTTTCCGGTCATTTGAAAACTCCGGCAGGTCAATATAATAAATATTGACGAATATAGGTTAAAGTATTACTTTGACTATAAGAGGTAATCCAATGTGCACTGTGACATGTAAAGTTGATGATGAAGTTAAGGCTAACGCAGAGGCTATTTTTGATGCCCTTGGGATAACAATGTCTGCAGCGATAAACATGTTTCTGAGAGCTTCAATCAGAGAAGAAGGCTTGCCCATAAGTACAAAGCTCAAAACAAGAGAAGAATTAATAGAAGAGCGAATCAGGGAGTCTGAAAAACCGGAGAATCTCAGTCCTGTATTCTCAAGTATGAAGGAAGCAAAGGCCTGGCTGGATGCTTAAACTCAGATTCACAAATAGTTTTAAGAAGGATTATAGACTTCTGAAGAAAAGGGGTTATGATCTCAATCTCCTGGACGAGGTTGTTGAAACTTTGTTGAAGGGTGAAGAATTGGACAAGAAGTATAAGGATCATATTCTTTTGGGAAAGAAATACAAGTGTCTTCATGAGTGTCATATTCTTCAGAATTGGCTTTTGGTATATAGGATTATTGAGAACGAATTAATTCTTGAATTATGTTATTCGGGAACACATTCA
>CAMZFA010000089.1 GCA_947305945.1 uncultured Spirochaetales bacterium | reverse complement strand
CCGCCTTTCCGTCTTGCAAATGCACAGGTTATGACACAACTTGTGCACAATCGCTCTGAAAATGGTGAAATTTCAACGTACAAATATTTTTTTTCGTTTCAAGTTGAATGTTTCAACATACAAAAAAGTTTTAACATTCTATGTTGAAAACTTGTGCAACAACCTGTGCAGAGGCAGCTGGAGTCCTGACTCCCGCAGGCTATTTAAGCCAATGCGGAAAGGCAGAGTGCAGACGTTGGCTCTGCATCATGTTTTGCACATGTTTTCAACATGAACAGCTGAGCGGGATGTGTCATTTGAATCAAGTTACTCAAGTGTGTTGGTTGGATCAAGTGGATTTAGTAACGCATGTGGCGCATGTGGTGCGGGCTGGAACAACAGGGGCCCAAGTACATAACTGGACTATACCAAAATCTGGACACCTGCGTAATGCCCAGGTTTTAGCGCATGATTACGGCAACTCTCACAGGTATTTCTCCAGTCTTTCATTTCTGATTTCATGTAATGAAGTAATATCTTCCGGAAGTATTCCCTTCAGGCTCCTGAATGCAATCTCTTTTTTGATTTCGGGACTTACAAGAACAGCCACCACCTTTCCGTTCTTTGTAATATGGACAGGAGAATCTGAAACATTTGAAAGATAATGACTTAAATTCTGTTTAAACTCAGTTGCAGTCACATAGCAATTCATTTTTCACCTCCAAAATTCCACATTTTAATTATAATTTAATAGGTTATTCTGGGAAATATCTCTGTTTCGCAATTTTGATTTTTATAATTTTTTCGAAATGAGAAGATATACAGCAGGCAAAAGTGCATAAAAAAAAAGCAACAGACGGGATTCGAACCCGCGTTAACCACCTTGGCAAGGTGGTGCGTAACCACTACGCTACTGTTGCATTGCTCGATATGTATAACACTTTTCAGGAAATTACGCAAGAACTTCCGTGCATTTTTCTAAAATCCGGGGTTTATAAAGAGTCAGACCGGACAAAACTTGCCCGGTCTGACAAAGAGAAAAAAGAACCGTCATTACAGATGAATCAGTTCCGAAGCAGAATCAGCATCAAGGAACAGATGCCACCTGCAATGTTGCTTGAGTAATGTAGCCGGGACCATGGGATCCAGCGGCTTTGTAAGGGTGTTGTAAACCGCCTCTGCCTTCACCGAGTGCGGAACAACGGAGACAATGCTCCGGCAGGCCATAATCTGTTTTGGCAACATGGAAACGGCCTGCCTGGGGACATCGCCGATAGAGGCGAACCAGCCCTCGCCTACCTGCTGCATGCGGCAGCGCTCATCAAGGTTGACAATGCGGTAGGCCTGGTCGGTATCAAAGTCCGCGGGCGGGTCATTGAAGGCAATGTGGCCGTTCTCGCCAATTCCTATCACGCCCACGTCAATGCGGTCCCTGCGCAGCTCCCGGGTAAGCAGGGCAATGTTGGCCTCAACGTTACCCTCCCCGTTGACAAAGTACGCCGCGCCCGGGTGGACCTTGTTGACAAAGCGCTCGGTGAGGTACTTGCGGATGGGTGGACGGGAGGTTGACGTACTCATCCAGATGGAACATCTCTACCTTCTGCCACGGCAGGTCCTGCCTGACCAGGGCCTCAAACATCTCGAACTGGCTCTGGCCGGTGGAAAGGACAATGCGTGCACTGCCGTACTTCTCAATTGCCTCCCTTATAAGTTCGGCAATCTTTTCAGCAGCCTTCTGCCCCATTTCCACGGATGTTTTTGAAATGCTTATAGTAATGCTCACAGGGCCCTCCGTCACAGCTTCAGGGCGGACGATACGTCACTGCCCTTGCGGCTGTTCATGCCGTAAATTATTGAGAAGACTACAATAAGGAGAATTGTGGACAACGCGCTGGCCTGACCCAGATTGTTCTCAAGAACCTTGTTGTAAATCTGGATGGGAACAGTTCTTGTCTTTGGACCGTACAGCAGGATGGTTGTACTCAGTTCCTGCAGCAGCGTGGTAAGAGTCATGACCGAGCCTGAAATAATGGAGGGCATGATGAGCGGAACACTTACACGCCTGAAGGTGTAGATCCACGTGGCGCCGCTAATGGTACTTGCCTCCTCAAGAGAGGGGTTGAGCTGGGTCAGGTTTGCACTGACCGAGCGGTAGACATAGGGCGTTCTTCTTATCATGTATGAGATAAGGAGTATGAGGTAGGTTCCGGTCATCTTGAAGATACTGTTTGCACCGAATGCCGAAAGAAGGGCAATTGATACAACAGTTCCGGGAAGAATGAACGGGGCCATGATTGACAGATCAAGAAGTGCAGCTCCCTTGGGTTTCTTTCTCTCGGTAATGTAGGCAAGAATCGAGCCGAAAACAGCACACAGAAGTGTTGCCATAACTGAGAGGAAGAAGGAGTTGAACAGCTCCTTGTGTGAATTCTTGGGAATGGATGCGTAATTCTCAAGCGTGAAGCCCACCGGAAGCAGTCCCGTCCAGTTCTTGAAAAATGACATGACAATGATTGTCACCTGGGGCAGAAGCGAGAGAATGAGGATAATCAGGCAGAACAGAGATGCAAATACCCTGGCTCCCGTGTTCTCATGAAGCTTGATATCCGTATGGGTTGCACTAATGGTCTCATACTCACGCTTTGCAACAATGCGCTTCTGGACATAGAGGACAAAACCTGTGATCACAACGTTGATAACGGCTATGGATGAAGCAAAGTTTATGTCTCCGTCACCCTGATATGCAAATGATATGAGGGTGGGAAGCACGTAGTTGTTTCCGCCAATGACTGCGGGAATACCGAAGTTTCCTATTGCTCTTACAAATACCAGAAGTGCTGCAGCTCCGAGTGAGGGAATGATCAGAGGAAGTGTGATGGTCCTCATTATGTATCCCCTCTTTGCACCCATGAGCATGGCCGCTTCCTCAAGCAGGGCATTGGCTCCGGAGAAGGCTCCGTAGCTCATCTGAAATACAAACGGGAAATATGTCAGAGTCATACACAGTATCATTCCGAACATACCATAAATACTTGGAATAGTGATGCCCAGCGGGCTTAAGAGCCAGTTCAGCGCAACTCTTACAATTCCCTTATTACCCAGCAGAATAACCCATGTATATGCACCTACAAAGGATGGCATGATTATGGGCAGAATGCCCAGTGATACCAGAAGTTTCTTTCCGGGAATCTTAACACGGGCAACACAGTAGCCCATGGGAACACCGATGATCAGCGTAAACAGCGTGACCGAAACGCTGACTATGATGGAGTTTCCAAGGCTCTTTATGTACATTCTTGTTGAGAAGAACTGCCTGAAACCTTCCAGTGACCAGCGTGTGAAAGTAAACTTGAAGCTTGCCGGTTCCCAGAATGCCCTGACCAGTGTTATTGCCATTGGATACAGCAGGAACACCGCCAGAAACACCATGGGAATCAGGAAGACCACCAGCTGTGAGAAATCCTTGCGGTATTTTTTCCCGTTCATATTTCTCTCCCCTTGGGTGAGAACAAGGCAACCTTGCTCTCGTTGAAGGAAACATTGACCATGTCTCCCTCATGAATGTCCTTCTGGAGGCTGTCCATGTCTATCTCAAATGTAACAGGTGAAATGGCACCGTTGACATCAACCTCATACCTTATGAATGAACCCAGATGCTGGATTATCCTCACAGTTCCGGGGACAGTGTTCTTTGATGCCTTCAGTGAAACCTTCAGGTGCTCCGGTCTTCCGCCTATGAGAACCTCATCTCCTGTCTTGAATGTGCCATGGACCTTTTCTGTTTTTATGGGAACCAGAATGTCCGTTGTGTCTATCTGAACCACAACCTCGTCAGCAGAGACAGAAACAACATGGGAATTGAAGAAGTTCATCTTTCCTATGAAGTTTGCCACAAATGCGTTTGTAGGGTTGTTGTAAAGCTCATCAGAGGTTCCTATCTGCTCAACCACGCCTTTTCTGAATACTGCAAGTCTGTCACCTACTGCCATGGCCTCTTCCTGGTCATGGGTAACAAAGATGGTTGTTATGTTTGTGGCCTTCTGGATTCTTCTGATCTCCGCTCTCATATAGCGCCTGAGCTTTGCGTCAAGGTTTGCAAGAGGCTCATCCAGAAGAAGTACGTCCGGATCATAGACAAGGGCACGGGCAATGGCAACACGCTGCTGCTGGCCGCCTGAGAGTGCCGTGGGGCTGGGGTTTCTCTTCAGCTCTTCCTGAAGTCCCACCAGTTCCATGACCTCGGTTACCTTTTTGGTTACCACATCATTGGGTACCTTGCGGACCCTGAGACCGTAAGCAACATTTTCAAAGATTGTCATGTGGGGATAGAGTGCAAAACTCTGGAAGACCATTCCTATGTTCCTCTTGTACGGAGGAATGGTGGAAATGTCTGCATCTCCGTAGTACATCTTACCTGAAGAAATGGTTTCAAGACCGGCTGTGGATCTGAGCAAAGTTGTCTTTCCGCATCCTGACGGTCCCAGAAGGCAGAACAGTTCGCCTTCATTGATGTTGAAAGAAACGTTCTTCAATGCGTGTACGGCATTCTTTGTTCCTTCGGCGTAAATCTTGTTTACGTTCTCATATCTGACGGTTTTACTCATTTGAGGGGAATCTCCTTAAAGAATTGGGCTGCCGCTTGGCAGCCCATAATTGTTTAAAATGTATTGAATTACAGAAGTCCGTTGAATTCTGCCTGCAGAGCCTTCTTGAGCTTTCCTGCCTCAGCATCATCATACGGGAAGAATGTGAGCGTGGCTGTTCCGGGAAGTCC
>CAMZFA010000088.1 GCA_947305945.1 uncultured Spirochaetales bacterium | reverse complement strand
GAGCATCCCGTCAACCTGAGAGACAGGTTCTGATGAACAAAACAGCGTACAATGAAAAAAATTTTCTGTACGCTGTAATCTGCCGGCAACACCCTTGAATTTATACAAATTACTTCTTGTTTTCAGTGCAGCATGAACGTGACGGGCAGTCACTGCACCCGCAGCTGCAAGTCTTACCCTTCTTGCGCACAATGCTCCTGACAGCAAGCCCCACAATCAGCAAAACAACTGCAATTATCACAATATCCCAGATATTCATAAGCCGCACGCAAGTCCTATAAGCCTGACAACAAGAGCCATAATCCATGCAATGGTGCACTGCCACAGCACAACACCCACAGTCCAGAGCGGTCCCATCTCCCTGCGGATAGCAGCAACAGCGGCCACACATGGTGTGTACAGGAGACTGAATACCAGCATTGAAAGAGCAGAAAGAACACCAAGTGAGGTGACCCCGCCCACAAAGAGGGTCTCCATGACCGAGACAACGCTCTCCTTGGCAATGAAGCCGCTGACAAGGGATGTGACAATTCTCCAGTCACCCAGTCCCAGAGGTCTCATGACAGGCACTAGAATGCCGGAAACAGCGGCAAGAATGCTGTCATGTGAGGAAGAGACAAGGTTGAAGCCGAAGTCAAAGCGGCTGAGGAACCACACCGCAATTGTTGCAATGAGAATTATTGAGAATGCCCTGTGCAGGAAGTCCTTGCTCTTCTCCCAGAGAAGCTGGAGGACGTTGCGGGCATTGGGGATTCTGTAGTTGGGAAGCTCCATGACAAAGGGCACCGCCTCCCCCTTGAAAAGGGTGTTTCTGAAGAGGAAGGCCACAAGCACACCGATAAAGATTCCGAAAAGGTAAAGAGCGGTTATGATGAGCCAGCTCAGATGCGGGAAGAAAGCCCTGACAAAGAAGCCGTAGATGGGCAGCTTTGCGGTACATGACATAAAGGGTGTGAGCAGAATGGTCATGCGTCTGTCACGCTCACTTGGAAGAGTACGCGTTGACATGACCGCGGGAACAGTACAGCCAAACCCTATGAGCATGGGCACTATGCTGCGCCCTGAAAGCCCTATCTTCCTGAGAAGTTTATCCATGACAAAAGCAACACGGGCAATGTAGCCGCTGTCTTCAAGCATGGAGAGGAAGAAGAACAGAAGCACAATAATGGGCAGGAAGCTGACCACGGTTCCCACGCCCTCGAACAGGCCCTCGGTCACAAGACTCTGGATTGAGGCATTCACATTTGCTGCAACCATACCCTTCATGGCCACCAGCTTCAGCGCCCCAATCGCACTTTCCAGCAGGTTCTGGAAAAACGGCCCCACAAGGAAAAACGTCAGGTAGAAAACCAGGGCCATAATCCCTATGAACACAGGAATGGCCGTATACTTGCCGGTCAGGACGCTGTCAATCTTCTGGCTGCGGATGTGCTCCTTTGACTCACCGGGCTTGATCACGCAGGCATTGCACACCCTCTTAATGTAGTCAAAACGCATCTCGGCCATGGCAGCCTTACAGTCCAGACCGCGCTCGTGCTCCATCTGAAGCACGATATGTTCAAGCATCTCCTTCTCATTTTTCTCAAGTTTGAGCTGCCTGATGACAAGCGCATCCCCTTCCAGAAGCTTGGTTGAGGAGAACCTCAGGGGAAGCTGCGCACGTTTAGCATGGTCCTCAATCAGGTGACTTACAGCATGAATGGCCCTGTGAACCGCCCCGCCGTGATCCTCGGCGCCGCAGAAGTCCTGTCTTACAGGGGCTTCCTGATACTTTGCAACGTGGATTGCGTGGCGCACAAGTTCATCAACACCCTCGTTCTTTGCAGCTGAGATTGGAACCACCGGAACGCCGAGCATCTCCTCCATTGCGTTCACATCCACAGTGCCGCCGTTGCCGCGAAGCTCATCCATCATGTTCAGAGCAACAACCATGGGAATGTTCATCTCAAGAAGCTGCATTGTCAGATAGAGATTGCGCTCAATGTTGGTGGCATCGACAATGTTTATTATTGCCTTGGGTTTCTGTTCCAGCACAAAGCTGCGGGAGACCTGCTCCTCGCTTGAGTACGGTGACATTGAGTAGATTCCCGGAAGGTCCGTGATCAGAGTGTCCTCGTGACCGCGGATCACCCCGTCCTTTCTGTCAACCGTAACACCGGGGAAGTTTCCCACATGCTGGTTGGCTCCGGTAAGCTGGTTGAACAATGTTGTCTTTCCGCAGTTCTGGTTCCCCACAAGTGCAAAAGTAAGGATTGTACCGTCCGGCAGCGGGTTTCCGCTTCCCTTGGGGTGGAATCTTCCCTCCTCACCCAGGCCCGGGTGCTCGGTCTTCCTGCGCTCCCTTGAGACAGTGTTTTCAGTCTTTGAGGTCTCCACCTTCTTAATCTCAATCTTATCCGCGTCCGCAAGACGAAGCGTGAGTTCATAACCGTGAAGGCGGAGCTCAACAGGGTCTCCCATGGGGGCATATTTGATTACGCTTACCTCCGCACCGGGAATAACACCCATGTCGAGAAAATGCTGGCGGAGATTTCCCTCGCCTCCTACAACCTCAATGCGTCCGGACTGGCCGGGCTTCAAGTCACTCAGTTTCATAGCGCCTATTATATAAAGTGCCCGCGAGACGGGACAGTACCTGAAGCTATTTTACAACAACTTTGAGACAAGCGGCGCCAGGATTGCCGTAATAATTCCTGCAACGGCAATTGAGAGACTGCTCATGGCACCCTCCGCCTGTCCCATCTCCAACGCCTTTGCCGTTCCGATGGCGTGTGAACACGTCCCTATTGCCACCCCGCGCGAGATGCCGTCTCTCAGGCGGAACAGCCTGCACAAAAGGCCCGCCATCATATTCCCGCCTATGCCTGTAAGAATGATCAGCACCGTGGTAACCGACGGTATGCCGCCCAGCTCCGCCGATATCTCTGTCCCTATTGCCGTTGTCACTGACTTGGGCAGAAAACTCACACCCACGCTGAAGTCAAAGTTAAAGAGTTTCACCAGAACAACCGTACAGGCAAGTCCCGTCAGCGTACCTGCGGTAATTCCTGTAATTATTGCACTGAAGTTCTTCTTCAAAAGATCAAGCTGTTCATACATGGGCACGGCCAGACTGACCGTTGCCGGGAACAAAAGCCATGTCAGAATTGAGGATGATTCCTTGTACTGACTGTACGGAATTCCGGTTTTCATCAGAATGAAGCCAATGAACATGGCAGTCATCAGCAGGGGGTTGAGCCAGATCTTCCCGGTCTTCTTCTGCAAAAATGAGAACAGTGCAAAACATGCAAGGGTGAGAACCATGCCCCAGGACTCAATCATTCTGCTTCCTCCCCGCCTTATGTTTCAAAACAGTCTGAGAAACCAGACCCGTAGCTCCGAAGACCGCCGCCGTTATCAGAACAACGGCAATCAGAACCGCAGGCCATATCTGCTTGACCGTTTCAAGATGCTCAATTATCCCCACAGTTCCGGGAACAAAGAGAATGAGAAAAATGCCTGTGAGAAAATGTGCAGTCTCCTTGATCTGCTCAAGTTTGACAAGACCCGTCACAAGGGCGGCAAACAGAAGCACAAGACCGTATATTCCCGAAGGCACAGGCAGGGGCAGAAGGTAATGAAGAGCCTCTCCTGCAATACAGAAGATCAGAATTCTTGCAAATTGAAAAAGATACTTCATCCCCGGACACCTCCGGGAATTATTTTATCTTGCCAGCCAGCCGCCGTCCACCGCAACAGTGAATCCGTGAACATATGATGCTGCATCCGAGCAGAGGAACACAACAGCACCTGCCATATCCTTGGGAGTGCCCCACCTGCCGGCAGGAATTCTCTCCAGGATCTCTCCCGAGCGCTTCTCGTCATCCCTGAGCTGGGCTGTGTTGTTTGTAGCCATATATCCCGGAGCAATGGCATTTACGTTGATGCCGAACCTGGCCCACTCGTTGGCAAGTTCTCTTGTAAGTCCCAGAACTGCAGACTTGCTGGAAGTGTATGCGGGAATGCGGATTCCGCCCTGATAACTTGTCATTGAGGCAACATTCACAATCTTTCCGCCGTGTCCCTGCTTCATGTACTGCCTTGCAAAGGCCTGGGAGAGCAGGAAGACCATGTTCAGGTTGAGGTTGATCACCTTGTTCCAGTCTTCTTCGGTCACATTCACAGCATCCTCCCTCAGGATGATACCTGCATTGTTCACAAGAATATCCACGCAGCCGTACTTCTCAAGCACCGTATTGAGTATGACGGGAACATTCCTGGTGTCCGAAAGATCTGCAAGAACCTCAAAGAACTCACCGCCGTCCTTTGCAATGAGCGAGGCCGTCTCCTCACAGCTTCTTCTTGCCACACCGGCAACCTTTGCCCCTGCCTGTGCAAGAGCCACACACATTCCCTGTCCCAAACCGGTATTGGCTCCGGTAACTACTGCAACTTTTCCCTTCAAACTGAAATCATCAAGTATCATGACACCTCTCCTTCTCCCATTCTCCCCCTTCCCACCGTCATAAAACCGCCTGTCATTTGAACTATTCCGATAAAATCACACCCCATACCTCATTACCCCAACCTTGGTTTCATCTACTGCCTGTTTTGCTCTTCTTTGTTTAACCTGCTGAGTTTGGTGTTCTTGCTGTCCTTGGTGTTCTTGCTGTCCCTCCAGCCCGCACCACTTAATCCACCCCGCTCATGTTGAAAACATGATGCAAAACCTGAATGCAGAGCCAACGCCTGCACTCTGCCTTCCCGCTAAGGCTTCTACGGCCTGCGGGAGTCAGGATTCCGGCTGCCTCTGCACAGGTTGT
>CAMZFA010000087.1 GCA_947305945.1 uncultured Spirochaetales bacterium | reverse complement strand
TCAGAACAAGCCCAGAACATGACCTGTCTTTGTGTCTATATCTACCCTGCGGTAGGCGGGATTGCTGCCGGTTCCGGGCATCATGCTTATGGCCCCGGCCATGGGGCACAAAAAGCGCGCTCCGCCGTACTCCAGAATGTCACGCACCGGGAGTTTCCAGCCTTTGGGAACACCCTTGAGCTTGGGGTCATGGGACAGCGAGAGGTGGGTTTTCACCATCATGGTGCAGTAATCCGCATATTTGGGATCCTGCTCAAATCTGCGGGCCTTGGCCAGGGCCTCCTCGCTCCACTCAACTCCGTCAGCACCGTAGACCTCTCTGGCAATAAGTTCAACACGCTGTGTGAGAGGGGTGTCCAGGTCATAGAGATACGTGAAGGGGTGCTCCTCCTCGCAGGCTTCGACAACGGCTTTTGCAAGCTCAAGAGCCCCTTCTCCGCCGTATCGCCAGTGCTCGGAGAGAGCACAGCGTACGTCATGCCCGGCGCACAGACGCCTGATGAGGTCTATTTCGGCCTGGGTGTCCGTGTGGAAGCGGTTGATACAGACTACGGGGGTGATGCCGCTCTTTTTCACGTTTTTCACGTGGTGGAAGAGGTTTTCGCAGCCCTTCTCGAGCAGCGCCAGGTTCTCCTGCGTGTATTCTGCGGGCAGGTCTTTGCCGGGGACCACCTCCGGGCCGCCTCCGTGCATCTTCAGGGCCCTTATGGTTGCCACAAGCACGGAGCAGTTGGGCCTCAGGCCGGAGAGGCGGCACTTGACGTTCCAGAACTTCTCAAATCCTATGTCGGCGGCAAAGCCTGACTCAGTCACGTGGTAATCAAAGAGCTTGAGGCCCAGCCTGTCGCCTATGACAGAACTCTGGCCTATGGCAATGTTTGCAAACGGGCCGGCGTGCACGAGGCAGGGCTGGTGCTCCACCGTGTAGCAGAGCGTGGGGTTGATTGTGTTTCTCATCCACGCGGTCATGGCTCCGGCCACCTCGAGGTCCTCTGTTGTGACGGGGTTTCCCTGCCTGTCGTAGGCAAGAACTATTTGGCCTATGCGGGTTCTCAGATCCTCAAGGTCCCTTGCCACGGCAAGTATGGCCATGAGTTCGGAGGAGACGGCTATGTTTGTGCGGGTGGTCATGCGGTAGCCGTCAAGTTTGCCCTCGCCCAGACCTATTTCCATCTTCCTCAGAGCCTGGCAGCAGAAGTCCATGACAAAATTCCACTGGATACGCTCAGGGTCTATGTCCAGGCGCCTGAGGCCTATCTGGGAGAGCCTTTCATCGGAGTAGTTTCTCTCATGCTGCATGCGGGCATTGAGCGCAACCATGCCCAGGTTGTGGGCGTTCATTATGTCATTGATGTCCCCGGTAAGGCCCAGCGAGAATTCGGTCATGGGGATGAGCAGGGCGTTTCCGCCGCCGGCTGCACTGCCCTTCACGTTCATGGTGGGTCCGCCGGACGGCTGACGCAGACACCCGCCCACGTTCTTGCCCAGCTTCCCAAGGCCCTCGATCAGGCCCAGGCTTGTGGTGGACTTGCCCTCCCCGAGCGGCGTGGGCGTGATGGCCGTTACTTCTATGTACTTGCCGTCGGGTCTGTCCTTCAGGCGTTCCATGATCTTTATGAAGTCAAGTTTGGGCGTCCTGCCGTACGGGATTATCTCATCCTCCAGCAGTCCCATGCGCTTTCTGAATTCTTCCACTGAAGGGAGGCTCTTCTCAGCCTCTTCTGCAATCTGCCAATCCTTGTATTTCACGGGGTCAAGCATAAGGTCTCCTCTTATTGGTTATAATAACACGGAAAGAGAATCAAATGGTTTTTTTGGTTCAGTCTTCCACATCAGGTTTATGGAAAAGTTGTGCTTAGTCAGTACATACAGACATGAATTCAGTTTCAGAAAGTCCTTCTTGAAGTCACTTCTACTCCTGCTGTTTGTCAGTTCCTCAACACACCTTACATCAGTAGAACGTAAAAGCTCATCCTCAAGATTCTCAACCTGAATCAGAAGATGAATTTTCACTTTTCCTCCTGTCCTTTGCTTCAACAGACCGATATTCTCTCTGACCTGAGAAATATCCTGCTCTCCGTCTGTGTCAAAAACGAGATAGACAATACTTCCCGGCAGGATTTCCATCAAACGGCTGTTTGACAGCCGATGCGTCAAAACATTGAGAATATGTATTTTCCCGGGACGAAGAGGAGCAAAGTTTTTCAGTTCCGAAATAAGTTTCTTCTCACACTCACCTTCAACAAAATAAAACACTCTGGGCTGGTTCATTTAAACTTTTACTCCAGAACATCCAGCAGTGTGTCATCGGGTATTGTTGAGAAAACATCATTTTCGGCAGCACACCGGACTGAATCCGTGGGTCTCTTGAGGTAATCCGAAGCAGAATTGGCATAGATTCTGAACACCCCGTCTTCATTTCTCTTGTACAAATAAACAAATGAATGCTTTGGAAGATTCAGATCCTGCATATCCGAATTATGGGATGTGAAGATCAGTTGCTCTCCGTCTCCGAGATTATCGACCATTATTCCGAACAGACGCTTCTCAATATCCGTCTGGATATGGGAAAACATTTCATCACAGTAATAGAATCCGTTCAGATGAAGCCGTACTGCAGATACCAGCGTTGCTATTGATATTCCTTCGCGTGTGCCGGTGGAAAGAACTCCCCTGTTGTCCTGGAGAACACCCTTTTGAATCAGTATCTGATTTCCGCCGCGCTCCAGAACATATGAATCATCAAATTCCTTTGATTCGGTAATATTTGTAAAAGACGGATCAAGCGTCCTGATAACGCTTCTCAGAGTTTCAAGATATATTTTTTTGTTCTTGAAAACAGGATTATCGACCATGCTTTCCTGTCCCGACAGACAGAATCTGAAACTCAAATTCCCGAATACAGTACTAAAGGCCGAAGGTTGAATCAAGGTCATATTCTTTGATTCAAGTTGTTTCAGACAGCTCTCATATGAATCCGTGGGTCTGATATCGCATGAGGAATAGTAGTTTTCTACGGCAGGGTTACCCGACGCATCAGGACTTATGACCGCCTTGAAACGTATAAGGTCCAGCCTGCCGGTATTGACAAAATCAATGCACAGGCTCGCCTTTTTTCCCGTATCCCCGACCATACTTTTCAGAGAATCAGGATTGCCCTTGATCATGTAGTTGAAAATGCCCATCAGAGCCTTGCCCAAAGTGGTCTTTCCGGTGGCATTGCCACCCATGAGTATAACAGCTTTCTTGTATTTGAAATTCGGTCTTTCTGAAAGGTATTCATCACCGATATTGTTACTTATCAGCTTTCTGGGATAGCTGAAATTAATATGAAAATCATTGAAACTGTATATATTGTCAAGTTTTACGTCCATCAGCAGCATATCGGCACCTCTAAAATAATTTCGTATTTTACGAATTTAATATAATTTAAAATCGCTTAATTGTCAAATAAATTGAGTCTGAGATAGGCCGTAATTGGCTTGACTCAGCAGTAGTAGGTTTTGTACCACTTTGCAAAGCTTCTGAGGCCTTCACGCAGGGATGTGGAGGGCTTGAAGCCGAAGTCACGCTCAAGGGCGGAGGTGTCCGCATAGGTTACAGGAACGTCACCGTTCTGCATGGGGACAAGCTCTTTGTGAGCTTCAAAATCAAAGTCAGAAGGAAGCACGCCGGCTGAAACCAGCTCCTCGGAGAGGATGCGGACAAAGTCCAGAAGATTCTCCGGGTGGTTGTTGCCAATGTTGTAGATTCTGTACGGAGGCAGCGGGAGACCGTCCTCACCGATTGCCTTTTCAGGAGCCTTCTGCATGACAAGCTCAATGCCGTGAACAATGTCATCTATATAGGTGAAGTCACGCAGGCAGTTGCCGTAGTTGAAGATTTTGATAGTTTCACCGCGGATCAGTTTGTCCGTGAAGCTGAAGTAGGCCATGTCGGGTCTGCCGGCCGGGCCGTAGACGGTGAAGAACCGAAGGCCGGTGGACGGTATGTTGTACAGCTTGGAATATGCGTGGGCCAGAAGCTCGTTGCTCTTCTTGGTGGCGGCGTACAGGCTTACGGGGTTGTCCACCTTGTCCTCAACACAGAACGGGACCTTTGTGTTACCGCCGTAGACGGATGAGGATGAGGCGTAGACCAGATGCTCCACAGGGCACATCCTGCAGGCCTCCAGGATGTTGTAAAAGCCTATAATGTTTGACTCTATGTACACATCCGGATTGGTGATTGAATACCGCACCCCGGCCTGGGCGGCAAGGTTGACCACAATGTCAAAGCGGTACTTCTCAAACAGGGAAAGCAACATGTCTCTGTCCGCAAGGTTGCCGCGGACAAACTCATAGGAGCCGTCAAAGCCCTGCTTTGCACATTCCTCCAGCTCCCTCAGCCTGTACTCCTTCAGAGACACGTCATAGTAGTCATTCACACTGTCAAAGCCCACAACGGTGCACCCGCGGGTGTCTGCAAAGAGTTTTTTAACCAGATTTGATCCTATGAAACCGGCACTGCCGGTGACAAGTATGCGTTTGCCGTTCAACATCCTCAGCCTCTATCCTAAAGCCTCAATCCCTTCTGAACAGGTCCCTTGTGAAGACCTTGTCCGCCACATCCCCCAGAGTCTCCTTGTCAAAGCGGTTGGCAATTATTACATCTGCCTGTGCCTTGAACGCGGCAAGGTCATTGACCACGGTGCTTCTGAAGAACTCGGAGCCGTCCTCCAGGGTGGGCTCGTAAATGATAACAGGAATACCCTTGGCCTTGATGCGCTTCATCACCCCCTGGATTGCAGAGGCGCGGAAGTTGT
>CAMZFA010000086.1 GCA_947305945.1 uncultured Spirochaetales bacterium | reverse complement strand
AGCCTTGAAGGCGGAAAGCAAATGCATCAGGGTATGCATCAGCTTATGCACATGAGCGCAGTGGTACAAAAACCGATCAAATTATTGTTTTTGTACCATAAAGTGGTACATTTTTGGGTATTTACGGTCATTTTGTACCACTCTCTATGTTCAATCCCTGCCAGAGGAAGGGCACATGGTGAGGATAAGACAGGATAAGCGGGGCAAAGACAGGATAAGCGAGGATAAGCGAGGATAAGCGGGGCAAATACAGGCAAATACAGGGTAGTGCGGGCCGGATAAAAAGAGAGGGACCGTCGCTTTTTTGCGACAGTCCCTTTGCTTTAGGTGCCGACCGGATTTGAACCGGTGAACAACGGTTTTGCAGACCGCCCCCTTAGGCCGCTTGGGTACAGCACCAATGTCTGATTGACATGAAAAACATAACAGAAAAAACAGAGTAATGCAAGACAGAATAACAGATGTTATAATTGCCGCATGAGTACGGAAATCAGAGTAACGGTGGGAAAGAAAACCATCGCCGCACCGCGCGGCACAACAGTAGAGGAAGTTTTCCTGAAGGCAGGACTGCTCCTGGACGGCAGATATGAGGATAATCCCATAGTCGGAGCAATTGTGAACGGAGAGCTTCATCCGCTCGGAAACTGCATCCTCTCGGAGAAGGCAAAGGCCGAGCCCATACATATTTTCGACTTCTACGGAAGGCGTATATACAGGCATAGTCTGTCATTCCTTCTGTGTATGGCGGCAAACCAGCTGTTCCCGGACAGGTCTCTGTCCATCTGGCACTCCATGTACAATGCACTGTACTTCAGTTTCACCGACGGTGAGCTGATTTCCCAGAGCGACATTGATGCCATCAGTTCCAGGATGAAGTCCATTGCCAGAAACAACTATCCCATAGAATTCACGGCCCTCCCCTGTGAGGAAGCCATAAAATATTTTGCAAAGCAGAACGAGGAAACCACGGTCAGTCTCCTTTCCAACCAGAACAACCCCGAGGTGGCTCTTTATAAGGTAAAGAATTACTACGACATAGCCTACGAGCCGCTGGCACCAAGAACGGGCCTGCTCACCGTGTGGGATCTTATTCCCTACACTGACAAGGGCATGCTGCTCAGGTACCCCGAGTCCGACAATGTGACAGAGGTGGGCCCTGTAAGGGACAACCCCAAGCTCTACGGAGTTTTCCAGGAGTACAAGCAGTGGGGTAAAATCCTGGGAGTCTCATGTCTGGGACAGATGAACAGGAAGGTCACCGGCGGAACGGTTGAGGAATACATCAGGCTGTCTGAGTCCCTGCAGAAGAAAAAGCTCTTTGCCCTTGCGGACAACATTGTGAAGAAGAACGCAAAGTCCGTGTTCATCTCAGGCCCCTCGTCTTCCGGAAAGACCACGTTTGCAAAGAAACTCTGCGAACAGCTGAGCCTCATGGGATACAAGCCCATCCAGATCTCTCTGGATGATTACTACAAGCCCCGCGTGGAGATTCCCAGGGATGAGAACGGAGACCATGATTACGAGTGCATTGAGGCTCTTCTGACGGACCTGTTCAATGACACCATGCAGGCCATCTTCCGCGGAGAGGAGGTCCAGCTGCCAAAATGGAGCTTTGCCAAGCAGGTGCGCACATTCCATAAAAAACCAGTCAAACTGGATGAGTTCACGGTCTTTGTCATTGAGGGCATTCACGCACTGAACCCCATATTCACATCATGCGTCCCGCAGGATTCGTTGTACAAGGTCTACATCTCCGCACTGACCCAGCTCACGCTGGACAACCACAACAGAATCTCCACAACGGATACCAGAATTCTCAGAAGGATAATCAGGGACAACAGGACCAGGGCGGTAAGCGCCTCGGAGACCCTCAGTATGTGGAAGAGTGTTACGGCAGGCGAGAAGAAGCACATCTTCCCGTTCCAGATGAACGCAGACACAATGTTCAACACTTCACTGGATTATGAGATAGGGGTGCTTTCCACCTATGCCATTCCCCTTCTCTCCGAAGTGGGACCGGAAAAAGGCGGAGCATACACGGAGGCAAGACGCCTTCTCTCATTCCTGAAGAACATAAATCCAATTCCGGCAGGACCCGTACCTTCGGATTCCCTGCTCAGGGAGTTCATCGGAGACAGTGATTACGAGGATTGAAAGTCCCTTGGATTAATTCAGGATTTTCCGTAGATGTGGCGCATCTCTTCAAAGAGGTGCGCTATTTTATCGCGGCACTTGCCGCAGCCCGTGCCGTAGCCGGTAAGGGCCTGGAGTTCTTCCAGGGTTGTGGCCTTGTCGGTTTTGACAAGTTCCTCAATCTGCTGGTCGGTGACTCCGCGGCACTCGCAGACAATTGTTGCGGTTGAGGCCTTGTAGGGGTTGGGGAGGTTGTTCTTCTCAAGATAGGAGTCAATTGCCGCTCTGAGGGCCTTGTCTCCCAGAACCGAGCAGTGGAATTTGTGCTCGGGAAGTCCGCCCAGTGCCCGAGTGATCATGTCCGGGGTAATGTGGTAGGCCTGCTCAAGGTCCATGCCCTTGACCATCTCACTCATCATGGATGTGCTGGCAATTGCGCTTGCACAGCCGTAGGTGAGCCATCTGATGTCATAGATTTTGCCGTCTCTGACCTTGATGCCCACTCTCATCTGGTCTCCGCATGCAAGTGATCCAACCTCACCGTATGCATCCGGCTCCCAGCCCTCATCCTTGTTCCAGATGTTCCTGGGGTTGATGAAATGGTCCTTGACCGTGTCCGTATATACCCATGTTGCCATGAAACTGTCTGACATAATTACCTCTTTATCTGGTTGAAAGATCCCTCAGCTTCTTGATTATGGGCGGAAGGACCTCAATGACATAATCAACATCCTCATCCGTGTTGAAACGGCCGAGGCTGAACCTTATGGAGCCGTGGGCAAGTTCAACATCAAGTCCGCCGGCAAGAAGAACGTAACTGGGTTCAAGGGAGCCTGTGGCACAGGCCGATCCCGTTGAGACCGCAATTCCGTACATATCCAGCAGAAGGAGAATGGACTCACCTTCTGCCGTGGGGAATGAAACATCAAGGGTGCCGGGAAGGCAGTGGTCCTGACAGCCGTTGACAACAACGTTGGGAACATTTGCGATAATGCCTTTTCTCAGGCGCTCACGCATCTCCCACAGTCTGTCGTGCTCAATCTGAAGGTCCTTTTGTGCCAGTTCGGCTGCAACACCAAGACCATAGATAGCCGCAGTATTGTAGGTTCCGGCTCTTCTTCCGTGCTCCTGCTCTCCTCCGTGTACAAAGGGTGTGAAGGGAGCGCCGGATTTGGCGTAAAGGACACCCACACCTTTTGGACCGTAGAATTTGTGGCCGCTGCATGAAAGGTAATCAAGGTTCCAGTCCTTGCAGCTGACCTTTATCTTGCCTATGGCCTGGGTTGCGTCGGTATGCATGAGAGCACCGCAGCTGTGGGCCATTTCAGATATTCTGCCTATCTCCTGGATTGAGCCTGTCTCGTTGTTTCCGGTCATGACGGACACAAGGACAACATCCGGGCCGAGGAGTTTCTCAAGCTGGTCAAGTTTCACGCGGCCTTCGGAATCAACCGGGGCCAGATCAACGGTTATGCCCTCTTTTCTGAGGTGTTTCACCGTTTCCATGATTGACGGATGTTCGATTGTGGTTGTGACAATCCTGCTGCCCTTTCCCTGCTCTATGAGCATTCTGCCTATGCCGAATACCGTGTTGTTGGCCTCAGAGGCACCGCTTGTGAAGGTGACTTCGGAGGGTGAACACTCAAGCATGGAAGCAACCTTCTCACGGGCATTTTCCACAAGGGCCGCGGCCCTGCGTCCGAAGGTGTGCATGCTGGAGGCATTGCCGTAGACCTGGGCCTCAGCCTCGGAAACGGCCTTCACCACCTCGGGTGCCATCTGAGTGGTTGCATTGTTGTCCATATATACTATTCTAGGTGTCATTCTTCTCATAAGTTAGCAAAAGCTAATGCCGCAGTCAAGTTGGGACAGTTTCTCAAGTTCCTTCTGACATGCCTCATCAAGGCCGGGAATAATTCTGACGGCACTGACAGCTATGAGTCTGCTGTCATTGACCGCTGCGTAGTCGGTTGTTTTCTCATAAGGCTCTACCATATGGGGCTTCTCAACGCCGGTGACAATGTAGAAATCCTCAATTGAATGCTCCTCCAGGCGGTCACGGTAAACCACATCTCCGAGGGTGCAGACCCTCCACCTGAGACCGGAGCCCTTCGGGACGTTTATGTTTATGTAACTGTTTGCAGGACAGATATTTGTAAATGTCTCAAGATATTTGAGGGTAAAGACCGCGGCATCTTCGTAGGCATTGTCGGCACAGCTTACGGCAATGGCGGGATAGCCTCTGACGGAGCCCTCGGCCGCGGCGCCGGCGGTGCCTGAATAGACAAGGTCCGTGCTTACGTTGTAGCCGTTGTTTATGCCGGAGATTATGACATGGGGCCGCCCCATGGGAAGGGCGCCCATTACGGCGTAGAGGACGCAGTCGGCGGGAAAGCCGGAGCAGGAGTAGTGCCTGTCGGAGATCTTCTTCACCTCAAGGGGCGTGTGGAGATGGATGGCGTGGGAACAAGCGCTGCGCTGGGAGGACGGTGCGCACACCCAGACCTCATGGCCTGCTCCGGAGAGGACCCTGTCCAGTTCCCTGATTCCTACGGCATCATAGCCGTCATCATTTGTAAGAAGTATTTTCATTTCATTTCCTGAATACTTCGGCTGCGGCGCAGGGGAGGAATTCTCCCGTCTTTACCTTGAATCCGAATATGTGTTCATATTCTTCAAGTTTTGCCCTGTAAGAGTC
>CAMZFA010000085.1 GCA_947305945.1 uncultured Spirochaetales bacterium | reverse complement strand
AAATTCTTAAAAGATCTTTAAAGATTAGAACTTGACAGCTGTGAACAAATAAAAAAACTTGGACAATGAAACTCAGTCAGAATACCATAAATTGCAGAAGTCAAACAGTAATTCAGGAGGACTGGTATGGAGTTCTATTGTTCAGAATGTGGAAAAAGAGAATCTGTGACAACAAGAAAGGCTCATTGTGACTGCGGTGGGCTGTGGAAACTTGATTACAGGCCTCCCAAGTTTGACCTTGATAAAGTTGACCATGATGAGTGGAGCATGTTCCGCTACCGAAAGTTTATGGCACTTGATGATGATTCATGGCGTGATATCACACTTGGTGAAGGCATGACCCCTATTGTCCGTCTTGATGAGAATGTCCTTCTGAAGATGGATTACTTCATGCCTACCCTTTCATTCAAGGACCGTGGTGCTGCCGTTCTGATTGCCCACTGCAAATCAATCGGAGTGGACAGCGTTGTCCAGGACTCAAGCGGTAACGCAGGAAATTCGGTAGCAGCCTACTGTGCCAGAGCAGGAATTGCCTGTGAGGTTTTTGTCAAAGACGGAACAAGTCCCAAGAAGATAGATATGATCCGCTCCCACGGAGCAACATGCACAGTTGTTCCCGGTTCCAGGGACCACTGTGCCGATGTCTGCAGGGAAAAGGTTGAACGTGAAGGCACCTACTATGCAAACCATGTTTACAATCCGTTCTTCTATGAGGGCACCAAGACCTACACCTATGAAGTCTATGAACAACTTCACCGTATGCCGGAGAACATAATAGTTCCGGTTGGAAACGGAACCCTGTTCCTTGGTGTAATGCATGCTCTTGAGCACCTTCTTGATAGCGGTTGCATCGACCATATGCCACAGGTTATTGCACTTCAGACCGAAACCTGCGACCCAATTCTACAGGCAGCACAGCAGGGATTGAAAGAACCTGCAAAGATTACTCCGAAAGATACGATAGCTGAGGGTATTGCCATAGGTAAACCCATGAGAGGAAAAGAAATCCTTGAGTATGTTTACAAATACAACATCCGCTTCATCCATGCTCCTGAAGACAAAATTCTGGATGCGCGCAAGGCTCTTGCTCTGAAGGGAATCTACTGCGAGCATACAACAGCGGCAAACTATGCAGCCTACCTTGCGTACTGTGAGAAGTACGGCCCTACTCCGGACTGTCTTATTACGATGTGCGGTGCCGGTCTGAAATCAGACCATTGAGTTTACAAGTTTCAGGAATCTTGATTCGTTCATCTGCTCGTTTGAAACAGTGCATGATAATTAACGACGTTGCACAAAAACTCTACGCCGTCCGCCAGAAATACTCAGAACGTGGAGCAGGTGAAGTCGGCCACATCCCAACTCCGGATAAGGCAACCCCCATTTCACCGGCAAATGCCATTCACCGGCTAAAAACGGTGACGCGTAGGCAGAATGCCCCGCAAATTTGATGTATTATGTATTTTCTTTTCCCGCAGTCCGTATATAATGTAGATTCAGTGGTATAAATAATTATCTTTACCGGAGGATTCAAATGGCCAAGCTACAGCAAAAAGCCGTTGCTCAGATAAGGGAAATCTGCGGTCGTTACAAAGACGAGAAAACCCCTCTCATGATGATTCTGAGTGACATCCAGAATGAGTACGGTTACATTCCGCTCGAGGTACAGGAGATAGTCTCTGAGGAGACAGGAATCTCAGTTGCCGAGATCTACGGAGTTGTGACATTCTATTCATTCTTCTCTCTCACCCCGAAAGGAAAATACATAATCGGATGTTGTCTCGGAACCGCCTGTTATGTAAAGGGCGCACAGAACGTAATAGACAAGTTCTCCGAGATTCTCGGAATCAAGCCCGGCCAGACAACAGCAGACGGTCTGTTCACACTTGATGCACTGCGCTGCATAGGAGCATGCGGAATTGCTCCGGCGGTAAGCATAAGCGGAACAGTCTATCCCAAGATGACCGTGGACAAGGTTCCCGAGATTATCAGGGAAATCAAAGCAAAGGAGGGTGCGGTCTGATGATCAGAACAGTTGAACAGTTGAACAGCAAGATTGAAGTCTGCACCAAGTGTCTTGAGGACAAACTCAAGGGCCTTGATGAAAAAAGACACATCGTACTCTGCGGAGGAACAGGCTGTCTTTCAAGCCATTCCGACCAGATAAAGGCCAAGTTTGAGGAAGTGCTTGCAGCAAAGGGCCTTGCGGACAAGGCAACAGTCAATCTGGTAGGATGCTTCGGTTTCTGCTCACAGGGACCTTTTGTAAAGATCTATCCGGAAGACACACTCTACAGACTTGTCAAGATTGACGACGTTGAAGAGATAGTTGAGCAGGATATAAAGAACGGAAAGATTGTTGAAAGACTTCTCTACGTTGATCCCGCAACAAAGGAAAAGGTAGTCAAGCAGGATGAGATCAACTTCTACAAGAAGCAGCGCCGCGTAGCACTTTACGGTTGCGGTGTCATCAATCCCGAAGACATTAATGAAAGCCTGGGTATGGGCGGCTTCCAGGGTCTGAAGACAGCCCTTTCAAAGAGCCGTCAGGAAGTTGTGGATGAGGTCCTGGCCAGCGGTCTCAGAGGAAGAGGCGGCGGCGGATTCCCCACAGGAAGAAAGTGGCAGTTTGCCCTCAACTCCCCCGGCGATGAGAAATATGTTGTATGTAACGGCGACGAAGGCGACCCGGGTGCGTTCATGGACCGCTCAATCCTTGAGGGAAACCCCCTTGCAGTCATTGAGGGCATGGTCATTGCAGGTTATGCAATAGGTGCACAGAACGGTTACTTCTACGTCAGAGCGGAGTATCCCATTGCAGTCAAGAGACTCAGAATTGCCATCAGACAGGCTGAGGAACTGGGACTTCTCGGAGACAACATCCTCGGAACGGACTTCAGCTTCCGTTGCCACATCAGGCTCGGTGCAGGAGCATTTGTCTGCGGTGAGGAAACAGCCCTTCTCAATTCAATTGAAGGAAAACGCGGAATGCCCAGGCCCAGACCGCCGTTCCCTGCAGTAAAGGGACTCTGGGGCAAGCCCACCATTGTAAACAACGTTGAGACACTGGCATGTGTACCCTACATTCTCAGAAACGGCTCTGCAACATTTGCAGCCGTTGGAACAGAGAAATCCAAGGGCACCAAGGTATTTGCTCTGGGCGGAAAGGTAAACAACGTAGGTCTGGTTGAGGTTCCCATGGGAACAACACTCAGAGAGCTTATTTACGATATCGGCGGGGGAATCCCCGGCGGAAAGAAGTTCAAGGCCATTCAGACCGGTGGACCTTCCGGAGGCTGTCTGACCACGGAATATCTTGATGAGCCCATTGACTTTGACAACCTGGTGGCCAAGGGCTCCATGATGGGCTCCGGCGGCGCCATTGTCATGGACGAGGACAACTGTATGGTAGACGTGGCCAAGTTCTACATGGAGTTCATCTGCGATGAGTCCTGCGGAAAGTGCACACCCTGCCGTATAGGTACCAAGCGCATGCTTGAGATCCTTACCCGCATTACCGAGGGCAAGGGAACCATGGAAGACCTGGACGAGCTGGAGCAGCTGTCTGACACAGTCAAGACAAACTCCCTCTGCGCCCTGGGTCAGACCTCCGCAAACCCCATCAACTCCACAATTGCCCACTTCAGAGATGAGTATATTGCCCATATTGTGGACAAGAAGTGTCCCGCGCACGTGTGTAAGAATCTTATGGAATACCATATCGATCCCGAAAAGTGCATTGGATGCGGAATGTGTGCCAAGGGTTGCCCGGCCGGCTGTATCACCAGAACGGACTACATTGCACCCAACCACAAGCTGGCTTCAATGAAGATTGATGCACAGAAGTGCGTGAAGTGCGGTGCATGTATGAGCACCTGTAAATTCAAGGCTATTGAGAAGAGATAAGGGAGGAAGACCATGGCTTTAGTAAACATCAAAATAGAAGGTATCCCCTATCAGGTTGAAAGCGGTCTCACCATCCTTGAGGCAGCCCGCAAATGCGGTTATGAGATTCCCTCTCTCTGCGCATTCAACCACGGCGAGTGCAATCAGGGCTCCTGCCGTGTCTGCCTTGTTGCAGCAACCGGCGCAAGGGGTCTTGTGGCATCCTGTGTATATCCCGTAAGCGAGGGAATGGAAATCCGCATCTCGGATCCCAAGGCAGTTGAGGCAAGACGCAGAAGCGTAGAGCTCCTGCTCTCAAACCACAACAAGAACTGCCAGCAGTGCGAGAAGAACGGAAACTGTGAACTTCTCTATGTTGCCCAGCTCACAGGAGCCAGGGAAAACGCATATGAAGGCGTCCATTCAGAGGTGACAATCGACACACTTGCACCGGCACTCATGAGAGACACATCAAAGTGTATCCTCTGCGGAAGGTGTATCGCCCGCTGTCAGAACGCACACGGTCTCGGAATTCTCGGTTTTGAGAACAGAGGATTCAGAACCATTGTCGCTCCCGCAGAAAACAGAAGCTTCCAGAACTCTCCGTGTATCCAGTGCGGCCAGTGCGTAACAGTCTGTCCCACAGGCGCCCTCATGGAGAAGTCCGAGATTGCCAAGGTTGACGAGGCACTCAGATCAGGCAAGCACGTTGTTATCCAGGCTGCTCCCGCAGTCAGAGCCTCAATCGGCGAGGAATTCGGCCTTCCCGTCGGAACACCGGCAACAGGCAAGATGATTGCCGCCATGAGAAGACTCGGCTTTGAAAGAGTTTATGACGTAAACTTCGGTGCCGACCTGACAATCATGGAAGAAGGCACAGAACTTCTCGGAAGACTCACAAACGGCGGAGTCCTGCCCATGATCACAAGCTGCTCACCCGGTTGGGTCAACTATGCCGAGTGCAACTACT
>CAMZFA010000084.1 GCA_947305945.1 uncultured Spirochaetales bacterium | reverse complement strand
GTATTACCTCAGCCCTCCAAGCTGAAGACGCGGGTTCGACTCCCGTCGGGCGCTTTAAACACCACTCGTAACAGAGTGGTTTTTTAATATACCATGCTTATCAGGAGACAGATATGGGACAGAGAGGAGAAGTGTTTTCAACCAAGTTTGTGTCAAACGACCGTACTTATTTCTTCAATGTGAAGGAAAACTTCCGCGGAGACATGTATCTGAATATTGTTGAGAGCAAGGCAACCGAAGATGAAGGACGCTTCATCAGACAGTCCGTAATTGTCTATCCTGAGGATCTGGGAGAGTTCCTCAGGGAGTTCCAGAAGTCCGTTGACTACCTCAAACTCAACGCTGACAAACGCCGCTGAAAGTAAGTCTGTGTTCCGGGCAAGGCCCGAAATCCTGTAAAGCCCTGTAATGGCTCCTGGTGGGATAACCTTTGTGAATCTCAAAGCCGTAGCAGGGCCATTTTTTTGCAAGTTCACACATGTATAAGTCACGTTCCGTCTTTGCAAGTATGGACGCAGCCATTATTTCATGAATTTTCGAGTCACCTTTGACTACCGGAACGCAGGGAAGGTCCACAGGAGGCCTTCTGTTGCCGTCCGCCATAACAAGAGAAGGTTCTATTCCCGTTGCTCTGAGCTGTTCACAAACCTTTGAGACAGCAAGCGACATGGCTTTCATGGAGGCATTGAGGATGTTTATCCTGTCAATTTCCTCTGCAGATACCGAACAGACTGCCCAGGCAAGAGCTTTTTCCTTGATAATGGGAGCTGCCTGCATACGCTGTTTTTCCGTCATCTTCTTTGAGTCATTGAGAATCTCAAATGGAAAATCAGGAGGAAGGGCAACGGCCGCCGCATACACCGGACCTGCAAGAGGGCCTCTTCCCGCCTCATCCGTTCCTATGATCAGTCCTGTATCTTCCATCTCAAACAAAAGTCCCTGTTCCATAGCTTAATTGTAACAGAAACAATGTTTGTGATAAAATGCCTGGGATATGTTTCTTAAAGCTGTTGAACTATTCGGTTTCAAATCCTTTGCCGACAGGACCCGTTTTGAATTCAATGAGGGAATTACCTGTCTTCTCGGACCAAACGGTTCGGGAAAGAGCAATGTTGTTGATGCCATAAAGTGGGTTCTGGGCTCACAGTCTCTCTCCTCAATCAGGGCCGGAAAGCGTGATGACGTTATTTTCAACGGTACTGATACCAGAAAACCCATGCAGATGTGTGAGGTTATCCTCACCCTGGACAACAGCGCAGGACTTCTGAAGATAGACACTGCAGATGTGGAAATCAAACGCAGACAGTACAGAACCGGAGAAACAGAGTATTACATAAACAACACAAGATCCCTTCTCAAGGACATAAAGGACCTGTTCCTGGACACAGGAGTGGGAAAAACAGCTTACAGCATCCTGGAGCAGGGCAAGATAGACCAGATTCTTTCCGCAAAGCCCGAGGAAAGACGTTATGTCTTTGAGGAAGCTGCCGGAATAAGCCGTTTCAAGGTCCAGAGTGAGGAAGCTGCAAGAAAGCTCCAGAAGACCGATGAGAACATTGAGAAGGCAACTCTTCTCTTCAACCAGATAGAAAAGACCTACAACTCATCAAGAATCCAGATGGAGAAGGTTCTTGAGCACAGGGAACTTACAAAGAAGATTGAGGCTCTTGAGACGGAACTGCGCCTTTCCTATGTGCAGGCACTGACTGCATTCAGGGAAAAGACGCAGGAGGAACTATCAGCCAAGGAGAAAGAGGCAGCCGAGCTTGATGCTGTTCTTGAGACAGGACGTGCAGGTCTGGATGAGCTTACATCCGAACTTGAACAGCTTAAAAGTGAAAGGGAAAGAATCAACACCCGCATTGAGACGGTTGAGGAGCAGAAACGCTCGGCTTCAAGGGAAACAGATCTTCTCAATGAAAGATTCCAGGATATCCATCAGAGAATCAGACAGGCCTCCTTCAAGGCCCAGCAGGTACGTGACCGCTATGACTCGGAAAAGGAAAACCTTGAGCTGCGTCAGAATGAGCTTCTCGACCTGAAGAATACTCTGGAAGATGTAAGAGCCTCTGTCATAAAGACCGGAGAGGAGACACAGGAGTATACCCGTCAGCGTTCGGAACTTGAGGAAAACAAGGCTGCCCTTGTCAGGGATAATGAGAGTCTTCTTGTTGCCAGAACAGAAATTACAAAGCATATTTCCGATCTTGCCGGTGAGATTGCACAGACTCTTGAGCAGAATATAAACGGAAGTTCCTACAGCTCCGAGCAGAGAATCAGATATGAAAAGGACCTTATCGGTCAGTTTTCAAAACTCTCATCCGTCATCAATGACAGACTGTCTTTTCTCAGGAATCTGAGCAGTGCCGGTTTTGATGCAAATGCCTATCTTCAGGCTCTTGACCAGACCGGTGAGATACTGGGTGAGTGCGTAGACAACCTCAAGGGACTTTTCCAGGAGTACAGCGGTCTCATCCCGTCCTTCCTTGATGATTTCATGTCTCCCACGGGTACTCTTTCCAGAAAAAAGAACCTTGACGCCTCCCTTGCGGAAAATGTGAGAAAGGAACAGGAAAACTCCGAGAAAATCTCCATGATCGACGGTGAGACCAGAAGGCTCAGCGGGATAATCATACTCAGTGAGAGTGATCTCAACGATCTGAGGCTTCAGGAAAAAGAGATTGCCACAAGGATCAATTCACTTGCATCGCAGATAGGGGAAATGAAAGAAGCCCTGCTTCAGAGGGAGTTTGATTTCTCTGATGCCAACCGCTCCATTGAGGAAGAGCAGGACCGTGAGAATGAGATTCTTGAAAAGATTGACGGCGTAAAGAAAAAGAAAGCCGAGCTTGATGAGCTTAAGGAACAGATCCGGGACCGTCTTGAAGAGATAAACATCAGAATTGACGAGAAAAACGCCTCAATCTCAGGCAGCAATATACAGTTCCGTGAGAAGTTTGACAGAAGGCAGGCCCTTATATCCGAAATTGCCACCTCAAAAGCAAATGTGGAGAACCTTGAAGCCCAGATCCAGAAAGTATATGTGGACTTCTTCAATGAAACCGGTAAGTCTCTTAAGGAATTCAATCAGCATACCGTAACGGCGGATGTGGATCAGATGAAGGCCGAACTTGAAGCTGCAAAGAAGAAGAGGGATTCACTGGGCTATATCAATTACATGGCCGAGGACGAGTACTCGGAGGCTTCAAGACAGTATGAATTCTACAAGAAGAATCTTGATGACCTGGTAAAGGCCAAGAATGACCTTGAAGAGGTCATAGCGGACATAAAGGATCAGAGTACCAGATTGTTCCTGGAGACCTACAACAGGATTTCAGAGGCATTCTCACAGATGTTCACAACCCTGTTCTCCGGAGGAAGGGCCCAGCTTTCCCTCTCGGATGAGGAGAACATTCTTGAGTCAGGAATTGAGATTCTGGCCCAGCCGCCCGGAAAAAAACTCACACATCTGCCGCTTCTGTCCGGAGGAGAGAAGTCCATGACCGCCGTGGCACTTCTGTTTGCCACATACAAGGTCAAACCCTCTCCGTTCTGCATTCTGGATGAGATTGATGCAGCTCTTGATGCAAGGAACATAGGAGCCTTCCTCAATGTGCTTGAAACCTTCGGAAACGAGAGCCAGTTCATCATAATCACCCACAGCCGCTACACTGTTCTGGGCTCCGACAGCCTGCTCGGTGTGACACAGGAAGAGGCCGGTGTATCCAAACTTGTAAGCTACAAGCTCAACAACGCTGAAAACGTAACAGAGGAAACTCTCAAAGGTTGATCTACGGGCCTTAAATTGACATTTATATATAAATTATATACAGTCATATCGTTATGTTTGACGGATTGAGCAACAGATTTTCATCAATAATCAGGACCTTTCAGGGTAAGAACAGGATCTCGGAAAAGAACATCCAGGACGCAGTTGAGGAAATAAAGACCGCCCTTATAGAAGCGGACGTGAACCTGCGTGTTGTCAGGCGTTTCATCAACAGGACAATGGAGGATGCACTTGGTGACAAGGTTCTCAAATCCGTAGACCCGGGTCAGCAGTTTGTCAAGGTTGTCTATGACCGCATGGTCCAGCTTCTGGGAGATGAGGATTCACAGAAACTCAACCTCAAGGGACCGGATACCGTAAGCATTATCCTCATGATGGGTCTGCAGGGCTCAGGTAAGACTACAACCAGTGCCAAACTTGCCCTCAAACTGAAGAACCAGGGCAGACGTGTCATGATGGCCGCCTGTGACCTTGTACGTCCTGCGGCAATCACCCAGCTTCAGGTCCTGGGTCAGCAGACAGACATTCCCGTATACGCGGAACCTGATTCAAAGAACCCGGTAAAGGTTGCCGAGAATGCTGTAAAGCTTGCAAAGAGGGAACAGTATGATGTCCTGATAGTGGATACATCCGGAAGAATGCATCTTGATGATGACATGATGCAGGAAATACACAACCTCAGCGTTGCCCTGAATCCGGATGAGAAGCTCTTTGTAGCAGATGCAATGACAGGTCAGAATGCCGTAACCATTGCCAAGGAATTTGAAGAGAAGGCCGGTATTACCGGAATAATCCTTACCAAGTTTGATTCGGATACCCGCGGCGGTGCCGCTCTTTCCCTCAGGGAAGTGACCGGCAAACCCATCAAATTCATAGGTACCGGTGAGAAGATGGACTGCCTTGAGCCGTTCTATCCTGAAAGAATGGCTTCCAGAATCCTGGGCATGGGAGATATTGTCTCACTTGTAGAGAAGGCTCAGGAGACTTACGATCAGGAACAGGCCGAGAAACTTCAGAAGAAGATGGCCAAGAACGAGTTTGATCTTCAGGACTATCTTGAGCAGATTG
>CAMZFA010000083.1 GCA_947305945.1 uncultured Spirochaetales bacterium | reverse complement strand
AAGACCGCCGCCTTCGACCTCTCGGCCATCCATCCAGACAGTGTTTTGACTATAATCAAAGGTCAGTTCTTTGTCAAGATTGCATTTAATTTGCCGTTGGATATTTCCGAGAGGCAATTCTGCATGTCCCCGGCTGAAGTGACCGGAACAAGGCCTTTTATTTCTATCGCGGAGCCGAAGTCCTCTGAGGTGACGCAGGCGTTTACAGAGGCAAGAAGCCGCTTGACGGATTCATAAAGGTCATAGGGAATTGAGAGGGCAAAATCCTGTTTCTCAACATATTCCTCGGTCACAATTCCGTCCAGCACGGCCTTTACGCTGTCTCCGTAGGCTTTGACCAGGCCTCCGGTTCCAAGCAGGGTGCCTCCGAAGTATCGGACAATCAGGACACAGATGTTGGAAATGCCGGAGCCCTTGAGAACTTCAAAGGCGGGACGGCCTGCTGTGTTTTTTGGCTCGCGGTCATCAGAGAAGGAGAACTGGTTGCCTATGACGGCGGCGTGGACCACGTGGTTGGCACCGGGGTGCAGGGCGCGGGTCTGATCTACCAGTGTTCTGACGGAGGAAATGTCATTGCAGATTCTGGCAATGGCTATGAAGCGTGACTTCTTCACTACTATCTCAGCCTGTTTTTCCTCTTTGAGAATGGTCATTGCGCTCCGCCTTTATCTTTTTTATCCCAGTTGTATGAGAACATGTTATCACAGATTTTCCGTGCCTTGGTGCAGAGAGTGTCCGCTGCCTCAGACAGTTGTCTGTCCGTCTCCGAATCCAAAGAACCCTCAAGGGCCTCCAGATCGGCCTTCAGCTGCTGCTCGCTTCGGCAGCCCAGAAGAAGCAGATCCGGTTTGCGCACGGAAACCCATCTCAGAGCGTTCTGAGCCGAGAAGCCCGGGGTGTCCAGTAGATCCAGGAAGGGCTCATTGCATGAAGGCTCGAAGCAGAAGAAGGACCTCCTTCTGTCCGAAGGATTCTCAAAGTCTTCCGGCTTGCGATACTTGCCCGAGAGAAGTCCGGCACCCATGGGACTGTAGACTGCAAGCTCAATGTTGTTTTCCCTGCAGAAAGCCTGTGTCTCTTCAAAATCTCTGCTCCACAGCAGGGAGAACGGCCTCTGGAAGGTGTCCACCGGGACGCGTGAGCACAGGTCTTTGAGTTGAGCAAGCGACAGGTTGCACACTCCCACGCGGGCAATCAGGCCCTCGGCCTTGAGGGCGTGCATCTGAAGAATCATGTCCTCCCAGTCAAAGAGGGAGGATGGCCAGTGCAGGTAGAGGCGGTTGAGGGACGTGCGCCTGAGGCGGACAAGACTCTTTTCAACAAGTTCACGCACACTCTTTGAGGAAGGCATGATCTTGGTGTCTATGTTGAAATCAAGGTCCGCAAAGCGGGAAAGAACCTTGGCAAGAATCTGCTCGGCGCGGCCGCTTCCGTAGCTTTGGGCGCAGTCAAAGGTCCTTATGCCGCACCTCACGGCACAGCTTATGGTTCTTTCTGAAGAGAGAGTATCCTGATCTGTCCAGAATCCGTCCGAAGGGGCGGTCTGCCATGTGCCCAGAACTGTTTCCATATCTGTGGAAAATGTAGGACAGAACTGTGCCTGCGGTCAATTGAAAGGCGGTAATTTGTGGTGTAAAATTCAAGATGGAAAAAAACAAACGGAGGATCAGAGATGAATATTGCTTCATACATTGACCACACAATCCTTGCCGCAGATGCAACGGAGGAAAAAGTGGCAAAACTTTGCGAGGAAGCTGCACAGTGGCATTTTGCCAGTGTATGTGTAAATACTTGCTGGACAAAGTTCTGCGCGGAGAAACTGAAGGGAACGGGCGTGAATGTCTGCGTTGTGGTGGGTTTCCCGCTCGGAGCCATGAGCACCGAAGCCAAGGCCTTTGAGGCAAAGAAGGCAGTGGAAGACGGAGCAACGGAAGTTGACATGGTTATCAATATCGGCTGGCTCAAGGACCACAAGGACGCGCTGGTTGAAGAGGATATCCGCCGGGTCAAGGAAGCCTGCGGAAACGCACACCTGAAAGTCATTATCGAGGCCTGCCTCCTCACCGAAGAGGAAAAGGTCCGCGCCTGCAAGCTCAGCGTTGCGGCCAAGGCCGATTTCGTCAAGACCTCCACCGGCTTCTCGAAGAGCGGTGCAACCGCAGAGGATGTTGCCCTGATGAGAAAAACCGTAGGTGAGGGCACCGGTGTCAAGGCAGCAGGCGGAATAAGGGATTTTGAAACAGCAAAGAAGATGATAGAGGCCGGAGCCAACAGGCTTGGCTGCAGTGCGGGTATTGCCATAGTACAGGGCGCAAAATGAACCCGGACAAGAATCTGTTCAGTGAGGACTTCCTGAAAAGTCTGGGCTTCCCCACGCTGGAAGTGCACAATACTTTCTCTCATTATGACTTCACAAAGCCGGGCAGGCGCGTTCTTCTGCTGGGCCCCATGGGTAGCGGAAAGACCGAGTACTCGGCCAGGGTCTGGAGGGATGCGGCCATTGCCCTGTCAAAGGGCGAGAAGGTGCGTAAGCTCACAAGCACCGGGGATGTGGACAGGCGCAAGGTCTTTTTCATCCGCTCCTATATTGACGGGGAGAGGTTTGAGGACTACCCGGAAGACGCGCTGGCATTCAGAAGCGGCTACATACGCTGCGGGGACAATATTGCCCGTATAAGGAATTCTTTCGACTTTGAGAAGGTTGTGCAGGACAACCCCACCGTGGGTACCTACATTATCGACGAGGCCAGTTTCTTCGATGAAAGGCTGGCCTACGTGGTGCGCAACCTGAGCGTGGAGCGGGGAATCATGTTCATCTTCCCCACGCTTGTGCTCAACTTCAGGAGGGACATCTTCAACTCCACGGCCCGTCTCATGCTGGACATGGCCACGGACGTCATTCCGCTTACCGCATACTGTGAGCACAATGACTGTCTGAATGACGCGTTCTACACCTACCGCTACTACACCGTGGACGGATGCGAGTGTCCTGCACTGTACTTTGACCCTCTCATTGTGGTGGGCGGAGACAGGGAGAAGACCGGATCCGAGGCTCCCAACTACGGAAGCCGCTGTGACAAGCACCATTTCCTGCCGGGCAAGGAGTACACGTACTTCATCCTCAAACCCCTGGCCGAAAACGCCACAAAGGGGGAGGTTGCCCCGCTGAGGAAGGAACTGGAGAAACTGAATGAAAACATTGGTGCCAGTCTGCTCTGTGAGAACATGAAGAGAAGCTACGCAGGAAACGAGCATGAGGAGATCTACCTCAACGCCCTGCGTCCGTCACTTATTGCGGAAAAGGCCCTCATGTATCTTTTCAACGAGCAGAACCTGGTGTCCGAGGACCTGATGGTCAGGCTCACGGAAGAACTGGGCCTGAACCGCGCTTATATGACCAAGACGCTTGCGGACAACAAGCGCCATGTTGATTTTGAACAGAAACTGCTTTTCTGATGTCCTCCCGTTATGGGGCCGGAATCCGGAAAGTTGGATTTAATGATAACAAATGGGGGTTTTTCAATGAATGAACTTGCAAAAGGTCTGAATCAGAGACTTGAAGGAAGTATTGCATATTCAATGCTTTCCGACTTCGGAAAGAGAATTTACGTTCCGCGGGGAATAGTTGTCCAGGGCAACGAAGCCAAAGCCAGAGCAAAGCGTTTCAATGCCACAATAGGTGTGGCTCTTGAGGACGGCCAGCCCATGTACTTCGGCTCCATGAAGAAACAGTTCAACGAGAACATGTCTGCCTCCGAGATTTTCGGCTACGCTCCCATGGGCGGTGTACTTGCCCTCAGAGAGGCCTGGAAGGTTGAAATGCTTGAGAAAAACCCCGACCTTGAAGGTGTGAAAATCTCCCTCCCGGTGGTCTGCAGCGGCCTTACAAACGGCCTGAGCATTGTTTTCTCCATTCTCCTCGACGAGGGTGACAGCGTAGTGCTTCCCGACATGTACTGGGAAAACTATGACCTGCTCATTGACGAGCAGCGTAAGGCAAAAAAGGTTCTCTATCCCATGTTCAAGGACGGCGGTTTCAACGTTGAAGGACTGGACAAGACCCTCTCTTCCCTCAAGGCAGACAAGGCTGTTGTCATGCTCAACTTCCCCAACAACCCCTCCGGCTACACACCCACGGTTGATGAGGCGGATGCCATTGCCGCAGTGCTCAAGAAGCACGCGGATTCCGGCAAGAAGCTTGCAGTCATTACAGACGATGCCTATTTCGGCCTTTTCTACGAAGACAGCATCTACAAGCAGAGCGTCTTTGCAAAGGTTGCAAACCTCTCCGAGAACATTCTTGCCGTCAAGTGTGATGCCGCTACCAAGGAGAACATGGCATGGGGCTTCAGAGTAGGTTTCATCACATATGCATTCAAGGGTGCCTCCGAAGATCAGCTTTCAGTGCTTGTTGAGAAGACTCTGGGCACAATCAGAGGCTCAATCTCCAGCTGCTCAATGGCCGGACAGAGTGTCCTCCTTCGCAGCCTGAGAGACTCCGAGTACAAGGCCGACAAGCAGCACGGTTTTGACAGGATGCACGTGCGCTACGTTGCCCTGCGTGAGGCTCTTGTAAAGCACAATAACAAGACCTGCCTCAAGGCTCTTCCTTTCAACAGCGGCTACTTCATGAGCCTTGAGACCAAATGCAATGCAGAGGATTTGCGCCAGCTTCTCCTCGAGAAGTACGAAACCGGCATTATCCGCATGACTGACCACATTGTCCGCCTTGCATTCTGCAGTGTTCCCGCAGACGCAATCCAGGAACTTGTGGACACCGTCTACAAGGCCGCAGAAGAACTCTGCTGATTTTATAGGGACTGTGCAGCTTTCTTTATTCTCTGGGATGACACTAAACCC
>CAMZFA010000082.1 GCA_947305945.1 uncultured Spirochaetales bacterium | reverse complement strand
TTTACAAAGGTGTTGAATATGAGAACTGTTTACGTAAAGCCGAAGGATGTTCAGAAGAAGTGGTACCTCATCGATGCCCAGGGCAAGGAACTGGGTCGTGTTGCAGTAGCCGCCGCCAACATCCTCCGCGGTAAGAATAAACCCGAATACATGCCCAACGAAGACATGGGTGACTATGTAATTATCATCAATGCAGAGAAGGCAGCCCTTACAGGAAACAAGGCTGAGGACAAGGTCTACAGAAGAGTTTCAGGTTATGCAGGCGGAATGAAGGAAGAAACCTACAACCAGCTTATGGTCAGAAAGCCCACATACCCCATGGAACACGCAATCAAGGGAATGCTCCCCAAGGGACCCCTCGGACGCAGCCTTTTCACAAACCTCCATGTGTATGCCGGAGACAAGCATCCGCATGCTGCTCAGCAGCCCGTTCAGGTTGAAATCTAAGGAGTAAGGTATGGCAAAGAAAGAAGAAAAGAAGAATATCAATCTTGCTCAGGGTACAGGCCGCAGAAAGACTGCAACAGCCAGAGTCTACCTCAGAGAAGGCAACGGAAAAATCACAGTCAACGACAGGGAACTTGAAGAGTACTTCGCAGATCCCCTCTGCGTCTTCCAGGTCAGACAGCCCCTCGATGTCACCGACTCCCTCACAAAGTTTGACATCCTGATCAACGTCAGGGGCGGCGGCCTCACAGGCCAGGCAGGTGCATGCCGCCACGGTATCGCCCGCGCTCTCGTCGCATACGACGAGGCCCTCAAGAGTGTCCTCCACGCCAACGGCTTCATGACAAGAGACCCCAGAATGGTCGAAAGAAAGAAGTACGGCCAGCGCGGTGCAAGAAGACGCTTCCAGTTCAGCAAGAGATAATCGTTTACCTCTTACAACAACGACCGGTTCCCCACGAACCGGTCTTTTTTTTACCTCCAGCCTGCCTCCATACCCATTTTGCTGTTCTTTGCTGTTCTTGCTGTTCTTGCTGTTCTTGCTGTTCTTGGTGTCCCTGCTGTTCTTGGTGTTCTTGCTGTTCTTGGTGTCCCTGCTGTCTCTCATGCCCGCTATGGCTTTTACGACCGGCGGGAGCCAGGGCTCCGGCTGCCTCTGTACCGGTTGTTGCACAGGAATTGCACAATCACTCCGTTTTTTTGATTTCTTAATATTAAATAGAAAAAAAATTCTGATTAACCTGTATATACCAATATAACCTGCAAAATATTGCCAATTAAGTTCAAGTAGTGTATTATACTTACGGAGGAACACAGATGCCGATTAATTATTTCTCCTCAAACGAAGAAATACTGAACAGGATAGGAATCAGAATCAAAGCATTAAGAATAGATGATAATTTGTCTCAATCAGAACTGGCTTCCAGAACAGGTGTCTCCGAGCGGACAATCGGAAATCTGGAGTCCGGAAAAGATGTTTCTCTGTCAACGCTGATTTCAGTGATGAGGGTTCTGGGCATTGCTCAGAAGCTTGATTTGGCCATACCGGAACAGAAAGTCCGTCCCAGCCAAATGTATAAATATGGAAAAGCAAAACAAAGGGTGAGAAAAAGCAAGATTGTAGAGAATACCGGTTGGAAATGGGGAGATGAGGAATGACATCAGCAGAAGTCAGATTGTGGGGAAAAACCATAGGTTACATATATTATGACAGTAATGCAGAATGCGGATTCTTTGAGTATGCTGAGGGTTATCTTAAATCAGGAGTTGAAATCTCTCCTCTGATGATGCCGCTGTCAAAACGAGTCTATTCTTTCCCGGAACTGAATAAGACATCTTTTCATGGATTGCCGGGCCTGCTTTCAGACAGTTTGCCTGACAAATTCGGAAATGCAGTAATCAACGCCTGGCTGACCAGTCAGGGCAGAACCCCGGAATCTTTCAACCCTGTAGAAAGACTGTGTTACACCGGTTCACGCGGAATGGGGGCACTTGAATATTATCCTGTATACGGTCCTGATTTGAATAAAACTGAAAAGTTGGCAGTGGACAGACTGGTGGAACTGGCATCTGATGTACTCAAGGCCAGTAGTGGTTTGAATATAACAATAGGACAGGATTCATTAAAACAGATTATCAGCGTAGGATCTTCAGCCGGAGGTGCCAGAGCCAAGGCCGTAATTGCGTGGAACGAACAAACCGGCGAAATGGTTTCCGGCCAGATTCCCGCCGGGAAAGGTTTTGATTATTGGCTGCTGAAGTTTGACGGAATTGAGAACAACGGAGATAAAGAGGGACCGGATCGCAAACAGTACACAAGAATAGAATATGCATATTATCTTATGGCAAGAAACTGCGGCATAGAAATGGAAGAAAGCAGGCTGTTGGAAGAAAATGGAAGAGCCCACTTCATGACCCGCAGATTCGACAGAAACAGAGATAATCATTCAAAAATACACATGCAAACTCTGGGAGCGATTGGTCATTATGATTTCAATCACAGCGGTTCATGCAGTTATGAGCAGGCTGCCGGCATAATGAGGCATTTGAGAATGCCTTATGCTGAAATAATCCAGTTTTACAGAAGAATGGTCTTTAATGTTCTTTCAATGAACCATGATGATCATGTTAAAAACATATCATTTCTCATGGATAAAACAGGAAAGTGGTACCTCTCTCCCGCTTATGATATGACTTTTGCGTATAATCCCGACGGAAAATGGACTTCCAGTCACCAGATGACTATAAACGGGAAGCAGAAAAATATTACACGTAATGATCTCATTGAGAGCGCAAATCACATGAATATCAAAAAGGCGGATGCCCTTGATATTATAGATGAAGTTGCTCGGGCCGTATCGCAATGGGAAGACTATGCATATCAGGCCGGATTGAACCATGCCGTCACAAATTCCATTTCAAGTGTCATACATACCATCCCCCATCATATAATGCTATAATCACACACATGACCCCAACTTCCGCCGCCTGCATGGACCAGGCTCTCAGATACCTCTCACTTCGTGAACACAACAGGACCGAACTCAGGACAAAACTGCTGCAGAAAAGCTACGACCCTCAGACCATAGAGCAGACCCTCAATCACCTTGAAGAAGAAGGCTCCCTCAGCGAGGAGCGATACATAAAATCCTTTGTCCGTTCCTCCAACCGGCGTCACCCTGAGGGAAAGAGCGTCATGCTTGCCCGTCTCCTGTCAAAAGGTGCGGACAGACAGACCGCAAAAGCGGTGCTGGATGAATTATATATAGATATATATGTGCGTGAACTGGTGGAAAAAGCCGTACAGATCCTGAAGAAAAAACACCCGGACGAAGAGCCCCGGATACTCAGACAGCGTCTCATGAAGTCCGGCTTCACATCATCCGACATACAACTGTCCGGAGACTGACACCCATTCCCTACAGCATAAATACTCCTTGTTAAAAACCCCTCTATGGATTAATATTTTTGGTACAGTATTCATAAGGAGATAATTATGAGTTTAATTGATTTCATTGAAGCCAGAGAAATTCTCGACTCACGTGGAAACCCTACAGTAGAAGTTGACGTCTATCTTGAAGACGGTTCCTTTGGCCGTGCCGCAGTTCCCAGCGGAGCCTCAACAGGCGTCCACGAAGCAGTGGAACTCAGGGACGGAGACAAAAAGCGCTTCGGCGGCAAGGGCGTACTCAAGGCAGTTGAGAACGTTAATACAATCATTGCTCCCGAACTCGAAGGTATGGATGCCCTCGACCAGGTGGCAATTGACCGCGCAATGATCGAACTTGACGGAACACCCAACAAGGGCAAGCTCGGTGCAAACGCAATCCTCGGAGTCTCAATGGCAGTAGCCAGAGCAGCAGCAGACTACCTCGGAGTTCCCCTTTACAAGTATCTGGGTGCCTACCACTCATGCGTACTTCCCGTACCCATGGCAAACATCCTCAACGGCGGCGCACACAGCGACAACAAGGTTGACTTCCAGGAATTCATGGTCATGCCTATCGGCGCTCCCTCAATCCGTGAGGCAGTCCGCTGGACAGCAGAAGTATTCCAGAGCCTGAAGAAGGTTCTCAAGGGCAAGGGCCTGAACACCGGAGTAGGTGATGAAGGCGGATTTGCTCCCGACCTCCAGTCCAACGAAGAGGCACTGGACGTAATCATGCAGGCCATCAAGGATGCAGGTTACACAGCAGGCCGCGACGGAGACTTCATGATTGCACTCGACCCCGCATCTTCAGAGCTTTATGACGAGAAGACAGGCCTTTACGAGCTCAAGTGGACAACACACGAAAAGCTCACATCCGCCCAGATGGTCGACCTTTGGGAGTCCTGGGTCAACAAGTACCCCATCATCTCAATCGAAGACGGTATGGCAGAAGACGACTGGGAAGGCTGGAAGATGCTCACCGACAGAATCGGCGATAGAGTCCAGCTCGTCGGGGACGACCTGTTCGTCACCAACACAGCACGCCTTAAGATGGGTCTTGACAAGAAGGTTGCAAACGCAATCCTCATCAAGGTCAACCAGATCGGTACTCTCACAGAGACATTTGAGGCCATTGACCTTGCAAAGCGCAACGGTTACGTATCAGTCGTTTCACACCGCTCAGGAGAGACAGAGGACAACTTCATTGCAGACCTGGTAGTTGCTCTTGAGACAGGTGAGATCAAGACCGGTTCAATGAGCCGCTCTGACAGACTTGCCAAGTACAACCAGCTCATGAGAATTGAAGATGAACTGGGCGACGAGGCCAAGTATGCAGGCCGTGAGGCTTTCAGAGTTCTCTAATTGCAAATGCTGTCAAGAATTACAAGATTTCCAAAAAATCTTTACATTTTTTCTGAAAAATTGTAACTTTTTGCCGGAAAATTTTGTTTTTCTTGACAGTTAAGCGTGTCATCAGTACAATGATGGCAGTATAACGAAAATAAAAGGGGAAAATCCGTCCGTTGGACGGTCCCGAAAATTTTGGAGGAAGTATGAAAAAACTTTTTACAGTACT
>CAMZFA010000081.1 GCA_947305945.1 uncultured Spirochaetales bacterium | reverse complement strand
ACCCGCGTCTTCAGCTTGGAGGGCTGAGGTAATACCGTTATACCACAAGCGCAATGTGCACCTACGTGAGGTGCAATTCAAATCAATAAGCCTTTGAAGAACGCATCTTGTGAACTTTCTTCATCTGCTTTCTTGCAAGGGCTTTCTTTTTGCGGTGCTCAATTGCGGACGGCTTCTCAAAATACTGTCTCATTTTGAATTCACGGATTGTGCCTTCTTTCTCAACCATTCTCTTGAAACGCTTTATAGCTTTCTCAACAGGTTCGTTTTCGTCACATCTGACAAATGCCATCTAAATCTCACCCCCTCTGCCCCTCGGCTCAAGAATTGCGTTATTGAAATTACTATACACTGCCTTTTTTGTCAATCACTCAAGGAAGAAACCTTTCCTTACAAGCTCAGTTTCCGCCAGACTGCTGTCAAAACACCTTACGTTCAGGCTGTTTTCCAACTTCAGGGCAAGGGAATAAGGACTTTTGTTGAAGAATGAGGGAAGTTCATCCTCATCCTCAAATACTCCATCCAGACCGTCCATGGGAGAACCTCCGAGGTACAGTATGAAGTCCCTGTCCTTCATGCTTATCCATCCGGCCTTTCTCAGATCCGCATCATACTCAAGAAGCCTTGCAAGTTCCCTGCTGTTTCCGTCCGATACAAGTTTTCCGTTTCTGAACTCAAGATCCAGATTCTGTCTTCTTCCGAATATGACAGCCTGGGCCCTGAGCCTGCCGTCAAGTGAATTGCAGTCAACGCTAACCCCAAGTTTCTCAAAATCCGCAGTACTCACGAATGTTCTTCCGGATGAGAGAACACTTGAGCCTCCGAAGAAGTAAACGGAGGAAGGAACATCAACCTCAAAATCAGTGAACTCTCCTTTGAAACTGAGACTTGTTATTCCTTTGTTGTTCAGATATTTCTTTCTGTAGTCAACAGCTGTAATCCTGTCATCTTCAATTGAGGGCTCTGTTTCCGGGTTGGCAGGAACAACACACCAGGGCACGGCAATTCTTCTTCCGAATGTAAGAGGCTCCGCAAGATGACCCAGTTTCTGAAGCGTGGGAAAGTCCGTCTGCTCAACAACAAGGTCAAGTGCATCCTCAGGCAATTCCCTGCTTTCAATATGCTGAAGCCTCAGAAGAACATGCCTTACCGGGTCCTTTGAGACACTTTCCGGGTCAATGTCTATGACATCGGACGGTTTGCCGTCCACGGTGACAACAATCTTTACGGGAACGGATGTAATGTTGCAGGCGGCAAGGGCTATGTTTCTTGCAAGCTCAAAATCCTTTTCTTCCGTATTGACGGACAGAGCCTCCCCGCTTTCAAGTCTGAGGAGGCTGTTGATTATGCTTTCAATATAAGTCATCAGAGTGCAACGGTTACCTTTGAGCCGTACTTCTCCATTCTAAGTTCCCTTATTGCGGGATCTGAAATATAGTCATCAAATCTCATGTAGCGGTCAATCAGGCCGTTGGGTGTGAACTCTATTATCCTGTTGGCAATTGAGTCCACAAACTGGTGGTCATGGCTGTTGAACAGACATACGCCCTTGAAATCAATAAGGCCGTTGTTCAGGCTCTGGATTGCCTCAAGGTCAAGATGGCTGGTCGGTTCGTCAAAGATAAGGACGTTTGCGCCTTCAAGCATGAGTTTTGAAAGCACGCAACGCACTTTTTCTCCTCCAGAGAGGACAAGTGTGCTCTTGAGCGCTTCATCACCGGTGAAGAGCATTCTTCCAAGGAATGAGCGGATGTCTGTCTCATCGGCATCCTCCGAGAACTGGTGGAGCCAGTCGGTGATTGACAGGTCCTCCGTGAAGAGCTTCACGTTGTCCTTGGGGAAATAGCCCTGGCTTGTGGTGACACCCCAGTTGTACTCTCCGCTGTCGGCCTCCATGTTGCCTGTGATAATCTCGAAAAGAACTGTCTTTGCATAATGGTTGGGACCTACGAAGGCAATCTTGTCACCGTTGTTGACCGTAAGGTTGAGGTTGTCCAGAATCTTCACACCGTCAACGCTCTTGCACAGATCCTTGATTTCAAGAATGTTCCTGCCGCATTCCCTGTTGGGTTTGAATGCAACATAGGGGAAACGTCTGCTGGAAGGAATAATGTCATCAACCGTAAGTTTGTCTATAAGTTTCTTTCTGGACGTGGCCTGACGGGCCTTTGCAACGTTTGATGAGAAGCGGAGTATGAACTCCCTGAGTTCGGCAATCTTCTCCTCCCTTCTCTTCTTCTCATCCTTGGCCTGCTTTGCGGCAAGCTGGCTGGACATATACCAGAAGTCATAGTTACCTACATAGAGCTGGATTCTTCCGAAGTCCACATCGGCAATATGGGTACATACGGTGTTGAGGAAGTGTCTGTCGTGGGAAACAACAATAACGGTATTGTTGAAATCCATAAGGAAGTCCTCAAGCCAGTGGATGCTTTCAAGATCAAGATGGTTGGTAGGCTCATCCAGAAGCAGGATGTCCGGGTTTCCGAACAGGGCCTGGGCCAGAAGAACGCGGACCTTTACGGAGTCTTCAACGTCCGACATCTTCTTCTCATGCATGGGAACCGGAATCCCAAGGCCGTCAAGCAGCACGCCTGCATCAGCCTCGGCCTCCCAGCCGCCAAGCTCGGCAAATTCTGATTCAAGCTCTGCGGCCTTTATTCCGTCTTCTTCGGTAAATTCTTCCTTGGCATAGATTTCTTCCCTTTCCTTTCTTACATCATAGAGCTTTTTGTAGCCCATAATGACTGTATCTATGATTGAATATTCATTGAAAGCAAAGTGATCCTGCCTGAGTACGGCCATTCTCTGGCCCGGTGTGATTATGACTTCTCCGCTGTCCGGTTCAATCTCTCCCGAAAGAATTTTCAGGAATGTGGACTTTCCGGCGCCGTTGGCACCGATAATTCCGTAACAGTTGCCGGGAGTGAACTTTATGTTGACATCCTTGAACAGCACCTGTGTTCCGTATGAAAGGGATATCTTCGAAGCTGTGATCATGAACTTACCTCACTAAAGAAAAACCCTGCAGGAACATTGTCGATGCAGGGTTCATTTTTAGTTCCAAGGGGAATCGAACCCCTGTTTAGAGACTGAGAATCTCCCGTCCTAACCCCTAGACGATGGAACCATTTGGCTGGGATGGAGGGATTCGAACCCCCAAAGGCAGAACCAGAATCTGCAGTGTTACCATTACACTACATCCCAAATGGACTATTGGATATTACAAATTCCAATGGATAATGTCAAGAATAAATGTCAGGCCTTCTTGAAAGCTGCAACTCTTGCGCTTGCACTGAGCTCCCAATCCGACACAATACCGTCCTTCAGATACCTGTAGCCCAGTCCCGCAACCATGGCGCCGTTGTCAGTACAGAGCTTAAGGGACGGGAAGGAAACCTCATAACCCTGCTCCTCATACTTTTTCAACGAACTCCTGACAAGACTGTTTGCCGCAACACCGCCTCCGGCCGATATCCTCTTCAATCCGGTATCCTTCAGGGCTTTGTCCACCTTCTTCATCAGCATTCCTACGGCAACACGCTGGAAACTTGCCGCAATATTCTCAGGTGTGGCATGTTTTCCGGTTGAGAACATTTCAAGCTGGTTAATGACGGCAGTCTTCAGACCGCTGTATGAAAGATCATAGGGATGATAGCCCTTTGAAAGATCAGGACCTGAGAATCTGAAAGCCATGGGATCCCCGCTCTGGGCAAGACGGTCAATCATTACTCCGCCCGGATAACCCAGACCGTAGTGTTTTGCCACCTTGTCAAAGGCCTCCCCTATGGCATCGTCAATTGTTGTTCCAAGAACCTCCACGCTGTCATAACTGTCAACACGGCAGATTACGGTATGCCCGCCGCTGAGAAGAACACCCAGATACGGGTACTCAAGAGGATGTTCAATCTGGGGAGCATACAGGTGGGCCCTGATGTGGTCTATGCCGATCAACGGAATATTCAGGGATGCGGCAAGTCCCTTTGCAAAGTTCACTCCTACAAGAAGGGAACCCAGGAGGCCCGGCCTAGAGGTGACTGCAACTGCATCTATATCCTCTTTGGTGATTCCTGCCTGCATGAGGGCAGCCTGGACAACCTGGCTTATCCACTGGGTATGAAGCCTTGAGGCAAGTTCGGGAACCACACCGTCAAACGGGCGGTGAAGCTCTATCTGAGTTGCAATAACATTTGAAAGGATTCTGCTTCCGTCAACAACAACGGCAGCGCTGCATTCATCACAGGATGTTTCAATACCGAGAACAGTCATATTTTTCAGAACTCTTCTTCCTGATCATATTCATCAAATGCCTGGGCTGCGGAAACTTTACCGGCAAAGAACATTGACATAAGGCGCTGATGCTGGGCTTCCTGTACTGCATCCTCAATGAAATTACCCAGTTCCCTGCTTACGGGAACACCGTAAACACTTGCCCCGTGACGGGGTTTCATCATGAGAAAGCGGTTATCCTGAATCTGTTCCCTGTTAATCAATGATCCGTTGTTCATATCAGTAAAATAAACAATCTCCGTATCCGGGTCAAATATAAGCCAAAAAAGGGAATTGAACCCTTGACCTGCTCATTACGAGTGAGCTGCTCTACCCCTGAGCTATTTTGGCATGTCCGAAGTGGCTTTTTTGATTGCGTTGAAAGTTGCATCGCTTATCACGTGCTCCACCCTGCAGGCGTCTTCCTCCGCAATCTTCCTGTCCACTCCTATACTTTCAAAAAGTCCGGTGATAACCTGATGTCTCTCGTAAATCTTCCTTGCAATCTCGCTGCCGGTTTCCGTAAGAGTAAGATACCCGTTCACATCCGTATTGATATACCTTGCATTTCTGAGTATGCTCAAGCCCCTGCTTACAGAGGGTTTTGAGTACCCCATCTTTTCTGCAACATCTATTGCACGGACGTGTTCAAGTCTACCGGAGAGTACAAGAATTGTCTCAAGATACATCTCACCAGATTCCTGAAGTTTCATAGCACAAGGATACAAAAAAACGGGTTGCTGTTCAATAAGCAACCCGTTTATAAATCAGTTTACCGTGCCTTACTGGATGGCAGCCTGAGCTGCGGCAAGTCTGGCAATGGGCACTCTGAACGGTGAACATGAAACATAGTTCAGTCCTACCTGCTGGCAGAATGCAATAGTCTTGGGATCTCCGCCGTGCTCACCGCAGATACCGAGCATGATGTCCGGTCTTACTGAGCGGCCGAGCTTTGCAGCCATGCTGAGAATCTTACCTACGCCGTCAACATCAATTGTTGCAAACGGATCATA
>CAMZFA010000080.1 GCA_947305945.1 uncultured Spirochaetales bacterium | reverse complement strand
TATTGAACATCTGAGCCAGTGAGGGCCACTGACCTTCGAAGAATCTTCCTCTGTAAGCATCAAGAAAATCCCATGGTATGGGGTTGTGCTTTGTTTTTGCCATTATCTTAACTCCGAACAATAAATTATCTTGAGACATAATAGATATTATGGGACTTTATTTCAATAATTATTTTCTGTTTTTCTGACAAATTTTAAAAAAGTGTCAGAAATAAAGCAAGGGCGGGCTGAAACAAGGCTTGAAAACCGGTTTTCATCACACATCTGCTTTATAAACAAGAAGTTAAAATCAGTAATACGGTTTACTATTGTCAATTGCGCGCACCCCGCTGTTGGTCTATGATATATGTTGAAAAAAAATGTTGAGAAGCCATGAAGAAGTAATCCAGTATATCCTCTCTTTCATGAACCTTGAGAAGGGTCCTGAGAAGTACAGCGAGCGCACCTACCGTCTGGACAGGGTGTTTGCGCTGGCACAGGAGCTGGGCAATCCGCAGAACAGTTTCAAAACCGTCCATGTTGCCGGGAGCAAGGGCAAAGGATCTACATCCGCCCTTATTGCAAACGCCATACAGGCACTGGGATACAAAACAGGGCTTTACACTTCTCCCCATGTCCGGGATTACCGTGAGCGCTTCACCCTCTGCGGAAAGTTTTTCGATGAAGATATTCTGGTACGCGTAGGAAACGAGCTTCAGCGTAAAACCTGCAACTACACCTTTGAAGGCATGAAGCCCACCGCATTTGAGCTTTTCACCATGTATGCATTCATGCTTTTCAAGGAAAGCGGATGCGAATGGGCCGTGATAGAGACCGGAATGGGCGGGCGCCTGGATGCCACAAACATAATCACCCCGCAGGCCAGTGTCATAACTCCCATAGAACTCGAGCACACCCGGATTCTTGGGGACACAATTGAAAAAATAGCATTTGAGAAGAGTAAAATCATAAAACCCAATGTTCCCGTGTTCATCTCAAGGCAGCATCCTCAGGCAATGGAAGTGCTTGTCTCAGAGGCAAAATCCTGCAGGAGCCCTGTCCACAGCCTGGGCGGAGAAGTGAGAAAACTTGAGTCCGTGTGCAGGCCCGGCTTTGAAGAGGTTGACCTTGAGCTTGACGGCGGATACAGCGAAAAGCTCCATCTTTCAATGATGGGAGATGCCCAGGCAGGTAACTGCGCACTTGCACTCATGGTGCTGAGACAACTGGGACTGTACAGGGAGGGTGTGACGGAAAAAGCCCTTGAGCAGACCACCCTGCCCGGCCATTTCCAGAGAATCGAAAAACTGGGGAGGGTTTTCTACATTGACGGTGCTCATACAAAACTGAGCATGGAACTTCTCATGAAGTCCTGGGTTCAGCTGTTCGGACCGTCCGGAGGAACCTGTATTTTCGGCTGCGTTGCGGACAAGAACCACACCGAGATGGAAAACCTGATTATAAATACATTTGACCGCATAGCCGTCTCAAGACCCGGAACATTCAAGGAAAGTGATCCCGAGGCCCTCTTTGCGGAAATGCAGGAACTTGCAAAAAACAATTTCAGGGACTGCAGCGGATACAGAACCTGCTGTTCTGACAGCAAAAAGACCGTTGTTCTGAAAACCGAGCCGCAGGATGCTGTCAGATGGGCTGTTGAGAATACAAAGGAGAACGAGCCTGTTCTGGTCTGCGGCTCCTTCTATCTTGCCGGAGACATAATGGAGGTTCTATGTCATTGAACTGGAAAGAAATAGAGCTCATTCTCAGTGAAGCGGACCTTGACGGCTGCAAGATACAGAACGTGATTCAGAGTTCCTTCCACTCCGTCACCTGGCAGCTCTACAGACCGGACCGCGGCCGCTTTGACTTCTACTGTGAAGTTGGCACCCAGACCAGCAGGATACATCTTGTCTCAGCCGGAAAAAAGCCGTCCAAAACAAAGAAACTGCAGCGCTTCGAGCAGTTTGCAAGAAAGAACATAGAAGGCTCTATCATAAGAAAATGCACACAGATGCCGTTTGACCGTCTGGTCAGGTGGGACGTTGAAAACCACGGCCGTCCCATGTGCATCTGGCTCAGACTCTACAGCGCAAGCGGCGCCAACATCATAGTCACCGAGCAGGACGGCAGGATTCTGGACCTTCTCCTGCGCCGACCCGGGCGTGATGAGATAAGCGGCAGCCACTTCAAACCTGAAATCAGAACAGAGGACAACGGCCTCTTCACAGTTCGGGAACACAACGAAAACATGAGTTTCAATGCCTTCATTGAGGCTTTTTACTCCGCAGCCCAGCGCGAGGAAACCCTGGAGGATCTGAGAAACCGTGCCAAAAAGCAGAAGGAACGCGAGCTTTCTCATCTTGAGTCTTCCATCATCAGTGCCCGCCGCACCGTTCAGGCCAACTCGGACTGGGAGAGTCAGAAACTTGAGGCGGACCTTCTCAGCGCAGAGTCATTCCGAATACCCAAGGGTTCCTCCTCCTATGTTCTGACCGACTGGTCAACAGGCAGAACCGTTGAGGTCAAACTTAATCCCTCCCTTAGTGCAGGAGACAACGTCCAGGCCTTCTATGAGAAGTATCACAAGGCAAAGGGCACCTGGGAAAACGCAGCTGCGGAGCTTGAAAGACTTGAACAGCAGTACAGGAAAACCGAGGCACTCTATGATGAAGCCCTGATTGAGACCGACAATCCCGAAGCGGATCTCCGCAAACTCAAAGCCCTTCTCGAGAAGAACGAGAACCCATCCTCCCCTGTCATCCAGCACCCCGGTCTTCACGCGGTGTGCCGCGGTTGGGATATTCTCATAGGGCGCAACGCAAGGGAGAACGACGAGCTTCTGCGTCACTACGCAAAACCCAACGACATGTGGTTCCACACAAGGGATTTCCCGGGCGGCTACGTCTTTGTACGTTACAGGAAAAACAAGACCATCCCCCTGGAAGTCATGCTTGAAGCTGCCAACCTTGCGGTTTTCTACTCCAAGGCCCGTGAAAGCTCATCCGTGGACCTCTACTACACACAGGTGCGCTACCTGCGCCGTGCCAGAAACGGCAAAACCGGTCTGGTCCTCCCCACTCAGGAGAAAAACCTCACAATCAAGCCGGACCCCGTCAAAGCCAAGCTCCTCCTGAACATTGATGAACAGTGAACTGCCTCAGGCCGCAGACAGCAAATAGGCGCAAATGGGCTCAAATGAGCGCCTCACACTGAGCGTCAGTGCGCGTCAGTGAGCAACAGCGAGCGTCAGTGCGCGTCAGTGCGCATCAGTGAGCAACAGCGAGCGTCAGTGCGCATCAGTGAGCGACAGTGAGCGGTAGTGCGCATCAGTGAGCTACGGTGAGATCAAACGCTGCGCATCACTGCACCACATTTCCCTAAGTCTGCACTAGCGCTTCGGATTATTCCGGAATATTCTCTCATCCGCTTTCAAAAATTCTCTTTCATTGAATCTCTCTGCAAATCTGTTCACTTCCTCAGTGCTTGAATTCAGCAAATCCAGCAGTTCCCGGACTGAAATGCCGTACAATTTACACAAACCTTCAACATAAAACGGCTTGAAGTGCCCGTGCTCCCAATGTTCAAAACAGGAATAAGGAGCTTTACATGGCTTTCCGTTCACAATTGTATTGCGCAGATAGAGGTCATTGTCCTTTACGTACTTTACGGTTTTCAGCAGTTGTCTTCTGTCCCTGATGGGAACATATCCCGGGTTTCTCTCAAAAACCTTTACCGGAACTTCATACTTCAGTTCCCTGAATTCCCTTCTTATGAATCTGGATGTATTAGTACATGCTACATTGCGCATCACTGACAGTTTTTTAATATCACGGGTGTAGTAGATTTCATGGATATGTGTGGGCATTACAACCTGACAGATCAGAATACAATCATACTCCGGACAAAGTGTTTTGATTATGTTCTCATAGTAAGCAGCACCCGAAGGGAAAAACAGTTTCTTTCTGTTGTAGGTACGTTGAATGACATGCTGGAAAGTATATTCGGGACAAACCTTCCCGTTCTTGAAAGTGCCCACGGTTTCCTTGCGTTCTTTCTGGACGGCAATAAAATCCGAAAAGAGATTTTCTTCAGAATTGTGTTTCATTTTTTCAAATCCTCCGACAAAACGAGTTTTTACTATACTTATTGGAAAATCGCAGGATTTTTGTACCCCCTTTTTTGACGATGTTTGGAGAACCAACTATATAACACATAGAGAATTAAAAATTTTTTTGCACTTTTTTCGTGTACACTTATCGAACCCCTGCCGAGGTGTTTGCCACGGTGTGGCAACTCGCACTGAAGCTCACTGACGCGCACCGAAGCTCACTGACGCTCACTGACGCGCACTGACGCTCTCTGCCGCTCGCTGAAGCTCACTGAAGCGCACTGAAGCGCACTGACGCTCAGCGCGAGGCGCTCATTTGAGGTCGTTTGGGACTATTTGCCGCATGGAGACGTGTCAAGATGTGATTATTTCAGCAGTCTATTTCAGCATTCAATGCCGTTTTCCAGAAGCAGTCTGCGCAGTTCCTCAGGTTCGGAGCTTCTGATCCAGTGCACGTCCGCAAAGCTGCGGAAGAAAGTCATCTGGCGCTTAGCATAATGGATTGAATTCATCGCAATCTGCTCTTTGATGCTCTCAAAATCAAGATTTTCAAAGGACGTGCCATCCTGCATGGCGGTGAAGAACTCCTTGTACCCTATGCCCTGCATGCTCTGCCACCGGAGCGAGGCTCCCTGAGAAACAAGACGGGAGATCTCATCCTTAAGGCCTGCTTCGAACATAAGATCCACACGCTTGCGGATGCGGGCGGCAAGGACATCCTTTTCAAGGAACAGACCAATTATAAGAACATCCATGCCGTTTCGCGGCTCTGTGGGAAGGGCAAATGAGGACAGTGGTTTACCACAAGTCTCCCAGACCTCAAGGGCCCTGGAGATACGGTATGTGTCATTGATGTTTATCCGCGCAGCCGAGACGGGGTCCACCTCACACAGGCGCCTGTGGGCCTCCTCACGGCCGTGCTCCTGAATGAAGGCGGCAACACGGGCCCTGACGGCCGGGTCGGAGGCCGGAGCGGCGGAGAGACCGTAGAGGTAATTCTTGAAATAAAATGCCGTACCGCCTGAAATTACAGGAATCTTACCGCGGGAGTGTATTTCAGAGCAGGCTTTGTCGGCAAGACTTACAAAGTCACTTACGTTCCACGTTTCCCAGGGGTTCCGGATGTCTATCAGATGGTGGGGAATAATCTTCAGGGTCCGGGAATCAGCCTTGGCGGAACCAATATCCAGGGTGCGGTAGACCTGGACCGAGTCGGCGTTCACAACTTCACATGAGCGCGAAAAAAAACTGCAGAGCAAGTCTGTCTTGCCTACTGCAGTCGGTCCGAACA
>CAMZFA010000079.1 GCA_947305945.1 uncultured Spirochaetales bacterium | reverse complement strand
CGCGAAAAAAAACTGCAGAGCAAGTCTGTCTTGCCTACTGCAGTCGGTCCGAACAAAAAGATTGTTCTGTTATCAGCTGTTGTCTGCCGGTGTGTATTCAACTTCATTGTCAAGGACCATGCTCAGAGCAGTGGAGACCACTTTCTCATGCTTGTTGTCCAGCTCTTCAATGCGGTCCTTGTCCTCGGACAGAATCGCAGCTTCCTTGATGGCCACGCAGGTCATCTCGTAAACGTTATTCTCAGTGTCGATCAGTTTATCAAGTGGGATACTCAAAGCCTTGCTCCTTCAAACATTGTGATTGTATGCTTCATTCATAATGATGTCAACAATCTCCGCGGGAGATTTGCCCTCCGTGTCAATGACAAGGTCGGCAACGGAAACATCATTGTTGTCAATTCCGTAGATGCGTTTGTAGCGGGCGGTGTCCTTGGCATCGCGGGCCCGGGTCTTCTCGAGCTGGGCCTGCATGTCGCCGCCCTCGCGGGAGGTGATGCGTCTGGCGCGCTCCTCGTCACTGGCCGTGAGGTAGACCTTAAGGTCGGCGTCCTTCATGTTCCAGATTGCAAGGCGGCTGCCCAGAATGCTGTTTTCGCTTTCCATGGCCATCTCGACCATGCGCCTGTCCAGCTCAAGGTCAATGTTGTCATCCTTCTCGGCAAGGGCGCAGAAGTCCCAGAAGTCCATGCCGCGTTCCTGCGCCATCTGGCGGAACGTGAAGTTGACCATGGGGTAACCGGTTCTCTCGGAAAGCAGGGTTGAGACCGTTGTGTTTCCGCATCCGCTCTTACCTGAAATTGCAATTCTCATTCTGTGCACCTCACTCTATGTTTCTCACCTGCTCACGGATGTTCTCCAGACAGTCCTTCATGTTCACCACGGCAAGACTCACCTCCACCATCTGGCTCTTGGAACCTATGGTGTTGATCTCCCTGTTCATCTCCTGGCACAGGAAGTCCGCACGCTTGCCCACCGCCTCATCAAGATCCAGAAGGCGCCTGAATTCCGCAATATGCGCTCCCAGACGGGTGATTTCCTCATTTACAGTGTATTTCATGAGCATGACGGCCACCTCTGTCAGTATGCGGTTCTCGTCATAGTCCTTGTCACCCAGCATCTCCTCAATGCGCTTTTTCAGACCGGTCTTAATCATGTCCTCAAGCTCGGAGGCATGGGCTTTGACGCTGTTCAGTGAGTTCTCAATACCGTCAACCATCTTCTCCAGGTCCGCCTTGGTGACCTGACCTTCCCTGATGCGGCTTGCCTCAAGAGATTCAAGTGCTGTAGAGAGACAGCTCTCCACGGCTGTGCGGTAGGTCTGGGCGGTCTCCTGTCTTATGTCATTCAGAACTCCTTCCCGGTTGAGCACATCAGACAATGAAAAACGTGCATCCAGACCCTTTGAACTGCATATCCGGGCAACTTCGGCAGCGGCCTCCGCGTAGGAGGCTGCGGCATCTTCATCAACATTGACAAGTGCCATCTGCTTCAGGGTTCTGAGTTTGAAAACAACATCCAGATGGCCTCTGGAGCAAATCTGTTTTATCTTCTCAGTCACTTCCATCTCAAATGATGAAAGCGCCTGGGGAGCGTTGAAGGAAATGTCCAGGTACCTGTTGTTGTAGGACTTTATCTCCAAAGTCAGTATGAAGTTCTCACATCCGTACTCGGCATATCCGTAGCCTGTCATGCTTTTCATAGTTCTGTATCCTTACAATATCATTCCCGCAGTCAGTCCGTATCTGATGTATCTGTAATCACCTATCTTCCACTCGGAAAGAATGTTTATGTTCACGTTGCGCAGCAATGAGCCCAGTCCCACCGTGACAATCCCTTCTCCCAGGCTGACAAACGGCGCCTCGTAGCCGGCACGCAGGGAGACGGTGTAATCAGACATTATCTGAAGCGTAACCTCAAAACCCGCGTTGAGGGTGCGTTCCTCATAGCCTATGTTGTGCACCTCCACCGCGCCGTCCAGCACAAGGGACTGAAGCCTTGCACGGCCGGAATATCTGTTTCCCCTGTAGCTCAGTCCCACCTGAGATTCCTTGAGCATGTCCAGCATGTTGAAGTGAATTTTGGACAAAAAGTAACTGAATACCGAGGGCATGAGGAACCCGAAGGTGTAGTTCTCATAGTTTCCCTGGAAACCCATGCGGATGTTCACGGACTCAGAGCCGTTGACGCGGGTGTAGTTCTCCGCAACCATGTTCAGGAACAGGTCTATGAACCTGTTGTCATCCTTGATGAAGAGGTTGTCTCTGGACCAGATTGAACTTGCAGAAATTCCCAGGCCTGCGGAGAAATACTTCCAGCCCACGGCAAAGCAGGCGTCAACATCAAGAACATGGTCAGAGTCATAATATCTTCCGCCGTTCTCGCTCTCCTCCCTGTCCTCGAGAATTGTCTCAAGGGAGATACCCACAGAGACGTTGCTTCCGGCGTAGCGGGCCCTCAGGTCTCCTCCCGGAAGGAAGGGAAAAGGAACGTCCTTTGATTCATAGTAGGTATCCCGGAAGCCGAAATCGAATGTAAATGAATCCGAACCGTCATGGAAGAAAAGGGAGGCGGGGTTCCTGAAATTGGAGCCGGTGTTTCCGGAAACCGAGGCACCGGTGAAACCCATGCTTTCCTGTCTGTAGTCCGAACCGTAGTCGGAAGCCCCCAGCGCAAAAAGGGGAATCAGGAGCAGGATTGCAAACAAAACAGGTTTCTTACTTCTCACAAAAGCCTCACTTACAAACTATCTGAACCATCAAGTTTCAATTTGTCTCCGCATGATTCATGCGCCAGTCAATACAGCGCTGCAGGTAATCCACATAATCCTGATTCCTGCACATGCCCTTGCCCGGAACATCTGAAATCTTGGCAACATCCATGCCGTTGCACAACGTGGTCTTCATGACAATATTCAGCGGCCGGGCATCAGTATCATTTGCAATGTAGGTTCCTATACCGAAGGCAACTTTGCACCTTCCCAGGAAGTGATGATAAATCTCCGAGGCGCGCTTGAAATCAAGACTGTCGGAGAACAGAAGAGTCTTTGAGGCCGGGTCAATGCCCAGATCCTCATAGTGCCTGAGCATCCTCTCGCCCCATGCAATGGGGTCTCCGCTGTCATGGCGCACACCCGAGAACAGGGTTGCAAAGGTAAGGCGGAAATCGCGGAGGAAGCACTCCGTGGTAATGGTATCGGTCAGGGCGGTGCCGTTCAGAACGCCGTACTCGTTCACCCATGCGTTGAGGGCAAACCAGTTGGAGTATGCGGGGTTGTGTTTGTGATTGCCCTGCCCCACGCACATGATCCACTCATGGGCCATGGTTCCAACCGCCTTCAGCCCCAGCTTGCGGGCGAGGTAGACGTTGGAGGTTCCGGCAAAGACCGAGGAGCCCAGTTTGCTGTCCCTGAGACTTGTGACCGCAAGCTCCTGAGCCTGGGCGGAAAGGCGGCGCCTTATGCCGAACTCGCTGAAAGAGCCAATGCAGAGCTGTCCGGAGGCAAGCATGTCTATCTTGTCCTTCAGGCGGACCTTGAAGCTCTCGAAGAGCTTTGAATAATCATAGGCCATGCGGAAGTAGACCTCATTCACAATGGCCAGTGTGGGAATCTCATAGAAGGAGGTGTTGAGCCAGGTGCCGCGGGTCTGGATTGTCAGGCCGCACCTGTCGTCGGTGCCTATGACAAAGTCCTCATACCTGGGCTCCCAGAGTCTGAGGAAGTCCACATATGAGCCCTTGATCCACTTGATGGAGTTCAGATAATCAAGCTCGTCCTCGGCAAACCTCAGGGTGCAGTAGAGGCCTATCTGCCTCTTGATCTCCTCAACCATCTCCGGGGTGAAGAACACATCCTCGTTCCTGCACTTGAAAGTCCAGGTTGTCTTGTAGTCCGAGAACTGGTGGTAAATGGCCTGCCCCATGGAGAACTTGTAAAGGTCCGTCTCCAGAAGACTGTTGATTATCTGATGCATACTCCCTCCCGGGATTATCCGATGGATTATCTGATTACGTCAAAACCCGTATACGGAACAAGCTTCTCCGGAATGCGTACGCTTCCGTCTTCCTGCTGGTAGTTCTCAAGAACCGCAACAAGGGCTCTTGAAACAGCAACAGCGGTTCCGTTCAGGGTGTGTACATACTCGGTTCTGCCGTCCTCGGTCTTGTATCTGATCTTGAGGTTCCTTGACTGGTAGTCGGTACAGTTGGATGTACTTGTAACCTCACCGTACTCACCGTTGTCTCCGCGGCCGGGCATCCAGGCTTCAATGTCGAACTTCCTGTATGCGGGAGCTCCGAGGTCTCCGGTGCAGGTATCCACAACGCGGTAGGCAAGACCCAGTCCGCTGAAAATCTCCTCCTCAATTGCAAGGAGCTCATCATGGAAGGCATCACTGTCCTTGGGCTCGCAGAAAATGAACATCTCGAGCTTTGAGAACTGGTGCACGCGGTAAAGACCCTTGGAATACTGACCCGCACCGCCGGCCTCACGCCTGAAGCAGTGGGAAAGGCCCGTCATCTTCACCGGAAGCTGGTCCGCGGTGAGAACCTTGCCTGAAAGGTAACCGCCCAGCGTGATCTCAGCCGTACCGACAAGGGCCGTACCCTCACCTTCAACGGTGTAGATATTGCTCTCGGCACCGCGCGGATTGAACCCGATCCCTTCCAGAATCTCCTCTTTTGCCACGTCCGGAGTGATGAACGGCGTGAAACCGTGCTTCATCACAATATCCAGAGCATAGCGCTCAAGGGCCATCTGAAGCACCACGGCCTGATTCTTCAGGTAGTAGAACTTGGGTCCCGAGACCCTTGTGGCCGTGTCAAAATCAATCAGGTCCAGCTTCTCGCCTATCTGGACATGGTCAAGCGGCTTGAAGGAAAACACCGGCGGCTTGCCAACGTATTTGACTGCCGTGTTGTCCTTGTCTTCCTTGCCTACCGGAGCCTTGGGGTGGGCGTAGTTCGGAATGGCCTTCAGACCTGCATTGTACTGAAGCTCCACTTCCTCAAGCTCGGCTTCCGCCTGAGCGATTTTGTCCTTAACGGTCCTGCCTTCCTCAATCAGAACAGCCCTGGCATCCTTGTCCATGGGTCCCTTCATCATGGCGGCAATCTCGTTTCTCCTTGCCCTCAGATCCTCGGCGTTCTTCATCAGAACGGCGCGTCTGTCCTGCAGCTCAATGACCTTGTCCAGGTCAACATTCATGTTCCTGTTCTTTATGTTCAGGGCAATCTCATCATGCCTTGTCTTAAGTTCTCTGAAATCAATCATTTCAATGCATCCTTTTCAGGTCTGAAGTATATTCCAAAACAAATGATACTTCAATGATGTACGCTCCGGTTGTCAAATGCCGGCTTTGAAGTTATCCTATTTCACGTGGACCAGAAATATCAGATAGTATCCCGCAGCAG
>CAMZFA010000078.1 GCA_947305945.1 uncultured Spirochaetales bacterium | reverse complement strand
TGCTTTCCGCCTTCAAGGCTTTGCCCTTGGAGTTCTACGCTCCGGGCACGCCTTTTCGTCTTGCAAATGCACAGGTTATGACACAACTTGTGCACAATCGCTTTGTTTTAACTCAGTGATTGTTGGAAACCTGTGCAACAACCTGTGCAGAGGCAGCCGGAATCCTGACTCCCGCTGGCCATTTAAGCCAATGCGGGAAGGCAGAGTGCAGGCGTTGGCTCTGCACATGTTTTGCATTCAGGTTTTCAACATGAACTGTGTCGGTTGGAGGTGCAACGAGGTGCACTGACGCTCACTGAGGCGCACTGAAGAGCGCTGAAGCTCACTGACGCTCACTGATGCTCACTCAGAGGCTCTCATTTGCAGCCGGATAACATAGAATTGATACATATTCACAACAAATAGAGGGGCCGTCGCGCTTTGCGACAGCCCCCTGATGAAAATTACTGTTTTGAAACAGTTATTGTTATTTCTTCCGGAGCATTTGCAGGCAGAACGACTGTTCCCTTGCCTACGCCGTCTTCTATACCATAAGTGTAAGAAGACAGTGATACGGAACCTGAAACATTAATATTGCTCGGTGGGTTTATACTCTTTGTCTGAATGGGATTTATTGAGAAATACAAAGTCTGTTCAAAAGGCTGGTTGGCAAAATAGGCTCTCTGGGTGCCGACGAACTGACCGGGGCCCGAGTAAGTGTAAGTCACAAACTTGTATTCTGCAGTATTAACAGACACTACAAGATCTCCTGTAGTTCCTTTCGGAATGGTAATATTACAATATTTGAGACCATCTTTCTCTAAACTTACTCCGCTGATATTTGATGTAAAAGAGACCACTCCGTAACCGGATTCCGTGTTGGCAACAATTTTAAATACAAAATCATCAGTATCACTGTATGAATATTCTACCGGCAATACTTTTGACGGATGGTAAGGTGTAACAGAAGAGCAGTGCTCATAGCTATAGGTAATGGAGAATTTCAGCAGTTTGACAGTAGTTGTCAAAACCAGGTCTCCTGTGGTCCCGGCCGGAATTGTCAGTTTCCAGGTGTTGCCGCTTACATTTGAAACGGTAACACCGGAAATGTTTGCGGTAATTGAATCCACAGCATAATTGGTGGCCGGATTGGCGGTGAATGTATATTCCTGCCCTGCAAGACTGTACATATAGCTCTCTGTTGTTCCGGAGAATGTACAGTTTTCCACCGGAGTATAGGTAATGGAGAAAGTCTGCGGTTTGACAGTAGTTGTCAAAACCAGGTCTCCTGTGGTCCCGGCCGGAATTGTCAGTTTCCAGGTGTTGCCGCTTACATTTGAAACTGTAACGCCGGAAATGTTTGCGGTAATTGAATCCACAACATAATTGGTGGCCGGATTGGCGGTGAATGTATATTCCTGCTTGGCAAGACAGTACATATAGCTCGTTGTTGTTCCTGAGAATGTGCAGTTTACTACCGGAGTATAGGTAATGGAATACGGCACAGCCTGATAAGTATTCAGACCCGAAGAAGTTCCCTTTACAATCTTGTCATTACTGCGTACGGGAACGGTCGAGTCATAGTAATACGAACCCACATTTCCGCTGATATCCCTGGAGCTCCTGAGCATTGCAGAGCAGTTTCTCTGAACACTGATATTTCCGTTGAGGCTGTAGTCCTGATTTCCGAACTGGAAGGTTACCGTTGTACCGTCTGCAATTGTCAGACCTCCGGTTATTGTTGTTCCGTAGCCGCTTGTTGCAGGAATATTCAGAACAGCCTTTGCAGGCTTTGATGTTGAACCGAAGCTCAGATTGTAAGTTGAACCGTTTGCAGGAACAACAACCTGACCGGGATTGTAATTGACATACACAAAACCCTTGGTGTCAACGGCGCCGGTGTCATCTGTCTGGTAGATTCTGTTGACAATGGTACAAAGCCGGCTCAGATTGGTTTCCTCAATATAAGCACTACCGGTTTTTGTTTTATCATCTATGTTCTCTATGTTGTAGAACCTCAGAGAATAACTTTTGGGATTTGCCTTGGGATCCGGGTATTGCGTGGTTGCCTGTGCATAGTAGCTGCCGTCAAGGGTAACAGCTGTTTCCGAAGTGCTTGCAGAGTTGATATTTGTACTTCCCATGAAGTCTCCGGCCTTGGCCAGAAGGGTTCCGGAGCCTCCTCCGTTATAGGTGAATGTGGAACCGGCCTTGAACACCGGAACTGTTTCCTCAACAAATCTTGCGGAAGATGTTGAATAAGTGCAGTCCAGAGCGTTTGCTCCGTTTCCGGAGACCTGGACAGTACCGGAATAGGTTCCACCTATTATGGAGACCGCACCTGTTGCTGTTATGTCTTTTACCTCAAGGTTGGATGAAAGTGCATCTATTGTAAGATTTTCAGTGTTTATTGTTGTAACCGCACCGGGAACGGCAGTGCCGTACATGGCGGGATTGACAATTGAAACCGAACCGGAGGGAGTTGTTTCTCCGGAGGCAAGTGTTTTAAGTTTTATCTTCGAGCCGGAAATGCTGATGGCGGGAGAAAAAATCCTATCGGCCTCGAGGTTGTCGCCGAGAACACAGTTCACGGCAGAAAAGGATTCTGAGGCATCGGCGTTTGCTTTGGCCGTGACATAGGTCAGGTCAACCGCCTTGCCCGTCACATCGCCTTCAAGGAAAACTGGGTGCCCGTCTGCTCCGGTCAGGGTTACGTCAAAACCGGCCGTTGCCGAGACATTGCCGGTCACCGTCAGGTCTGCAGCGGCATCCGTGTTGTCTGCCTTAATTGAGCCGGTTGTAGTTGTCAGTGCCCCTGTTGTGCCCGTGGAGGCGGTTATAGAGAGAGCGGGAACTGTAGTTGAGGGATCTGCACCCGTTGCACCCAGATCGTAAATACCGTCAATGTTGTTGAATGTTGCCCCGGTAATGGCAAGTGTGTCCGCCCTCAGGTATCTGACAGGTGCGTTTGCAGCAAATTCGGTGCCGTTGAATGCAGATGCGCCATCTACATAGATATCATTGCGGAATCTGCTCTTTCCCTCAACCGCTGCGGGAGGTTCTGTCCATCCGTCGGACAAGCTTGCAACCTTGACGGCTACACTGCCAATTGCCTCTGTAACCACTGCAAAGCTTGTTTTCACGTCTTTGGCATAAGGAATGCCTGTAACCGTGACGGTGTTTCCGGCAGTTCCGCCCCTTACTTCAACATCTCCGTATACTGTTTCCTCTCCTTCTCCCGAACCATAGGTGAACTTTGCACTGAGAGCACCCGTCTCAAGGGTTTTTCCGGAAGCAGGGTCTGTCAGAGCGCTGTTGTCAATTGAAACTGAGCCGGAAACCCCGCTTTCAGCTTCTTCATCGGAACCTGTTGTGCTTATGGCTCCACTGGTTCCGGTTACTGATACAAGAGAAATATTTCCGTTGCCTGAAGCTGTAAGTGTTCCCAGTTTAACATCGGAATTTATTATTTCAATTGCATTGCTTTCAGCATTATAGCCGGCTCTGGCTTCAATGTTGTAGGTATTGGAACCAGTAAACGAAACATATTCAAGACATACCGTGTCTGCCTCTATTGTTGCCGGACTTGAGATTGCCTCAAAAGAAACTCCGCTTGCGGAAATATTGCCGGAGATTGTCACGGATCCATGTAAGAAAAGACTTCCGGACCCGGTGTTTGTGACTTCAAAGCATGAGGCAGCTGTTGTCCCGCTCTTGATTTCCGGATGGAAATGTGACTCCGTTGCGGATGCAGATGAATCCGTGACCGTCAGCGTGACTCCATCTGAAATTGTCATCAGGGCGCCGTCGGGGTTGATTGTCCTTCCGTCAAGGTCAATTGTTACGTTGTAGGGAACGGTGAGTGTCTTATCAATGGTCAGGCTGTCATGGTCCAGCATCCTGATTATCTGTCCCATGTTATCATTCAGAAGAGCCTCATTCAGACTTCCGTAATAGAACACACCGGTGGAATTATTGACAACACAAAGGCCGGAATCCACAACCGCCGCACTTCCCGCAGGAATAATAATTGCACTGGAACCGTTTGTGGCCAGATATTTGTTGTCCGAAGACGAAGTATCCTTGTTCAGGATTGTTGCATGGCCGTTTTCAAGGACATGGATACCGGCAAACTTCATGTCAACATCAATGTCGTTGTCCAACTCCATGGAAACATCCCAGGTATCCCAATCACCTGCGCCGGAGGCTTCCCCTGTTGCCGAAAGAACGCCCGTGACATCCGAGGTCTTGTCCGCAGAGAATCTGACAGGAGCATCACCCGAACCGGAAAGGCTGACCCTGCCGTCCAGAACTGTGCCGTTTTTCACATCCACCTGCTCTGCGCCGATAGCTTCAAGAGCCGTCTGCTTCTCCGTTTTTATGATCACACCGTCCAGCGTCAGGGATTTTGAATTCTCCGCGCTGACTGCAACAAGATTTTCCGTGTTTGTGTCAAACAGCATCAGCGTACCGTTTTTCAACGTGAGGCTTGTATTTGCGCCGACTGAAAGGGCACTTTCTTTCACTCCTATGAAGGTTATGGTGTTTCCACCAAGATCAAGAACAACATTTTCCAGATCCTTTCCAACCGATGCCGCATAACCCACAGCGTTGCTTGTGACTGTTATCTTCTTTTCAGAGGAATCGTGACTTCCTTTTTCAACAGCTTTAAGGGCATCGCCCAGGGTGTCAAACTTTTTTCCGTTATAAGAGAACACACCGTTTGAGTCTAAAAGAAGAGCATAGTCAAGGTCGTTGTTCTTTGTTGTCTCAACTTCTTCATTGCATGCAACAAGCAGGCCGAGTGCAAGAATTACCAGGGTTGTGATTATTATTCTTTTCAGTTTCATCTGCGGCCTCCTCTCAGAAATCAATTTCCGCCCCTACAAGGGGAACAATGTTCAATTGAGTTGTCTTGTAAACAAGGTCTTTGGACTTGGCCCATTCAAGAGAGACATCCACACCGGCCACTGCCGCAAGGCCGGAAGCCAGACGGAAGGAGAACAATCCGCCTGCGGCCACCATTGGGTTGACAAAATTTGTTGCGAACCTTGAGAGCCCTGTGTTCAGACCTCCTCCGAATTCAATGAAAAAGCCGATCTTATCCGAGATTGAGAACTTGCCGCCCATCTTCACAAGAATCTGAAGGTTTCTCAGATATGCAATGGTTTCGGATGCCTTGTTGTAATACTTGAATTGTTGATATCCGACATCAGCGCCAAGATACACTCCGTTGTCCACGTACCTGTATCCTGCTTTTGCTCCGAATCCGTAATCCGAACTGTACTTTGTATTCACATTCGAGCTGACAAACTGCTTTGTATAAGGTGATCCGGTAATAAATACCGTATCGCCCGAGGCAAAGAGAGAGGACACTGCCGTCAGTGTTACCATCACAAGCAGAAAAAACTTCCTGTTCATATACTTCTCCTTTTTCCACATCCTTTTGCATCAAATACTGATTTCAGTATTTCTTTCAGTTTAATTACCAAAGCATTACACAACCGTTACAGCAAGGTTAAGGACTTTGAAGGCTTTGCATGATTGACGCCAACATCTTCAGTGCTGCAGAATTTACACAGGGTGGAACATGGTCACACTGAAAACCGTACAGGAAAAGGACAAAGCCTGAAGAGCTGTGGTACAATGAGATTAAAGAATTCTACAGGGAGGAGC
>CAMZFA010000077.1 GCA_947305945.1 uncultured Spirochaetales bacterium | reverse complement strand
TTTGAAACAAAAGACAAGTCAGTCAGCATACCTGTAAAAGTGGATGACGAAACAGTATGGTTAAGTCAGTCAGAAATGGCGTATCTCTTTTCAACAACAAAGCAGAACATCAGTTTGCATATCAACAATTGTTTTAGAGAAGGGGAATTGAATAAAGAAGTGGTAGTCAAGGAATTCTTGACAACCACTCCACATGGTGCCATAGCAGGCAAAACCCAGACTCATAATACTAAGTATTACAACCTGGATGTCATTATCTCAGTAGGATATAGAGTGAAATCTCAAAGAGGTGTTGAGTTCCGTCAATGGGCAAACAAGGTTCTGAAGCAATATATACTCCAAGGTTATGCAATTAATCAGAAGCGGCTGGACTATCTCAATAAAACAGTAGAAATAGAATCCAGAATTATTGCTCATTTGGTAGACGTTGATGCTGAAGAAATGTTTTCAGTCATAAATGGTTATACTCAGGCTTTAAACCTGTTGGATGATTATGATCATCAATGTGTATCCAAACCGGAAGGAAACAAGACATGCTGTAAACTTGAATTGGCGGAATGCTTTGACATCATAGGTAAAATGAAATTCGGCAATACATCCACCTTGTTCGGTACAGAAAAGGAGGAAGGAAAACTTGAAGCAATTCTTTCAGCTGTTTATCAGACAGCATTCGGACAAGACGTTTATCCTACCTTGGAAGAGAAAGCTTCAAACCTCTTGTACTTCCTTGTCAAAGATCATCCTTTCAACGATGGTTGCAAGAGAATTGCCGCGACATTGTTTTTAACTTTCCTCCAGAAAAACGGGATTCTCAAAAAAGCTGACGGCAGGCAAACTATCAGTAATGGAACTTTGGTTGCAATAACACTGCTGATTGCAGAATCCAGACCTGAAGAAAAGCCAATCATGATTTCCGTTTTAATGAATATCCTTGGAATTAACTGACTTTCAGCGGACCGATCCCGATCATCTCCAACAAAACAGCAACCCACTGTATTTAGTGTATACAGTGGGTTTTATTATATCTATTATCCACTATTTTTATCCCAGTTATACCTATTATTTGAGAAAAAGGGGAGCAAAAGGGAAGCACAACCGGTAAACCATGTTACGTGCTCCCCTAATGAATAGCCCCTTTCAGTTGCTTACAATTTGTAAGCAACTGTGTTATAATTAGTTTCTATGAAAGAAAAAACGTCAATCCGTTATTACAGGAATAAAGCAGTAAGATCAAGATTTGATGCTCAGACTGCAACATGGATGGTTTGTGCAACTGATTTGATTAATGCCACTGTAGTCACATCCAACCCCAAAGTATACTGGTATGCCGTAAAGCGCAGGCATCCCGAGATAGTTACAAATTGTAAGCAACTGAAAATGACAGCATCCGACGGCAAGGTTTACTCCACCGACTGTTTGAATTCCAAGGGAATTAAAATGCTTGCAGATCTCCTCCCCGGAAAACAAAGAGTTGATGTTTTGAATTGGCTGGGAGGTGGAAACAATCCCCTGGATGTGTTAAGCAAAAGAAAAGCTTATGAACTTTTTGAGTCGGGAATAATAGATGATATAGAGGTTGGAACAGTGAAAGGGCTGCAGCAAATTCATGCATTCATATTCGACGGGCTCTATGACTTTGCAGGATTGATAAGAGAAAAGAATATCTCAAAGAACAACTTCATGTTTGCTAATGCGCAGTTTTTGCCGGAAATACTGGAGAGAATTGATGAAATGCCCGAAAAGACATTTGATCAGATAATTGAAAAATACATTGAAATGAATATTGCCCACCCGTTCATGGAAGGCAACGGAAGAGCAACAAGAATATGGCTGGATCTTATTCTGAAAACCAATCTGGGCAAGTGTGTTGACTGGTCCAAGATAGACAAAAACGATTACATGAATGCCATGGCCGGAAGCCCGTATGACAGCAGAGTTATTTCCTCTCTTATTTCAGAAGCACTCACTTCTGAGACAGCGAACAGAGAGATTATCATCAAAGGAATTGATTACTCCTATTACTATGAAGAAGTGGAGAAATCCCGATCATCTCCAAAGAGGGGACTGTCGCAAAATGAAAAAGTGCACAGTCCCTATTTATTTTTTTATCCTGTATCAGCCTCGCTTACCCTGTCTTTGCCCCGCTTATCCTCGCTTATCCTCGCTTATCCTGTCTTTGCCCCGCTTATCCTGTCTTATCCCCGCCTATCCTGTCTTTGCCCCGTTTATCCTGTCTTATCCTCACCATGCCCTTCCTCTGGCAGAGATTGAACATGGAGAGTGTGTATAAGCTGTGAGGAACATGTTTCGTTCTTTTGTCCTACAACTATCAACCCCGGTGCACTGACGCTCACTGAGGCGCACTGACGCTCACTGAGGCTCACTGAAGTGCACTGACGCTCACTGAGGCGCACTGAAGAGCGCTGAAGCTCACTGTCGCTCACTGACGCTCACTGAGGCTCACTGATGCTCGCTCAGAGGCGCTCATTTGCGGCTGAAGTGACAGACAAACAAAGGTCTGTGGAGTTTGTTCTGCAACAGTCCCTATTTCAGGGCAATTTATATTACATTGCGGAATACTATGATGGGGGGAAGCAGATTTTAGTCGGGCTCTTGCCGGGAGAAGGGGCTGAGCAACTGTTCTATTTTGCCCTGAGGCCTCAATCCAAATACCCTGTTGACAAGTTAGTCTGTGCTAACCATAATAAACCTGTAGTTAGCAAAGGCTAACCAGCCTGAAGGAGCGCAAGATGATGCCACTGAAACTGGCGGAGCAGAGCAAGACACAGATTATCAGAAAAATCGGGGGAAGCCCGGAAGTGAGAAAGCACCTGGAGGACCTGGGTTTCAATGTGGGCGGTCAGGTGAGCGTAGTCAGCTCTTTGGGCGGAAACCTGATTGTGAAGGTCAAGGAAAGCCGTGTGGCTGTAAGCAGCGAACTGGCAATGAAAATAATGGTCTGACCTGTAGGAGGAGACGGAAATGAGGACACTCAGGGATGTAGGAATAGGCAAGACTGCGGTTGTGGTCAAACTTCACGGAGAAGGTGCCGTAAAGCGCAGAATCATGGACATGGGAATTACCAAAGGTGTATCCGTATTTGTACGTAAGGTGGCACCCCTCGGGGACCCGGTTGAAGTCAATGTAAGAGATTATGAACTTTCAATCCGCAAGGCCGATGCCCAGATGATTGAGGTGGAGTAATTAATTTTTTTTGCGTTAAAGAGTTAGCATATGCTAACTGACTGAAGGAGATACTTATGAATATAAGAATAGCCCTGGCGGGTAACCCGAACAGCGGAAAGACAACACTGTTCAACGCACTTATCGGATCCAACCAGTTCGTGGGAAACTGGCCCGGTGTCACGGTGGAGAAGAAAGAGGGAAAACTGAAAAACCACGAAGGCGTTGTTGTGACGGATCTTCCCGGAATCTACTCACTCTCCCCCTACACCCTCGAGGAAGTGGTGGCCAGAAACTACCTCATAGGCGAGCGTCCTGATGTGATTCTGAACATTGTTGACGGCACAAACCTTGAGAGAAACCTCTACCTGACAACCCAGCTGGTGGAACTGGGCATTCCCGTGATTGTGGCGGTCAACATGATGGACGTGGTCAGAAAGAACGGGGACGTGATCAACACCTCGGAGCTTTCCAGACAGCTCGGATGCAAGGTTATGGAAATATCCGCCCTTAAGGGAACCGGCGTCATGGCCGCCGCCGATGCCGCCATAGCCGCTGCAAACGGCCCCAGAACCGTACCCCAGCACACATTCTCAGGCCCTGTAGAGCACGCTCTTGCCCACATTGAGGAGGCTGCGGTCCACAATATGCCACCCGAGCAGCAGAGATGGTATGCCATCAAGGTTTTTGAGCGTGATGACAAGGTTATGAAACAGCTTGCAATCTCGGCCGAGAATCTTGCACACATTGAAAATGACATCCGCGATGCCGAGAAAGAGCTGGACGATGACGCAGAGAGCATCATTACCAACGAGCGCTACATCTACATTGCCCAGGTCATAAAAGCCTGCTACAAAAAGAAAAAGAAGGGTGTTGACTCTGCGTCGGACAAGATTGACCGCGTGGTGACCAACCGCTGGCTGGGCCTCCCCATCTTCGGAGTCATCATGTTCCTGGTCTACTGGATTGCAATGATAGGCGTGGGAGCACCCGCAACGGATTTCACAAATGACAACATCTTCGGAGACGGTTTCCACCTTCTGGGAATTGACGGCGGATACGGAGAAATTGCAGAAAAGTACAGTGAAGCTTCTCTGATTGTGGACGGCTATGATGCATACGTTGAGGAAAACGGAAAAGCACCTGCTGGAGAATATGAATTTGCGGTGGAAGACGAGGAGACCCTTGAGGTTTTCTACGAGACTGCCACAATTGAAGATTACAATGAAGCCCTTGCAACATTGGACAGCATAGGTGATGAGCCTGATCCCGCAGATTACGGCGTCTGGATTCCCGGTATTCCCGTCCTTGTTGAAAGCGGTCTTGATGCCGCAAATGCCGCACCCTGGCTCAAGGGGCTGATTCTCAAAGGCATTGTAGCCGGTGTAGGCTCGGTTCTGGGCTTTGTTCCCCAGATGCTTGTTCTGTTCCTGATGCTTGCATTCCTGGAGGCCTGCGGCTACATGGCAAGAATCGCATTTGTCCTTGACCGTGTGTTCCGCAAGTTCGGACTTTCAGGAAAATCATTCATCCCCATGCTCATAGGAGTGGGATGCGGTGTTCCGGGAATAATGGCAAGCAGAACAATTGAAAACGAGCGTGACCGCCGTATGACAATCATGACAACAACCTTCATCCCCTGCGGTGCAAAGGTACCCTTCATTGCCATGATTGCAGGAGCCATTTTCGGAGGCTCGCCGTGGGTTTCAACCTCAGCCTACTTCATAGGAATGGCCGCAATAGTCATTTCAGGCATAATGCTCAAGAAAACCAGGATGTTTGCAGGCGAGCCCGCCCCGTTTGTCATGGAGCTTCCCGCCTACCACTGGCCCACAGCCGGCAACGTGCTGCGCTCAATGTGGGAACGCGGCTGGTCCTTCATCAGAAAGGCCGGAACCATAATCCTCCTGTCAACAATTGTTGTATGGTTCACAAGTTACTTCGGATTCACATCCGACGGTCTGCGCATGCTCAGTGAAGAAGAGCTGGACCTTTCAATCCTGGCATGGCTGGGCAACCTGATTGCATGGATATTCTCTCCGCTCGGATGGGGAAACTGGCAGGCAGCCGTTGCTTCAATTACAGGCCTTGTAGCCAAGGAGAACATTGTAGGAACCATGGGAATCCTCTACGGCGGCGGAGATGCAACTGTCTGGCAGACCCTGTCACAGGCCTTCACTCCGGTAACAGGTTTCTCATTCCTGGTGTTCAACCTCCTCTGTGCTCCGTGCTTTGCGGCAATAGGTGCCATCAAACGTGAGATGAACAACCCCAAATGGACGTGGTTTGCAATCGGATACCAGTGCGGTTTTGCATACGTGGTTGCGATGATAATCAACCAGTTGGGCAACCTGTTTGCAGGCAGTGTGAACGTAGCAGGTCTTCTGTTCGCACTTGCAGCCCTGTCGGTGATTATCTACATGCTGTTTATCAAGAAGTACAGCGAAGCAATCAGACGCAGCTGATTGAAAGGACGTAATTATGCTTGGAACTATCCTGATTTCTGTTTTTCTGGCCGGTATTGTGGCACTGATAATCATGAAGTTATGGAAGGACAAGAAAAAGGGCAAAGCCTCCTGTTGCGGAGGCTGCGCCCATTGTTCAATGTGCGGCATATGCCGCACAGCTCAGACTTTAAGTTCCCTTAAAGTATCGGATAAGTAGTTCAGAAAGTAAGCGTGCCGTCAAGGAAT
>CAMZFA010000076.1 GCA_947305945.1 uncultured Spirochaetales bacterium | reverse complement strand
CGCTTTGAGAACTTGTCGCTGTTGCGCTCAAGGGCGTACATGTTGTACATCCACCAGTAGGCGGGCATGACCTGTCTGCGGCCCTCGCGCCTGCTGTCGGAAATGAGCGAGAACGGCGTCTTTATGTTCAGCTCGTAGTCATAATTACCCTTTGCAATGAGCACGAATGAGGCAAAGCGGCTGTCGAATTTGATAGTGGAGGAGAGCGCCGGCCAGAAGCCCCTGCCCGCCCTCAGCTCACCGTCCGCGCCGCGGCTGTTGTGGTTTGACCCAATGTTTGCACCGGCCGCCATGTTGGACTGACCCTGGATCAGTGACGAGATGAGGAACGAGTTGTTGTGGTGCTGCTCATGGAACGGGAAGACCAGGTTGCTGATGACCTCACAGCAGGAAACCGTGGAGTTCTCACCCAGCATGGAGTGGATCAGCCTGCCGCCGTACTTGAGCTGGCTGTTCTCGCACATCACAAAACGCACGGCCTTGCAGCCGTAGAAGATCTTACATCCGTAACCTATTATTCCGTTCACCAGCTCGCAGCTTTCCCCTATCTGGGTGGGTGCCTCATAAGAGCTGCGCACAGTAAGATTCTTGAGTTTTGTGGCCCCTTTTACATAGCAGCAGGGACCGAACTTAACGTCCTTTATTATCCCCACACCCTTGATCACGCAGCCTTCACCTATCTCTCCGTAGTAACCGCGCTCCGAGGGATAGCGCTCCATGGTCATCTTCTTCAACGCCTGGGAGAGCGCCCTGTCCTCCGGCCAGTTGGCCCAAAGAAAGGCATCCGAAACCTGAATATCCTCAAACGGCAGGACCGGGCGGTTGCCGTTCTCATTCATGAGCCACATCTCAACCAGGACCGACGGGTCCTCGCCGTCCTTCAGAATGCCGTTACCGAACTTGGAGTGATTTGTACACTGTATCTCGTTTACACGGAATAAAATACAATTCTCACGCACAATGTAGTGGCTCAGGTAGCCCACGTTGTGCACCGCGCAGCAGTCACATATATCCGAGCTTATCACCGTGCTCCCGGTAATACCCATGGGCACGCACAGATCATGAAAGCGCAGCGTCTCATATGGAATCTTACCAATACGCACCTTGCCGTAGAACCTGTTCTTCCTGACAAGCGCGGGCGTGAACGGATCACTTACCAGGACATTCTCCCAGTTCTCCGCCCAGTTGTTGTTGGCCTCAAGCGCCGCAATTTCCTCCGCAGCCAGATGCCTGTAATTGCTGTCCGGCCCGTTCTGGACATTCCTGAAATGAAATTCATCCTCTCCGTACTTCCCGTCGCCCAGGAAGCCAAAGCCCATATTCTCCATTTTTCCGGTCTTAACGTAACTGCTCATGGCGGCATTTTACAACAGGCACTTAAAAAAATGAATATTTCGGGTTATCATCCTAACTGGAAAAGATATGAAAATTCTGGTTGCAACGGCTGACTTCATAATCTCATACAAGCCCCACGGCCTGCCCACGGTGCCCCTCAAAGCCCAGGCCCCGGCCTGCCCTGACACACTCCTCTCACGCATGGGAAAACTCTTTCCCGATATCCTCAACCCCCTCACCCCCTCTTTCTGGGAGGGCGGAACCGTCCACCGCCTGGACACAGCCACCGCCGGCCTTGTGCTCTTTGCACGCAGCAAATCCTTCATGGACCACATTCTCTCTGAACAGCAGTGCGGCCGGTTCCTCAAAACCTACCGCGCCGTGTGCTCCGTGCCCGCATCCAGAGCGCCTGCAGATGCGCTTCCCTTTGTAATTTCTTCCTATTTCAGGGCTTACGGCCCCGGAAGAAAGATGGTCAAACCCGAAACAGATCCAAAGCGCGCAGACAGCAGCGTGCTCTACACAACAAAAGTCATTTCAATTGATCAAAATGTGATAAACGTGGAAATTACGCGCGGTTTCAGGCACCAGATCAGAGCCCACCTCGCATGGAAGGGCCTCCCCATAGAGGGAGACCCCCTCTATAACCCCGCCTGCACATCCTCACCCTCTTCCGGGAGCGTTTTACAGCTTGAATGCACCGCTTTAGCCTTCAATCTGCCCGACGGCACCCCGTTTGAGTACAGAATCCCGTGAAATGTAATATAAATTTCACCTATTCTGGGCATTTTTATATTACGTGTACCCCGCTATCCCGCATAAAGCAACTTGAAATCTGGACATCTATATCATAAGAACTGCTGTTTTCGAGATTCTTATGCTATTTTTTATCATAAGAAACTCCGTTTTGCGGATTCTTATGATACTCTCATTGAACATTCCTGGAGATAGATGAACCTGTGCAACAACCTGTGCAGAGGCAGCCGGAATCTTGACTCCCGCAGGCCGTAGTAGCCTTGGCGGGAAGGCAGAGTGCAGGCGTTGGCTCTGCATCCAGGTTTTGCACATGTTTTCAACATGAACTGCCTCTGTGTTTTATCTGAGAAAGTAAGAATCAGGGTTTTTCAGATGAAATTTCATCTCTGATAACAAGAAAATGGTTCTTAAGTGCAATATTGGAAAATATTCTGCTACAATAACAGCGTAGAGGAAGTTTTTTTTGGCCTCTCACGCTGTTCATAACAGCGTACAGAGATAAAAAATAATTGAAAAATATTTCAGATGCGTAAATTATTCAGCCTTGTAGGGCTCGGTGATGAGGCCGTCTTCGGAGAGCGGGGCGCTGGTTACAATCTCAATCCGTCTCTCAAGCTTTGAGAGATCCTTCTCCATGTCAGCGGCAATCTTCATGCCGTCCTCATAGAGTGAAACAGCCTTCTCGAGCTCGGTTTCAGGGTTCTGGATCTCAGCGTTTATCTTCTCAAGTTTCTCAAGTTTCTGCTCAAAAGTCATAATCAAACCTCGTCATTTCTCTGATTTTTCCACGCGGGCGGAGAACCTGCCGTCTGCCACCCTCACCGTGATTTCAGTGCCGCTGCTCACGGTATTTACCGTCCTGACTGTCCTGCCGTCCTGTGTGCTCACAATGGCATAACCCCTGTCCAGCACCGCGGACGGGTTGAGTGCCTTCAGCAGTGCACTGCGGACCTCAAGTGCGTGGACGGCCTTGCGCACGGAGGCCTGGACGCCGCTCTTCATGGACTCAACCCTGGAGTCCAGGGTAAGCCTTGCGTTTCCTATTCTGTTTTCTATAAGCCTGGCCGAGGCCTTTGTGTTCACCGCCGCAAAGCGCAGTCTCACCGTCCGTGCCTTGCCGGTAAGAGCCTCAAGCATGGAAAGCTTCAGTGCTGCCACCTTCTCCGCCTGCTCGGAGCCGGAGGAACTGACAAGCTCTGCCGCAGCGCTGGGTGTGGGAGCGCGGAGGTCTGCAACAAAGTCCGAAATAGCCCAGTCTATCTCGTGGCCCACTGCGGAGATAACCGGAATTTCAGACTCATGAATGGCCTGGATGACCACATCTTCGCTGAAGGCAAGAAGGTCCTCCACAGAGCCTCCGCCCCTGCCCACAATCATGACAGGCGCAAGGGCGTAGAGATTGACTTCCCTTATCCTGGCGGCAATCTCCTCGGCAGCACCGGCGCCCTGGACCTGGGCAGGAAGTATAATTATGTCCATCCCCGCGTTGCGCCTGCCGGTAACCTGGAGAATATCCTGCAGCGCAGCGCCGGTTGAACTGGTGATAACTGCAACGCGGGCGGGGCGTTTGGGGATGGGTTTTTTCAGGGCGGGGTCAAAGTATCCCATTGCATTGTAACGTTTTTTCCTCTCCTCAAGCATGGCAAGTATGTCTCCCTCACCTGCAAGTCTTATGGAGGTACACGTTATCTGATATGTTCCGCGCGGGGGATAAACGGTGATTGAGCCGGTAACTATGACTCTCTGACCGTCTTTGGGCATAAAGCCGGCACGCACCGTGTTGTTGCGCCACATTGCGGCGTTTATCACCGCATCCTTGTCTTTGAGGTTGAAGTACCAGTGTCCGGTTGCGGCACACTTGAACCCGCTTACCTCACCCTCCACGGTCAAACCGTAGAATGAACTTTCAAGCGTGTTTCTGATGAGCTCCGTGATTTCTGAAACTGAAAACTTCAATGTCTCTGCCATGGCCTGATGAACCTGATAAAAAAATGCAAGCCTTCCAACAAAAGGCTTGCATCAAAGAACTGCCGGAATGGGCTTACTCTTCAACAATTGCTCCTGTGGGGCAAACTGAAGCGCATGTTCCGCATCCTACGCATGTGTCCTGATCAATGACATAGATGTCACCTTCGCTGATTGCGCCTGTGGGGCACTCGCCTGCACATGTTCCGCAAGCTGCACATGAATCTGTAATTCTGTATGCCATATTCATAAACTCCTGTGTGTTTAAGGTAAATAAATAATACACGCGGCTCAAGGGCTTGGTCAAGTAAACTTGTGGAGAGACAGCCCTTTTGAGTCAATTTTTACGGTTAGCATATGCTAAATGATGTAACAAATAATTCCAGCGGTGGTTTTACTTTATGAACAATGCCCGCAGTATCCGGGAAAGGAGAACATGCCATGAAGAAAGCCCTTCTGATTACCCTTGCAGCAGCTGTCCTGCTCTGTCTGGCCTCGTGCGCCTCATTCCTTCTGGATGATGACGGTTTCTACATGGGTCTCAGGCCCGTCCCGGTCACCCATGTTGCTCATGTACACCCGCATCACCCGGGATTCAACCCTCATGGCCATAGTGCCCCGGCCCCGGGTCCGCACAATGCGCATCCCCACTCACACGGAGGGCACGGACCTCTTCCGAAATGATGCTCACATTTTGAGCATGTAAATCTCAAATATTTATAAAACAGGGACTGCGGCGGCAGTCCCTGTTGTGTCATGCACTCTCGATGGTATCGGATGACGGTCTGGGGATTCTCCCCAGAGCGGTCAATCCGACAAGCGCGGGATAGAGAGGAATCAGCATGGGCAGGAAGAAGACCGCCGGGATGGGGATCCACCTGTAGAGCATGTCGGTGATGGGGTTGCCGGGCAGGCCGTAGGAGTAAAGATAGTTGATGGGGAGGCCCGTGAGGCGGCGCAGGATGGTGTTGACCAGGAACATGATAAGGTAGAGTGCGAGCAGGATGAGGATGCTTCTGGGGATGTCCCTGTAGGCCGGCCTGTAGAAGGACGTTGAGACCAGGAGGATGCTCTGCACTATGAGCACGTGGTGGTAAATCATGTAGCCGTAACCTCTTATGTCGTTGAAGGGCACGTTCACGAAGAGCGGGTCCGGGGCCATGATGGCCATGAAGGCGCCCAGGATGCCGAAGCAGAAGCAGAAGCTCAGCAGGAAGGGCTTGCGTGTGGCAATGGCCACGATGACGATCATGAGGTTGAGGTTGCACAGGTGGAAGGGCAACTCGTTGGCCAGGATGAAGTCATAGTGCGGGAGTCTTGAGAGCATGTACTTGTAGTAAACCCAGTATATGCAGTTGAGGACTGCCATGATGATCATGAACTTTGCCTTGAAGGCCGTGGGCTTCTTTTTAAGGAAAAGTGTCAGGACAACGGCCAGAACGACATCAAATCCGAAAAGTGCGAACCAAAGCGGTGAAAATGTATAAATCATAGGTAGATTTTCCACTTTAAATGCAGTTATTTCAAGAAAAAAACACATAATGGGTTTTTTGTGTAATCCTGCGCCTTTGCGTGTTCTTTTGCGCGTCCGTGGTCCTACGCCTTTGCGTGTTCTTTTGCGCGTGCCTTCCGGGATGGTGTATAATTATTTCCGAGTATGTCTGATGATTAAAAAATCTGTTGTTTTATCCTTTGTTGTGCTTTTCTCAATTTGTGCGGTATTTGCCGCCTCATGTTGAAAACCTGAATGCAAAACATGTGCAGAGCCAACGCCTGCACAGGTTGTTGCACAGGTTTTCAACATAGAGCGTTAAAACTTTTTTGTAAG
>CAMZFA010000075.1 GCA_947305945.1 uncultured Spirochaetales bacterium | reverse complement strand
GCAACTTCAAGAGCATTCTCTTCTGGAGAAGCATGACCAACTGGCTGGGAGGCATGGGAATAGTTGTCCTGTTTGTAGCCTTCCTGCCCGCACTGGGAGCAGGCGCAGGATCCTTCCACCTCATGGGTGCCGAGTCCGTAGGACCTGTCAAAGGCAAGCTCACACCCAAGACCCAGACCACTGCAATGTGGCTGTGGGGTATTTACTTCGGCTTTACCGCCCTTCAGACGGCCTTCCTGTACTTCGGAGGCCTCAGCCTCTATGATGCTGTAACAGTTTCCTTCTCCACCCTCTCGGCAGCAGGTTTCTGTGTCAGGAATGCAAACATAGGAGCGTTCAATTCCGCCTATGTGGAGAATGTTGTAATTGCGTTCATGATAATCTCCGGTGCGAACTTTGCCCTCTACTACAAGGCATTCACCGGCAAGATAAAGGACCTGATCAAGAACACCGAGCTTCACTGGTACCTGTTCATCATCCTTTCAACATCGGTCCTCGGTGCAGGATATCTTGTTCTCTCGGGTGTCTACAGTTCAATAGAAGTGGCCCTGAGAAAGATGATGTTCCACATTGTCTCAATCATAACAACCACGGGCTTTGCCACTGCAGACTACACGCTCTGGCCCACCTTCCCCGTCATGCTTCTCATGCTTGTCACATTTGTTGGCGGCTGTGCCGGTTCAGCAGGCGGCGGAATGAAGGTTGTCAGGGTTTCGGTTGTGTGCAAGAGCGGCCTGAATGTGATTAAGAAGAAAATCCACCCCTCTGCAGTTGTTCAGATGAGAGACAGTGACGGTATTATTGAAAACTCTCTGGCTCAGTCAATCTTCTCGTTCGTGGCGGTTTACATAATTACCTGGCTTCTGGGCTCGGTTGTAATCTCACTTACAGGGCTTGATCTTCTGACCTGCATGTCTGCCACACTGCTTTCACTTGGAAACATAGGAATAGGATTCGGAAACATAGGACCTGCAGGCAGTTTTGCCATGTTCCCGCTGTGGTCAAAATGGGTATTCAGTTTCCTCATGATGGTGGGAAGACTTGAGCTGTTCACAGTCTACGTACTCTTCTCAAGAGCCTTCTGGAAGCGCTGACGGGCTTATTAATAAAGCTCAGTAAATATACTCCTCGTCTTCAAGCACCCTGAACTTTCTCTCGGCCGGTACAATCTCAATCTCAGTAATCTTTACGTCGGTTATGTGGATATGGCTCTGGCTTTTCATCTTTATGACAAAGTTCCTCAGGCACGAAACGCTTCCCTGGGCCTCCATCTCTACCGAGCCGTCAAGGTTGTTCCTGACCCAGCCTGTAAGATACAGACCTTTGCTGAAATACAGAGCTGTGTACCTGAATCCCACATGCTGTACCCTGCCGGTGAAAAGAATGTGCCATCTTGCCGTATTATCCATCCGTACCCCTTGAAGATCTGAAGATGTAAGCCATTATAACAGAAAAAGGCCGCAGTGCAAAAATGCTGACTGCGGCCGGTAATAACTGACTGAAACTATGTCAGATTGTGTTGATGTCACTCATCAGTTCTGAAAGGACGCGGTCCCTGCAGACTGCAACGTTGGTTTCACGGACCTTCTGTCTGAGAGGCAGAACGGCGCGCGGTGAAACGCTCAGTTCATCAATACCAATTGAAAGGAAGGTCTCTGTGAGTGAGAGATCTGCTCCCAGTTCTCCGCAGATACCTACCCAGATGCCGTTCTTGTGAGCGTTGTCACAGACAAGCTTCAGCAGGCGCAGAACTGCCGGATGGTGGGGATTGAAGAATCTGCCCAGGTCGGCATTCTGTCTGTCACAGGCAAGAGTGTACTGAGTAAGGTCGTTTGTGCCGCATGAGAAGAAGTCTACTTCCTTTGCAAGGCGGTCACTCATGACTGCGGCTGCGGGAGTCTCAATCATGATACCCAGCTCAACGTCGTTGCTGAAGGCCTTTCCTTCTGCGGTAAGCTCAGCCTTGACGCGTTCACACATCTTCTTGGCTTCCTTGACTTCCCATACGCTTGTGACCATGGGGAACATGATGCAGAGCTTACCGAAAGCACTGGCGCGGTAGAGAGCCCTGAGCTGTGTGCGGAAGATCTCCGGTCTGTTGAGACAGATTCTCAGTGCGCGGTTACCCATTGCCGGGTTTTCTTCCTTGGGAAGATCAAAGTAGTCAATCTGCTTGTCTGCACCGATGTCCAGCGTGCGGATGACAACTTCCTTACCCTCCATCTCGGAGAGAACCTTCTTGTAGGCTTCAAACTGATAATCCTCGGAAGGATAGTCATCACAGTTCAGATAGAGGAACTCGGAGCGGAACAGGCCTATGCCGCCTGCATCGTTGCCCAGAACCGGGGCAACATCATCGGGGCTGCCAATGTTGCAGTAGATGCGGATTGAATGGCCGTCCTTTGTTACATTGGGCTTGCCCTTCAGGAGCTCAAGCATCTCGCGCTGCTTTCTCAGCTGTTCCATCTTTGCAACCATGAGGTTTCTTGTGGCCTCATCGGCGTCAATAATGACCTCACCCTTTGTGCCGTCAATAATGACCTCACGGCCTGCATACTCTGCCTTGACCTGCTTTCCTACGCCGATAATGGCGGGAATACCCATTGTGCGGGCAAGAATTGCGGTGTGGCTTGAGCCGCTGCCGCCCTCAGTTACAAAGCCGAGGATCTTGCTCTTGTCCAGCTGAACTGTTTCACTGGGTGCAAGGTCATCTGCAACAAGAACCACGGGAACGGGAGAATCAATTCCGCCCTGTACGGCACCGGTCAGGATACCGATAATCCTTGTGGATACGTCCTTTACGTCTGCAGAACGTGCCTGCATGTAGGGGTCGTCCATTGAAGCAAACATCTCGGCAAACTGTGCGGCTGTGTCGGAAACAGCGGCCTCTGCGTTGAGCTTGTCGTCCTGGATCAGGCCCTGGATTGCCTCTTCGTAATCAAGATCCTCAGCCATCATCTGGTGGGTCTCAAAGAGGAATGCAGCACTGTCACCGGCTTCCACCCTGGCCTTCTCAGCCAGTTCTCCAAGCTGCTCAATAGCCTTTGCCTGAGCTGCCTTGAACCTGTTCCACTCTGCATCAGAATCTTTTACCTTTGTGCGGGTGATTGAGCTCTTTGCACGCTGATAGAAGTAAAGCGGTCCGATGGCTACGCCTGTGGATACACCTTTTCCCTGAATTGAAATCATGTTCAGCCTCCTGTAAGGGGATTAAAGATTTGCCTTGAAGAAAGCTTCAAGCTCTGCGGCGGCCTTGTCTTCGTCAGCACCTTCAATGTTAACCTTGACTGTGTCACCCTGCTTGATACCCATACCCATAAGGGCCATGAGCTTGAGAGCGTTGACTTCCTTGTCTCCCTTGCAGATTATGACTGTTGAAGTGTATTTCTTGATTTCCTTGACAAGAAGTCCTGCCGGGCGTGCATGGATTCCTACGGGGTCCTTGATTGTGTACTCGAATGATTTCATTTTTCTTCTCCTTTATAATCAACTGCCGCCCGGGTTACGGGCGGCGATATTTTCAGCCGCAGACCACTTCTTCGAGGTCTTCAGAGTTTGTAAGCAGAACTGCTACTGTTTCGTTGTAACCTGCAGCCTTGATCTTGGCAATGTCAAAACGGATGACGGGCTGGCCGGCCTTGACCTTGTCGCCTTCCTTGACCAGGCAGTTGAAACCCTCACCGTTCATGTTGACTGTATCAACACCGACGTGGATGAGAAGTTCCATACCGTTGCTCTCAAAACCTACAGCGTGCTTGCTTTCGGCTACTGAAGAGACTGTTCCGTCAAACGGAGCTACTACAAGACCCTCTTCGGGGACAATGCCTACGCCGTCTCCGAGAACGCCTGATGCAAATGTTCCGTCGGGAATGTCCTCGCGCTTTACAATCTTACCTTTGACGGGCTGTTTTACAACGCCGTTCTTGCACTTGATGACAACTGTTGCGGGAGCCTCAACCTTGGCTTCTGCCTTGGGCTGCTCTGCGGGAGCTTCCTCTTTCTCTTCCTTCCAGATGACTGATGTCACTGCAAATGCAATACCTGCTGAGATTGCAAGAAGGATGCAATAAAGGGGAATGTTGTTGATTGCAAGAAGTCCGGGAATACCTGTGACGCCGTATGTTGTTGCTCCGAGAGGAACTCTTGTGCCCTTGGCATAGACCATAACACCTGCTGTGTTGTAGACGTCAACTGATGTTGTGAAACGTACCAGTGAACCGAACAGAGCACCTGCTGCACCACCGCAGACACCTGCGATGAAGGGTTTCATGAAGCGGAAGTTGACACCGAAGATTGCCGGCTCTGTGATTCCCAGTGAAGCTGAGAGTGAGCTGGGCAGTGCAACTGACTTGAGCTTGGCGTTCTTGCACTTGATTGCAACTGCAAGACAGGCGCCGAACTGTGCGAAGTTGGCTGCTGTAGCAATGGGCATCCAGATGTTGATTCCAAGTGTTGCACTTGAAAGCATACCGGCCTCAATAACGTTGTACATGTGGTGCAGACCCATGACAACTGTGAACGGATAAATGGCACCCATGATGAGGGCTCCGATACCGCCTGTTGATGTTACGAGCCATGTTGCGCCTGCAAGTACCCAGTTCTCGAGAACTGAGAAGATGGGTCCGATGACAACAAATGTTGCAAATGCTGTTGCAAGAACTGTGCACAGAGGTGTGACAAACAGGTCAATCATCTCGGGAACAACCTTGTGGAGCCATTTCTCAATCTTGCACATAAGAAGAACAGCAAGAATAACGGGAATTACGTGGCCCTGGTAACCTACCTGAGAAATCTTCAGGAATCCGAGATTCCATACTGCAGGCTGGTTGGTGGGTGTTACCGTCCATGCGTTCATGAGGCCCGGGTGCACCATCATAAGACCGATGACTGCACCGAGGAAGACGTTTCCGCCGAATACACGGGCTGCTGAAATTGCAACCAGAACAGGCAGAAGTGCGAAAGCGGTGTTGGCAACCAGATCCAGGAAGCCGAACCATCCGGAAGCTGCAAATGACGGGATGGCCTTTGCAAGAGCTTCGACAAGACCCATCATAAGACCGGATGCTACGATTGCCGGAAGGATGGGAACAAAAATGTCACCGGGGGTCTTCAGAATTCTCTTCCACAGAGGCATCTGGGAAGCAGCAGCCTTCTTGACATCGTCCTTTGTGGCAGCTGAAACGCCTGTGACAGCCAGGAACTCATCATAAACCTTGTTTACTGTTCCTGTTCCGATGATCAGCTGAAGCTGACCGTTGGATTCGAACATACCCTTGACGCCTTCTACGTTCTCAAGGGCCTTCTTGTCAATCTTGCTGTTGTCAGCAATGACAAGGCGCAGTCTTGTTGCACAATGCGCTGCGCTGATTACGTTAGAACCTCCGCCAATTTTGGCAGAGATTTCCTCGGCACACTTTCTGTAGTCGAGAGCCATACAATAATTCCTCCTGATTCTACATAGGTCAGAAAACCTATGAAATAGTCCATTCTCAATGATACTTTGCCGCAAAGTGGAAGTAAATCAAAATATTTAAGAAATAGGCGAAATATAAATCTACATATGCGCGTTCTGAAATGATAAGAATACAAGAAGATAAAAACCGCACTACCCTGTATTTGCCTGTATTTGCCTGTATTTGCCCCGCTTATCCTCACTTATCCTGTCTTTGCCCCGCTTATCCTGTCTTATCCTCACAATGTGCCCTTCCTGTGGCAGGGATTGAACATAGAGAGTGGTACCAAAACCTGAAAACAACAAAATTTGTACCATTATTTAGTACATATTTTCATATTTGATCGGTTTTTGTACCACTGCGCTCATGTGCATAAGCTGTGATTGTTGGAAACCTGTGCAACAACCTGTGCAGAGGCAGCCGGAATCCTGACTCCCGCCGGCCGTAGTAGCCTTAGCGGGAAGGCAGAGTGCAGGCGTTGGCTCTGCATCCAGGTTTTGCATTCAGGTTTTCAACATGAACAGCTGAGCGGGATGTGTCGGATGGATGAAGTGGATCAAGTGGTGCGGGCTGGAGGGACAGCAAGAACACCAAGGAC
>CAMZFA010000074.1 GCA_947305945.1 uncultured Spirochaetales bacterium | reverse complement strand
CAGAGCGATTGTGCACAAGTTGTGTCATAACCTGTGCATCAGGGTATGCATCAGCTTATGCACATGAGCGCAGCTTCATTTGTCTCCAGGAATGTTCAATGGGAGTAGCATAAGAGTCCGCATAAAGCCGTCCTCACTGCACAACCGCCAGAATTCTGCTATAAAAACAAGAGAGGTACGTGCTGTACCTCTCTTGTTTTTCGGGCAGACTGGACTCGAACCAGCGACCCCAAGTCCCCCAGACTTGTACGCTAACCACCTGCGCTACTGCCCGTTTGCGTTAGGCATTATATAACAAATAGAATTTTTATGGTATAGTTTTTTGCAAGATGTTTGATTGTCACTGTCATTTTGTTACGGACAATGCCCTGTGCTTTTCGGCAGAGCTCCTGCCTGACAGGATAGAACTTCCTGTGCAGTATGGATTTATCGGCTCGTCAGAGGCCGGGCTGGACAGCAGGTACGTTGACAGGACTTCAATGGAAAAACAGGTGGAAATTCTCTCGGAGATACTGGAATATGCAAAAAATGAGGATATTCCGGTGAGTCTGCACTGCGTCAGAGCTACCGGGAGGATGGTGCAGCTGATTGAAAAAATGGGTTTCGGGAAGTGCAGGCTCATGTGGCACGGCTTCACGGGAAGTGTGGAAACTGCGGCTGTTCTGTACAGGCTGGGGGTTATTGTTTCCATCGGGCCGCGTTTCGGCGGGGACGTTGGGGCGCTGTACCGGGCAAACAGGTTTCTGGCCCTTGAAAGTGACTATGAAGGGACAAGCAAGGCTGATCATGATGAGATAATGAAAAGGCATTATGAGAACTGCGCGGGGAAGCTTGGAATGAGCGTAGGTGAGTTGGAGGATATGTGCCGTGAGACAGCAAAGGCTTTTACGGATTACAAGGCTGCTGGGACAGGAAAAAACTGACAGGCTGGGACGCATGCACGTTGCCGTGGTGGGTCTGGGTGCTGTGGGAGGTTTCTGTCTTGAGGCTCTTGCCAGAAGCGGCGTGGGAGAGTTCACGCTGGTGGATTTTGACACTTTTGCGCCTTCCAATCTGAACAGGCAGATTCTCGCCCTCAGGTCCACGCTGGGCAGGAGCAAGGCTCAGGTTGCCGGAGAGCGGGTCAGGGATATTGGGGATGATATTGTTGTGCATGTCATTGATCAGGCTCTGTCTGAGGACAATGTGAATGAGATTGTTGAGGGCAAGGACCTTGTGGTGGATGCCATTGACAGTCTTGATGCAAAGTGCCTGCTGCTCAAGACTTGTGTTGAAAAGAACATTCCGGTGGTCTCCTCCATGGGTGCTGCCAGGAAGACAGATATTTCAAGGATAAAGACTGCAGATCTGATGAATACCTCGGTGTGCCCGCTTGCAAAGCAGGTGAGGACCAGGCTCAGACATGAGGGTGTGGGCAGGGGCATTGAGGTTGTGTTCTCCGATGAGGAGCCGGCGCAGAATGCACCGGCTACGGAAACCGAGATTGAGGAGTCAGGGGACGGCACCGTGCGCAAGGTGCTGGGAAGCATGCCTACCGTTACCGGCATGTTCGGCCTTGTTCTTGCGCACCTTGCCCTCAAGAAACTGACGGACTGATTATCTTTTGTCCTTGTCTATGAACTCCAGGCTGATTGTTGCCAGGGAGGCACAGACCAGTGAGAAGAGGATGAATATCATCCAGTAACGCTCAATGTTGTCTTTGGTGTATGCGTAGGCATCTTTTTTCATGGCCTCCGCGGTTTTGGCCTGGACTATTTTCTTCACATTCTCCTCACCTGCCAGGTCAATCAGTTTGCCCAGCGTGAAGCTGATTTTGAACTCCTTGTCCAGGTTGCCCTGCACCAGGAAGTTGTTGGAAACAGAATCTAAAATCTTACCTACTGTGGTGTCAACTTTTACAACGGATACGTCCTTTAGTATCTCCATCTGGCCGTCAAGGTCAATGAAATCAAAGACCTGGCCGAATGTCACACTCTTTCCGAACTGATAGGAGGCAAGGCCGGTCTCGCGGACCGAATTGCCCAGGGCGGTAAGCAGATCCCCGACGGTGAAGAAGAGAAGGCTCTTCTGCCGCAGTTCCTCAAAGGCCACGGAGGTCTCAAGGGTGGTCAGCAGCTCACCCAGGGTGATTCTGGCATCTATGGTGCGGTCCCGGATTGCCTGATAGGAATCCGATTCCCTGAACTTGGTGTAGAGATCGCCGACCGAGGCGGAGATGGTGACGGGGTTGCTGCGCAGCTGTTTTATGGCGGCGTTGTCCTCGTTGCCCAGTATTTCCACTATGCGGCCTACGGTGATTGTGCCGCCCAGTTCATTGTTTTTGATGTTGTTCACGGCGTTCCAGACAGTGGCCGAGGGCTTGTTGTTGAAGTCAGCCTGGGCGTTGATGCATTTGAGGCCGTAGTTTGAGACGGTGAATTTGGTAAAGTGGGTGCTCCAGGCGGGCAGGTTTGTGAAGAAGCCGCCGGAGAAGACCAGCTGGAAGATGAGTACGAAGGGCATGATTGTCATGGCGGTTGTGGTTGAGCGCGAAAGGGCGGAGAACCAGAGGGCCATCATGTCCGAGGCGTAGGTGATGAGGAAGATGGAGATGCCAAGTTCCACCGTCATGCTGCTGACTATCAGTCCCTCTGCGGGGATTTTCACGCCCATGCGGATCATGACGAACAGGGTGAGCGCGGACTGGACCAGGCAGAGTATGGCCTGATAGAGCATGTGGGATACTATGTAGGATGAGATGTGCATGCCTGAGCGGTGCTCGCGCTTTATCACATCACGTTCACGGCAGATTACCTGGATTGAGTTGAAGCAGCCGTTCCAGATGGCCACGCAGACCAGCGCGAATGAGCCTTTGAGGGTGCCTTCCATGGTTACAAAGAAGTCTCTGCGCACCACCAGTGCTACCAGGGCCGAGATGAGTATGGCCATAGGGAAGACCTTCCACTCGTTCTGGTAGATGAACATTCTGAGGAACTTGCCCAGGTAGATTCTTACCTGTTCAAGCCTGCCCCTGTGTCTTATTTTCCTTTCAATTGTCTTTTCAGCCATTCTGCACCTCCGCATTCTTTGCACTCAGCTGTGCAAACTGTTGTATGTAGGAGTCTGCAAGGCCCTTGCCGCCCTCTTCCTTGCTGTTGATGCTCATCACTATTTCTTCCATCTTTGTGGATCCGAAGAAACTGTAGGCCTCCTGTACGCTTCCGAAGAATGCCAGACGGCCGGTCTTGTGGCTGTCTTTGGCAAGTACTATCACATCATCAAACAGGTCTATGACCCTGTCCGGTGTGTGGGTTATGACTATTACTATCTTTCCCTGGTCGGCTATTGCCCTGAGGTGGTTCATAAGGTTTCTGGCCATTACCCCGTCAAGGCCGGAGTCGGGCTCGTCCAGGATGAAGACCTGTGGGCTTGAAAGGTACTCCATGGCTATGGAGAGTCTCTTTTTCTGGCCTCCGGACATTTTCTCAACAAGGGATGTGCTGCTGTTGGAAAGGCCGAAGATACGCATGACATCCTGCACCCTGTTCAGTCTTTCCCTGGATGAAATGACGCTGGGCAGTCTGAGAAGGGCCGCATCATCCAGAGTGTGGTACACGGTGTCCTTGCCCCTCATCAGTTCCTGCTGGGGTACATAACCCACCTCGTACTTCATTTCCCTGTATTTTTCATAGACATTCTTTCCGTTGATCAAGACCTTTGCATCGGCCTTCTCGTAGCCGTTGATTGCGTTCATAAAGGTTGTTTTTCCGGCTCCTGAGCCTCCGAGCAGCAGGACCATGTGACCGGGCTGAATGTTCATTTTTATGTCTCTGAGAAGGGTTTTTGTCTGAAACAGGTCAGTTGCGGTTCTCTTTCTCAGGTCGACCGACAGTCCCTTGTCCATGACTATGATCTCTTCATTGGAGAAACTTCTCAGGGCCTCCTCATGCTCCATCTCAGGGGTTGTCAACGGCATTTTTTTGGAGAACCCCAGGATTAAGGCGCCTATCCATCTGGTTGCCGAGAAACTGAAAAGAATCATCCACTTCTTGTTGATGTCATAAACATAGACCAGGCCCAGAAAGATACGGATCATGTAGATCCATGATATGAAATGTACGGTCAGAATCACCATTGAGAAGAACAGGATGAGGACCGTCAGTTCCTCTTTGTTGTTCAGTTGGAGAGAGTTGGATATTACAAGCAGTGCGGACTTTGCAAGGGAGATGAAGAAGTATGTTTTTCCTTCCTGTTCCCTTGAGGCACATTTTGCAAGCTTGACTTCCCTCATGAACGGGCAGAGTGCCCACCAGCCGTTTATTCCGGATTTCTGCAGAATCCTGAACAAACCTACAATGAACAGGATTTCCAGTATGATTCCCGCTGTCTGTTCTGTTCCGAACACTATTCCGAAGAATATGTCTAATATATCATTCATAGATAAAGATTATAATGTCTGCATTGCCAGGTCTTCAATAATGAGCTCTGCCGAACTTTTGAAAAAACGGTAGTGCCAGTAGAGCCAGGATCCGTAGTCCAGTATGCCCTCATCCACAAGGGAGTATGTGAAGCACAGTGATCCCTCCGGGCTGATTACAGGCAGGCAGAATGTATAGGGGGTGTAAAACCGTGATGTGTTGATCTGGTCCAGCACGCCTGCAAGCCTGTCTTTTGTGATTCTGTTTGCGGTTATGTAGGTGAAATTGATTACCTTCTTGCCGAAGTCAATGTATACAGTGCTTCCGTTGAGAAGCTGTATCTGCATACTCCAGGTGCCGGTTTTCTCATTCTGAACACAGTTTTCCGTAAAGAAATCCGCCTCCGTCCCTATTCCGGCCGCTTGGTAGAAGGCTGTTGCAAATTCCGTCACACGGGCATCCGATATCTCTCCGGTGCTTCTTGAACTGACGGCGCATGCGGAGAGGAGAACGGCTGTGAAGATTATGATTGCTGCAACGCTTTTCCTCATTTCAACCTCTTTTGACAAAGCTTTCTATAATTCTACCGTATTCTTCGAATCCGGCAATATCCTTATCCGAAAAACGTCCGGTAACCGGGCTGTCCACGTCCAGAACTCCCCAGATTTTCCCGTCCTTGCGGATGGGTACCACTATTTCGGAGTTTGATGCACTGTCACAGGCTATGTGGCCGGCAAACTCATGTACGTTCTCCACGGCAATTGTCCTGCCCTGCTTAACCGCTGCTCCGCACACGCCCTTTCCCACAGGTATTTCTATGCACGCAGGTTTTCCGCAGAAAGGTCCGAGTACAAGGGTATCCGACTGAAGGATATAAAAACCTGCCCAGTTCACATCCTCAAGTTTATCAAAGAGGAGGGCCGCCGTGTTTGCAAGGTTTGCAATGAGGTGGGGCACCCCGTCTGTCAGGGCACTGAGTTCCTGAGCTGTAATATTGTTCACTGTAATATTGTTCACAGAAGTATTGTTCACAGAACCTCCTTTATTTCGGCAAGGGTGGTGACTGTAAGGTCAGGTTTCCTGTCCCTGCCTTCAAAGAAGGATGCGGGGAACTTGCCGTTCTTGTCAAAAAGGATTGTCTTCATGCCGCTGTTCCACGCACCGGTCATGTCGGATGTGACGGAGTCCCCTATCATGACAATCTCATCTCTATCTATATTCTGTGTGATGTCTTCATTCAGAATCTGCATTGCCTTGTCGTAGAACTGCGGTGCGGGCTTTGCCCAGCCCACGTCCTCCGAGATGAAAAGATGCTTGAAGTACTGTCTCATGTCCGCCAGGGTCAGGCGGTTGAGCTGCTGTTTGAAAGGTCCGTTGCTTGCGGCGCAGACTGTGTATTTTGAGCTGAGGTACTGAAGAAGGTCCCGGGCACCATCCACGGGAAGGGCAAAGTTGAAGATTCCGCTCTTGAAATGCTTTTCAAAGGCAGAGCCGTCACACTCAAGGCCCATTGCCCTGAATACTCTGTCAAACCTCTGCTCAAGAAGTTCTTCATAGTCAATCTTCCCCTCTTCAAGTTCCTGCCAGACCAGGTCGTTCTCCCTGGTGAAGACTGCCATGTGCTCCTGCGTAAACGGAGGAAGACCGAATTTCTCAAAACCGGTCTTAAGTGCATTCTCCACGTAGGCATCAAAATCAAGAAGAGTGTCATCTATGTCTATGAATACTGCCCTGCAGTTTGAAAAATGCGCCATT
>CAMZFA010000073.1 GCA_947305945.1 uncultured Spirochaetales bacterium | reverse complement strand
CACATCAACAACATGTACAAGAATGACTTCTACTGGACATGGGACAAGACAGATGAGGAGATTGATGCAGTATTCACAGTAGCAGATGCACTCAGGGATCTGAGAGAGCGCAACAAGAGCACACGTATTTTTGATTCAGGTCTCGGAATCTCAATCTTCAGGGATAACTCAACAAGAACACGTTTCTCATTTGCTTCCGCATGTAACCTCCTGGGCCTTGAGGAACAGGTCCTCGATGAGAAAGTAAGCCAGATTGCACACGGCGAGACAGTCCGTGAGACAGCAAACATGGTTTCCTTCATGGCAGACGTAATCGGTATCCGTGACGATATGTTCATCGGAGAAGGTCACAAGTACCAGAAGACATTCATCGACGCATGTGAAGAAGGCTACAGGAAGGGAATCCTTGAGCAGAGACCCACACTGGTCAACCTCCAGTGCGATGTAGACCACCCCACACAGTGCATGGCAGATATGCTTCATGTCATCCATGAGTTCGGCGGAGTAGAGAACCTGAAGGGTAAGAAAGTTGCCATGACATGGGCATACTCACCCTCATACGGCAAGCCGCTGTCAGTTCCCCAGGGAGTTATCGGACTGTTCACACGCTTCGGCATGGACGTAACACTTGCTCATCCGGAAGGATATGAGGTAATGGGTGACGTCATTGACGTGGCAAAGAAGAACGCAGCTGCAACAGGCGGAAAGTTCAAGGTCTGCAACGACATGAAGGACGCATTCAAGGATGCCGATATTGTCTATCCCAAGTCATGGGCACCGTTCAGCGCCATGGAAGAGAGAACAAAGCTCTACCAGAAGGGCGACAAGGCCGGTATCGACGCTCTTGAGAAGAGACTTCTTGCTCAGAACGCAGAGCACAAGGACTGGACATGTTCAGAGGATATGATGAAGCTGACAAAGAACGGAAAGGCACTGTACCTCCACTGTCTGCCGGCTGACATCTCAGGTCTCTCCTGCCCGGAGGGTGAGGTTGACAACTCGGTCTTCGACCGCTACCTCGTTCCCCTTTACAAGCAGGCTTCCTACAAGCCGTACGTCATTGCTGCCATGATTCTTCTTGCCAAGGTCAAGGATCCTGCAAGAACACTCATGGAACTGGATGAGTCGGACAACAAGAGAAAACTTTTCTGATTTAATTCATGATTATACTCCCGTGAAAAAAGCAAAGGAGCCATGGTCCCAAAGACTATGGCTCCTTCTTTGTCTTTACTGTATAATGACAGTCTATGGAAAAAAAGGTTTTTGTTGTCTTGCTTCTTGCTCTGCTTCTTCTTGCCTCATGTGCAAAGAAGAGTTCACAGGTTCCTTCGGATGAGGTCAGAATAGGTGTTTCACAGGACTTTGACAGTCTTGATCCGCACCACATGACGGCAGCCGGAACCAAGGAGATTATGTTCAACGTCTATGAGGGTCTTGTCAAACCGGACAGCTCGGGAAACATTGTTCCCGCAGTGGCATCACAGGTTTCCAGATCAGAGGACGGAAAAACCTATACATTCACAATCAGGGACAACGTGAAGTTCCACAACGGCAGGGCGGTTACCGCACAGGATGTTGTTTATTCCATAAACCGCAGGACCGACGGAAAGGACAGTGCCGCAAAACTTGCCGCGCTGAACGTTATTCAGGGCGTTTCGGCTCAGGGCAACAGCGTTGTCATTGAGCTCAAAGAGGCTTCCAATGAGTTTCTTGCAGCCATCATGAATGCCTACATCATCCCCGGGGATCACGGGGATCTTGAGACAAATCCCGTTGGAACAGGTCCCTACCGTTTTGTTTCCAGATCCGTACAGGACAGTCTGGTACTGGAGCGTTTTGAGGACTACTGGGGCACAAAGGCAGGAATCAAAAAGGTTACATTCAGGATTCTGGAGAATGCGGAGGCTCTGGTTCTGGGTCTTCAGAGCGGGGCTCTGGACCTTGTTGCCCATCTGAGCAGCGACCAGACGGTCCAGCTTGATTCCAAGGCGTTCACAATAGAGGAGGGCAGCATGAACCTTGTGCAGGCCCTTTATCTGAACAACAAGGCAAAACCCTTTGACAACGTGCTTGTGAGAAAGGCCCTGTGTTATGCCACGGACAAGAGGAAGATAATCGAGCTTGCCTTTGACGGTTACGGCATTCCGCTGGGAACCTCAATGTTCCCTTCATTCGGAAAGTACTATGTTGATGAGCTTACGGACTACTATTCCTATGACCCGCAGAAGGCAAAGGACCTTCTGGCTCAGGCCGGTTATCCGGACGGAATAGACATAACAATCACAGTTCCCGGCAACTACACACCGCATGTCAATGCGGCCACCGCCATGACCGAGCTTTTCAGGCAGGCCGGAATTAGGGCAACAATCCGGCTTATGGACTGGGGAACATGGCTTGAGGAGGTTTACTCCAACCGCAACTTCCAGTGCACCGTCACCGGGGTGACCAGTGACAACATGACCGCAAGAAAGCTCCTGGAGCGCTTCGGTTCCAAAACAGGAAACAACTTCACCAATTACAGCAATGAGGACTATGACAGAATCCTGGCTCAGGCCCTTGCCGAGCCGGATGATGCAAAGCAGACGGCCCTCTACCGTGAACTTGAGAAAAACCTTACAGAGAACGCAGCAAACGTCTACATTCAGGACATGGCTGACCTTGTTGCCGTAAGAAACGGTCTGAAGGGTCTTACCTTCTATCCGCTGTACGTGCTGGATGTCTCTGCTCTGCGTTGGGAACAGTGAGGATAAAACTGCCTTGAAAGCCGTACTTAAGAAACTGCTGGTTCTGCCGGTTACCATGATTCTGGTCTCTTTTCTGACCTTTGCGGCCTTTGAGGCGGTTTCGGGTGACCCTGCGCGTACCATGCTGGGTACGGAGGCCACGGAGGAACAGGTTCAGAGCCTCAGGCAGGAACTGGGTCTGGACAGGCCGTTCGCGCAGCGTTATTTCCGCTGGCTGGGAGGTTTTTTCTCAGGAGATCTGGGCATTTCCTATTCCTACAGACAGCCGGTCAGGGACCTTATAGGGTCAAAACTCCTCATAACACTTCTTCTCAGCCTTATCTCATTCACACTTATCACGGTGGTCTCCCTCCCGCTGGGAGTAATCTCATACAGATGGAAAACCACCGTCTTCAACCAGCTTTTCATGGCCTTTCCGCCGTTTTTCACCGGAATACTTATATCCTGGGTGTTCGGAATCATTTTCAGACTATTCACCCCCGGGGCCTTCCCGGATATATACACAGACACCGGCCGTGCCCTTGTTCATCTTTTCTTCGGCTCCATCTGTCTTGCCGTTCCCAGAATTGCAATGACTGTCCGCATGCTGAGAAGCACGGTTGTCTCGGAGATGAACAAGGCCTACGTCAGAACCGCAATCAGCCGCGGAAACGACAGGCAGGGCGTTCTGAAACGCCATGTACTGAAGAATTCACTGGTTTCCGCCGTGAGCTTTCTGGGCCAGACCCTTGCAGAGCTTGTAGGTGCCGGAATTGTGGTTGAGCAGGTTCTGGGCATACCGGGACTGGGACGTTTTCTTGTAACTTCCATCCTTCACAGGGATTATCCGGTAATCCAGGCCATAGTGGTCATTCTTGCACTCTGGGTGGGTCTTGCAGGAGTTCTTGCGGACCTGATCAACCAGGCAATCGACCCAAGGCTGCGCATCAGGCAGGGGGTGGTTTCCGCATGAAACTCAAGGCAGGCCTGATCATAACCGCATTTCTGCTCATAGTTGCCCTTGTGGGACTGTTCTGGACACCGTACAGTCCAACGGCCATGGTGTCTGCGCGCTTCACAAAGCCCTGCGCAGAGCATCTGTTCGGCACGGACAACTTCGGACGTGACATACTGAGCAGGGCCATGAAGGGCCTGGGAACAACCTTTGTCATTGCCTTCACAACGGTTCTCATAGGAGCCGTTGCCGGAACGCTCGTAGGTTCTGTCACCGGCTACTACGGCGGCATGACGGACCATATTCTCATGCGCTTCAATGATGCCGTAACCGCCTTTCCCACCTTCCTGCTGGCTCTCCTGATTGTCAGCCTTGTGGGCCCGGGCGGCCGTTACAGCGTCATTCTGGCCCTTGGTCTTGTCTTCATACCGGGCTTTGCAAGGGTCATGAGAAGCGAGTATGCCTCGCTTCGCAACAGGAATTTTGTCACAAACGCCCGCCTCATGGGCGCCGGCGATGCCCGTATCCTCTTTATATATTTATTACCCAACACCGTCAGGGTCTTCCTGCCGGCTTTCACCATAGGTTTCAACAATGCAGTTCTGGCAGAGGCAGGACTGAGTTTCCTGGGTATAGGCGTGACTCCGCCCGATGCCTCACTGGGCTACATGCTTGCAGAGGCCCAGGGCATGCTTGCCGCCGCTCCCTGGTATGCTCTTTTCACCGGTGCGGTGATAGTGCTTCTTGTTTTCGGAGTGGGGCTGATAGGGGAAGGTCTTCAGAACTTCATGGGGGAGGTTGAATGATATGCTTGAAGTGAAAGACCTGCATGTGAAGTTCAACAACCGCAACCGTGAGGCGGTTGGCGGTATATCCTTTAATATAGAAGACGGGGGAATTCTGGGCCTTGTGGGTGAAAGCGGAAGCGGCAAGACGGTTACCGCCATGAGCATCGCGGGGCTGCTGCCCCGCAGGCAGTGTACCTATTCGGGTGACATACTGCTTGACGGCAAGGACCTTCTGCATGCAAACAGAAGCCAGCTCAGGAAGATCCACGGGCGCGATATCGGGGTTGTGTTCCAGGAGCCCATGAGCTCCACGGACCCGCTCATGAAGATAGGACGGCAGGTTGAGGAAGTTCTGAAGATCCATACTGACATGAACAGCGTCCAGCGCAGGGAGGCTGCGCTTGAGGCCATGGAGGCCGTGGACCTGCAGGATCCGGCCCTGATCTATGACTGTTATCCCCACCAGCTTTCCGGCGGCATGCTGCAGCGTGTCATGATTGCATCTGCAATTGTCATTGAGCCCAGCCTGCTTCTGCTGGATGAGCCCACTACCGCCCTGGACGTGACCATTCAGGCCCAGATCCTGGACCTTCTCAGGCGGTTGAACCGAACCAAGGGCATATCCATGCTCTTCATTTCCCATAACCTTGGCGTTGTGCGCAGGCTCTGCCCCAGGGTTGCGGTCATGCAGCGCGGTCTGATTGTTGAGAGCGGGGACACCGAGACGGTTTTCCATAATCCGCAGCACCCGTACACAAAGGCCCTTGTTCAGGCCATACCCACAAGGGAAGGGAGGCTTGTATGACGGACAACGTTCTTGAGGTGCGTCACGTCTCCGGAGGCTACCGTGACGGAACTTACCGTGAGGTCCTGCATGACATAGACTTCACCGTCAGACACGGTGAGATCATGGGCCTTGTGGGTGAAAGCGGAACCGGAAAGACCACCCTTACCAGAATGATACTCGGAATGCTCACCCCTGAATCTGGAAGCATAATCCATTATACAAAGAGGCCGCAGATCATCTTCCAGGATGCCTACAGCTCCCTCAACCCCGCCTTCACCGCCATGTGGAGCGTTGAGGAGCCGCTGAGGATATTTGGAAAATACGATGCCGCCGAGCGCCGCCGCAGGGTCTGCAGCATGCTTGAGCGCGTCCAGCTTCCCCGCGAATGCTGGAATGCCAGGCCGGATGACCTTTCCGGGGGCCAGCGCCAGAGGGTCAGTATTGCCGCCGCCCTTATCCAGCGCCCGCACTTTCTCATTGCCGATGAGCCGGTAAGCGCCCTTGATGTGACCATCCAGGCCCAGATACTCAGACTTCTCAAGCAGCTTCGCGATGATCTGGACCTCAGCTACCTGTTCATTTCCCATGACCTTAATGTTGTCTATCAGCTCTGTGACCGTGTAATGGTCATGAAACAGGGCCGTATTGTGGAGCAGGGAGACATTGAAACGGTCTACTCAAACCCCCGGCATGAGTATACAAAAAGGCTGTTGGAAGCAGGTCTGTGAACTTTTGAAAAAAACTTCAAATAAATTGTTGACTAAAAAAATGCCTTGTGCTACATTCATCAAGCGCGCTGAATAGAGCGCATGAGTTTTTTAAAAGTTATAGCGAAGGAAAGAGAGAATAAATTGGAAGCTATGAGGGCTTCCTAGTCAATTCAATTCACGAACGGAAAGATACAATTAATAGTACAGGTTCGGAAGAGAGTATGACAGGACGGATTTAAAATTAGAGATAA
>CAMZFA010000072.1 GCA_947305945.1 uncultured Spirochaetales bacterium | reverse complement strand
GCTCCCAACGGAGCGGACACAAAGGGATACGAATATTTGCTCCGTGCCGGTTATATCCAGCAGCTTGCAGCGGGAATCTTCTCGCTTCTTCCGCTTGGCTTCAGGTCCGTAAAGAAGATTGAGGCCATTGTCAGGGAAGAGATGAACGCACTGGGAGCCCAGGAGATTCTCATGCCTGTGGTGAACCCCGGAGACCTGTGGAAGGAAACCGGAAGATTCTACAGCATTGACCGCGAGATGACCCGTTTCAAGGACAGAAGAGACAGCGACATGTGTCTTGCAATGACACACGAGGAGTGCTGCACGGACCTGGGAAGAAACGTGATTGACTCATACAAGCGCCTGCCTCTTCTGGTCTACCAGATCCAGACAAAGTGGCGTGATGACCCGCGCCCCAGAGCCGGCCTGATCCGCGTCCGTGAATTCACAATGAAGGACAGTTACAGCTTTGACCGCGACCAGGAAGGTCTTGAGAAGGTCTACAAGGCCCACTACGACGCATACTTCCGCATCTACAAAAGGTGCGGTCTTCCCGTTGTGGTAGTAGGCTCGGACAGCGGCATGATGGGCGGCAAGGTTTCACACGAGTACATGTACCTCTCACCGATAGGAGAGGACACAATCATAAACTGCCGCGCATGCGGCTACACTGCAAACCGCCAGGTTGCACGCTTTGCCAAGCAGTACTTCCCCGCGGAGATGAAGGAAACCGAACTGGTCCGGACCCCCGGGTGCAAGACAATCGAGGAGCTCTGCGCCTTCCTGAAAATCAAGCCCGAGCAGACTGCAAAAGCCCTGTTCATGGTGGGAACCTACATCAACGACAAGACGGGCGAGGAAGAGGACAAGCTCATTGTGGGCATTGTGCGCGGAGACATGGACATTGAGGAAAACAAGCTCCAGAACGCCGCACGCTGCAACGGCATGAGGCCCGCCCACCCCGAAGAGATTACTGAGGCCGGCATGGTTCCGGGCTTCGGTTCTCCCATAGGCTGCAAGGCCGGCACGGTGGTTGTAGTGGATGACAGCGTTGCAAAGAGCAACAACCTGGTGGCAGGCGCCAACAAGGAGGGCTACCACCTCCTGAACACCAACTTCGGCCGCGATTACACAGGCCTCACGGCCGATATCGCCAGCGCTCAGGACGGCTTTGTCTGCCCCGAGTGCGGAAAGCCCCTGCGCTCATCCAAGGGTGTTGAGGTTGGAAACATCTTCCAGCTGGGCACAAGATACTCCGAGGCCATGAACTGCTACTACCAGGATGAGAACGGTCAGAGAAAGCCGGTCATCATGGGAAGTTACGGCATAGGAATAGGAAGACTGCTCGCATGTCTGTGTGAGGAGTACAACGACGAGAAAGGCCTGAAACTGCCCATCCAGGTTGCTCCCTACCAGGTCAATTTCATCAGCCTGATCAAGGACACCGAGGCTGCCGAGAAGATTTATGCCGAACTTGAGGCTGCAGGCATTGAGGTTCTGTATGATGACCGCAAGGAGACCGCCGGTGTAAAGTTTGCCGATGCCGACCTGATCGGAGTTCCCGTGCGCATCACCCTCGGAAACAGAAGTTTTGCCGAGGGCAAGTGCGAGGTCAAGATAAGAGGCTCGGAAGAGGTTCAGATGTTCGACCTTGACAGGATTGTTCCGGAGATTAAGGACCTTCTTTCAAAGCTCGGTTGAGCATATAAGAAAAAAATCAGTGAAAAATTGAGCCGCGGCAAAAAACCGCGGTTTTTTATTTGTTTGCACGGCAAGAAACTGCATTTTTTTTCTTGCGGGGTGAAAATCAGTATTCTAAAATTTAAGCATCTTAAAACAACAGGAGGCTTTATGAAAAAGCTGGTTATTATCCTTCTTATTGCCGCAGTAGTAACAGGCGCAGTATTTGCACAGGGCGGAAAAGAAGAAAAGAAAAGTGAAATCAAGGTTGCCCTTATAGTTTCTGCAACAATTGACGACAAGGGCTGGTGCCAGGCAATGCATGAAGGAATTCAGCAGGCAATGGCAGAACTTCCCAAGGGAAAGATTGCAGAGTACAAGGCTGTTGAGAACACACAGCCGGCCGATACCCTGACAGCAATCAGAACCTATGTAAACCAGGGCTTCAACATCATCATCGTACACGGCTCACAGTTCAGAGCACAGGTAGAGGATGCAGCAAAGGAATTCCCGGAAGTAATGTTTGCATTCGGAACAACCTCCGACGTAATTGCTCCCAATGTATTCTCATACATGCCCCAGTCTGAAGAGACAGGATTCCTGGGCGGTATCATTGCCGGTCTGACCACAAAGGTCAACCATGTAGGTGTTGTAGGACCCATTGACGGCGGTGACTCTGCACGTTACAACAGAGGCTTCGTACTCGGTGTACAGAGCGTGAATCCCAAGGCAAAGATTGATGTTGTACACATTGGAAACTTCAATGACACAGTCAAGTCCGGTGAGTTTGCACAGAACCTCATCCAGGCAGGTTGTGATGTTCTTACGGGTTCCTCACAGCAGGCTCTCGGTGCACTGCGCGCAGTTGCAGAGTACAGAGACAGAGACATCTGGTGGGTAGGACAGGATCTTGCACAGCTTGACCTTGCAGAAGGATACAAGTGTATTGCAGCTTCCTCATACAACTACAAGGCTGTTCTGATCAACCTGGTAGCAGCATTCGACCAGGGCAAGCTCGGCGGAGAAGTCATTCCCATGAACTTCAGCAACGGCGGTTTTGTCTGGGGTTGGAATACTGCAAAGTGTGCTGACAAGATTACTCCGGAGATCAAGAAGGCAGTTGAGGACAAACTGGCCCAGTTCAAAAAGACTCCCGAACTTGTTGCCAACTGGAACACAGTAGACTACACAAAACTCTGATTTCAAATCGGAGCACAACATGCCGGCCTGATATAAGACCGGCATGATTTTTTATTTTCTTACGGTAAAAAAATGGCAGAGATTAAAGAAATAAAAGAATTGAGGGTGGAGCACATTACCAAGCGCTTCCCGGGCGTTCTTGCCAGTGACGACATCAGCCTCCGCGTAGGGGAGCATGAGATTCTTGCGCTGGTGGGAGAGAACGGAGCCGGAAAGACAACCCTCATGAACATGATAATGGGTCTTTACCAGCCGGATGAGGGAAGCATATTCATAAACGGGGAGCAAGTTAAATTCAAGAGCCCCAACGATGCATTCTCCGCCGGAATAGGAATGGTGCACCAGCAGTACATGCTGGTTCCCAACATGACCGTTCTTGAGAACGTGGCCCTTGGTCTGAAGGAAAGCTGGAAGACCGTGGTTGACCTGAAAATGGTCAGGGAAAGGGTTAATCAGGTGTCGGAGCACTATGGTCTTGCTGTAGATCCCGATGCCTTCATCTGGCAGCTCTCCGTAGGTGAGCAACAGCGTGTCGAGCTTGTAAAAACCCTGTGTCAGGGAGCCCGCTTCCTGATTCTGGATGAGCCCACTTCCGCCCTTACGCCTCAGGAAACGGATGAACTGATTGTCCTTCTCAAGAGGATGTCAAAGGAGCTTTCAATCATCTTCATCAGCCACAAGCTCAATGAGGTGAAAGCGCTTTCGGACAAGGTGAGCATCCTGCGTCACGGACGCGTGGTCTTTGAGGGCAACACCTCGGACTACACCCCCAAGCAGATTGCAGCCCTCATGACCGGACATGAAGTTGAGACAACAGAGAATACAAACGCTCCCGTTGAGGGAGAGCCCATATTCAGGATTACCGACCTGTGCGTCAAGAGCGACAGGGATTTCTACGCACTTGACCACTTCAATCTGGACGTGCGCGCCGGAGAGATAGTAGGTCTTGCCGGTGTTTCCGGAAACGGCCAGAAGGAACTGGCCGAGGCCATCAACGGTCTCAGGAAGGTTGACAGCGGAAAGATCGAGTTCTTCGGTAAGGAAATCCAGAACAAAACTCCGGCCGAGGTCATTGCCCTGGGAATGGGCTACATTCCCGAGGAGAGGAACATTGAGGGAATTGTTCCGTCCATGTCCATCAAGGAGAACATGATTCTCAAGGACAGTGAGAGTGAGCATTTCTCAAGAAACCACCTTCTGAACCACAAGGTCATAGAGGAGTACACAGACCGCATGAGGGACGAGTTTGACATCAGATCCCCCAACATGTTCGTAGCGGCAGGCTCCCTCTCCGGCGGAAACATCCAGAAGGTCATTCTTGCAAGGGAAATTGACCGTAAGCCCAAATTCCTGGTCTGTGTCTATCCCATCAGAGGACTGGACATGGGTGCCGCGGAATTCATCCACAAACAGCTTCTGGCCCTCAGGGAAAGGGGAGTGGGAATACTGCTCATCTCCGAGGAGCTTGAGGAAATAATGAACCTGAGCGACCGTATTGCAGTCATTTTCAAGGGAAAGAACCAGAGTGTTCTGGCCAGAAATGAGGCAAATACCAGCAAGCTGGGTATTCTTATGGCAGGAGTAGGAGAAGATGATGAGTAACTACAAACTTGTTTACCGTATAACGGTCATAACGGCTGCGGTTTTCATTGCTCTTCTTGTAGGCGCAGCCATAATCATTGCAGTGGGCGGAGATGTTTTCGAGACATACTGGATCATCCTTTCCATGCCGTTCAAGAACTTCCGTTCTCTGTGTGAGGTCTTTACCAGAATGATTCCGCTCATGATCATAGCCCTGGGTATCTGTGTGTCATCCAGATGCGGAATCAACAACATAGGAGCCGAAGGCCAGATGCACATGGGTGTAATTGCAGCCTGTGCGGTGGCCTTTGCGGTTCAGGGCCTGCCCAGAATCATTGCAATTCCCGCATGTATCCTTGCAGCGGCCCTTGCAGGCGGAGCCTACGGTTTCATCCCGGGCTTCCTCAAGGCAAAACTGGAGGTCAGCGAGCTCCTGTCCACCGTCATGCTCAACTACGCGGCATCACTGTTCTACAACTTCTGTATCAGAGTCCCGCTCCGTGACCCCAATGACGCAACAGGAACTCCCATGAGTGCACGTCTTCCGGACAACACCATCCTGACCAAGTTCTTCAGGGGAACATCCTTCCACGGAGGAATAATCCTGGCTCTGATTCTGGTTGTTGTAATCTACATCCTGCTCTTCAGGACCACCTGGGGTTACAAGATGCGTGCAGCCGGAGCATCGGCCCGTGCCGCAAGGTACGGCGGAATCAACGTGCCCATGTATCTTATCATTGCAATGTGCATTTCCGGTGCCTGTGCAGGTATGGCCGGAGCCACCGAACTGATGGGTGTCCAGACAAGAGCAATGGAGAACATAACCTCAGGTTACGGCTTCTCCGGTATAGTTGTGGCCCTGTTTGCATCACTGCATCCCATTGCAGTAATTCCCGCAGCATTCTTCTTCGGAATCCTGCTTTACAGCCAGGTCAACCTCCAGATCCTGACATCCGTTCCGCCTAACCTTGTCCAGACAATCCAGGGTGTGATAATCCTGATAATCGTCTCACTGCAGATGATCATCAATAACCCGTATTCACAGGAAAGGTTCCGCAGAAGGTTCTTCAGCAATCAGATCAAAGACATAAAGGAGGCAAAATAATGGGTGCAATGGTTGTAAACACATTAACATTCACGGTACGTTTTGCAGTTGCTCTCATGATTGCTTCCATGGGAGAGATGTTCAACCAGAAGGCCGGAATCTTCAACCTGGGCTGTGAGGGTATTATGAGTATGGGAGCCTTCCTCGGAATGCTCATCCCGTTCAGTGTGGGCGGAGCCGAGGCGGTGCCCGCATACATCAACATCCTGGGTCTTGTGACAGGTGCGGTGTGCGGAGCCCTTCTGGGTCTCCTGTTCGGTCTTGTTGTAATTACATTCAGGGCTCCTCAGGGTATTGCCGGTATAGGCATGCAGATGTTCGGTGTGGGTCTTGCAGGTACATTCTTCCGCTCATTCATAGGCGGCCAGCAGTCCATTACCGGTATTGAGTCAACAGCCATTCCCGGTCTTTCAAAGATTCCCGTACTGGGTGACATTCTGTTCTCACACAACCCGGTTGTGTACTTTGCATATCTGCTTGTTCCCCTTGCATGGTTTGTTATCTACAAGACTCCGTGGGGAATGAAGGTCAGGGCAGTGGGAACCTTCCCGCGTGCGGCAGACTCCCTTGGTATCAATGTAAATCTTGTCAGATACCAGAGTCTTGCAGTAGGAGGAGCCATGGCCGGCTTTGCAGGTGCCTTCCTGACACTCTGTCAGGCCAAGCAGTTCAGTGCCGGAATCATCAACGGCCGCGGCTTCATAGCCGTTGCCCTTGTGTACTTCGGTCAGTGGCATCCGGTGAAGATTCTGCTCGGAGCACTTCTGTTCACTTTTGCAGAGGCTCTTCAGAGACAGATCCAGATGGTCAGCCAGACCTTCCCGTACGAATTCCTGGCCATGCTGCCTTACATCCTTGTAATTGTAGTTCTTGCCTTCAACCGCAAGTCCAA
>CAMZFA010000071.1 GCA_947305945.1 uncultured Spirochaetales bacterium | reverse complement strand
GAACATCCGTGACGTCATTCCTTATCCCCGTGCAGTGGGACAGGCCGAGTTCTGATTGGAGGTGACCATGCCCAGGAAGGTTCTTGTTGTACTGGCTGAAGGTTTTGAAGAAGTTGAGGCACTGACTCCCGTGGATTTCCTCCTCAGGGCCGGTGCTCAGGTGACCCTTGCGGGCCTGGGTTCAAAGACCGTTTCGGGCTCGCACAAGATCAGCGTGAACTGTGAGTGCACCCTGGATGAGACCCCGGCCTCCGGCTGGGACGCCGTGGTGCTTCCCGGCGGCATGCCCGGTGCTGCAAACCTTGCCGCAAGCCCCCTGGTCACCGAGCGCATAATGAACACCTTCAACGACGGGAAACTTGTCTGCGCAATCTGCGCCTCCCCCGCCGTTGTGCTTGCTCCTCTGGGCATTCTCAAGGACAGGAAGGCCGTGTGTTATCCCGGTATGGATGAGCAGGCTCCTGAAGTTCAATTCTATTCATCAAAAGTACTTACAGACAAAAATGTGGTCACCGCCCGCGGAGCGGGCTGTGCCGCGGAATTTGCATTTGAGATAATCTGCGCCCTGTACGGCCGTGAGAAGGCCGACAGCGTGGCATTCAAGGTTGTTTATTAAGTTTTACCGACCGGGTTTCCGGATTGAGTGAGGGGAGGGTTCTGTGATTGGTTTTGACAATGATAAATATCTGAGGGAACAGACCGAGTTCATTACAAAGCGCAAGGAAATGATCAACGGCAGGCTCTACCTCGAATGCGGCGGAAAGCTGCTGTTCGACTACCACGCGGCCAGAATCCTCCCCGGCTTTGACACCAACGTCAAGATGAGGGTCTTCCAGACACTGAAGGACAGCCTGGACGTAATAATCTGCATCAATGCCGCGGACATCGAGCACCGCAAGATGCGCAGTGACTTCGGCATTACCTATGATACCGACGTGTTCAAGATGATAGATGACTTTGCCGCCTGGGACATAAAGGCGGACAAGGTTGTAATCACCCGCTTCACCGGAGAAAAGAGCGCCCTGAATTTTGCGGACATGCTCCAGAGGCGTGACGTGAAGGTCTGGTTCCACAAGCCCATTGCAGGCTACCCGGAGAATGTGGACTACGTAGTTTCCCCCAACGGTTACGGCGCCAATCCCTACATTCCCGTGGAAAGTGACGTTGTCATAGTCACCGCCCCCGGCCCCGGAAGCGGAAAACTTGCAACCTGCCTCTCACAGGTCTACCACGAGTGCAGCAGCGGCCGCCGCGCCGGCTATGCCAAGTACGAAAGCTTCCCCATCTGGAACCTGCCCATCGACCACCCTGTGAACATTGCCTACGAGGCGGCCACCGCCGACATAGGTGACTACAACCAGATCGACCCGTTCTATCTGAGCAGCACCGGCAGAATTGCCGTCAACTACAACCGCGATGTCCAGGCTTTCCCGCTTCTGAAGAGCATACTTGACCGCATTACCCGCGGAGACATCCAGTACAACTCTCCCACCGACATGGGCGTGAACCGCCTGGGCTTCGGCATTATTGATGACGAGGTTGTCCGTGAGGCGGCCCGTCAGGAGATAATCAGGCGCTACTACCGCTCTGCATGTGAGTATGCCCAGGGCATAGGCACAAAGGAAACCGTGCAGAGAAGCCGGGCAATCATGGAAAAATCCGGCCTCTGTGAAGACATGCGTCCCACCGTTCCCGTTGCCCGTGCGGCCCTTGAAGATGCAATCAGGCGCGGCAAGAACAAGGACGGCATTACCTGTGCAGCATCCCTACAACTCCAGGACGGCCGCATGGTCAGCGGTCACAACTCCGCCATAATGCATGCATCCAGCGCTGTGGTTTTCAATGCCCTCAAGGTCCTTGCCGGAATTGACAAGTCCATTGAGCTCATCCCCGGAGAGGTCCTCAAATCCATCAGGCAGATGAAGAAAGTCCTGAAGGAGAGGGGAATAAGCCTCAACCTTGATGAGGCCCTGATCTGTCTTGCCATGTCCGCTCCCATCAACCCCGTTGCCAAGAAGGCTCTTTCATGTCTTCCCCAGCTCAGGGGCTGCGAGTCACACATGAGCCACATCCCTTCCGCGGGAGACTCCTCAGGTCTCAGAAAGCTGGGAATCAATGTCACAAGTGAGCCCAAGTTCCCCAGCACCAACGCCCGGAACTTCTGATCTGAACACCAGTCTGAAAGTCCTGTCCCCGTTAATCTCAAACCCCAGCGTCCCTGCATCGGTTCTGCGTGTGATTCTGAGTTTCACCGTCATCTGCGGCTGTGTGAATCCGTACTCCGTGCCCTCCGTTCTCTGAAGTTTCCCCTTCAGCACCAGCTGTGCATTCTCATTGTCAAACTTGACCTGCCACGCCGACTCCGACTTACTTCCGGTGCTCTCATACACGTTGTGCACATTTGAAATCTTCAGTTCCAGGTCCCTGCATGTAACATATACCGTCCCGCTGTTTTTCTGCCTCCTGCTTGTTCCTCCGAACAGCGGCGCCTGTCCGTACTCCCGTACCCACCCGGTTTTCAGCTCAAATCCCCTGAACCTGCTGCCAAGTGTGGTCTGAATCTCCGTTTTGCTTTCCTCCCTTACGTTCGAGCTCACCTTTGTCTTCATATTCCCCACCCTGAATGTAATTTCCGCTTTTGCATCCGTGTACATGCCGTAGACCAGATCCAGATGGTTAGTCAGTTCAACCTTCATCCCCGGCACTCCGGAGGCCCTGAACCCGAAGGTACTCTTCAGGTGCCTGTCCGAGTATCTGCGGCTGTCTGTAATCCACTTCTCATCCTCCTCGTGCGCCTCCGTGGTCATGAACAGGCTCTCCGCCCAGGTCCTGCCGCTGTCAATCCTCAACCCTCCGCCGCCCTTTCTGAGCATTATGAAGTCCGCAAATCCATGGTGCACCTCAACGCGCTCCCCGGTTGCCCGCAGATTCACCGTGCCGGTTTTCACCGAGACATTCTCCAGGTCATAGAGTCCCTCCTCATTGCTGCTGAGCTTCACCTTCAGTATGTCCCCCAGCTGCACTTTAACCGTCTGCGCCCCCGCGCTCAGCATCCCCAACACAGTCAGAAGTACTATCACGCCTGTTGTTATTTCTTTTCTCACTTTGTTCCTCCCTGTATCAGCCCTGCTTATCCTGTCTTTGCCCCGCTTATCCTGTCTTTGCCCCGCTTATCCTGTCTTTGCCCCGTTTATCCTGTCTTTGCCCAGCTTATCCTGTCTTTGCCCCGCTTATCCTGTCTTTGCCCCGTTTATCCTGTCTTTGCCCAGCTTATCCTGTCTTTGCCCTGCTTATCCTGTCTTTGCCCCGCTCAGCCCTTCCGGATTCTGAATATTTTCTCGTCCTGCCTGAGGAATTCCCGGGTTTCAAACTGTTTTGCGAAATTGCGGACGTTTTCCGCATCCGAATCGAGCAGTTCAACCAGTTCTTCAGGCTTCAGACCGAAGAGGGTTTCCAGGCCCTGGACGAAAAACGGTTTGTAATGACCGTGTCTCCAATGCTCGAAGCAGGAGTAGGGGGCCTTGCAGGGTTTTCCGTTCTCCGTTGTTTTCTGCAGGAAGTCATCATTGTCCCTTATGTACTTCATGGTTCCCAACAGCTGTGATCTGTTCCTGATGGCCACGTATCCCGGGTAAGGGGCGAAAACCTTTGAGGGAATTTCGTAGCCTTTTTCCCGGAATTCGTTTTTGATGTATCTGGTTGTTGCCCTGCATGCTATGCCCCTCATGGCGGAAAGTTTCCTTATATCCTTTGTGATGAAGATTTCATGGGTGTGGGTGGGCATCACCACCTGACAGACAAGAACTGCATCGTATTCGGGACAGAGTGATTTGATTTTGTTCTCGTAGAAAGCCGCTCCTCCGGGGTAGAAGAGTTTCTTCCTGTTGTAGGTCTGCTGAACCACATGCTGGAAAATGTACTCCGGACAGATTTTCCCGTTCCTGAATGTCCCGAAGGTTTCTTTCCTTTCTTTCTGATCATTTGTGAAATATTCCAGCTTCCTGATAAAAGAGTCTGAATTCATCATTACCTCCTGAAAAAAAGTCCTTTTACTTATAGTTATGTCGATTTACGGGATTTATCTCCCCCCTGAAAAAATTCAGGAGACGCAAGAATTGGGGAATAATTAGTTATAGAGTAATGAGATAAAAATTTTTAAAATTTTTTTTGTGTGCCGTTTCGATGCAGGCGGCAGTGACGCTCATGTTGAAAACCTGATGCAAAACTTGTGCAGAGCCAACGCCTGCACTCTGCCTTCCCGCTAAGGCTTCTACGGCCGGCGGGAGTCAGGATTCCGGCTGCCTCTGCAACAGGTTTTTCACAGGTTTCCAACAATCACTGCTTGATTGCAGGGGTGTTGTCTATATGAGAATTTTGACAACAGAATCTATTTCTGTACTTGGCATGTATTCAACCGTGTGCGGTTTTTTACCCAGTGAAATGCAATGGTTGTTCAGTTTTTCAACGTTTTCCAGAGCTGTTGGAATCAAAGCCTTTGTTTTTTCATAAACATATTCATCGTTCTTGGAATAGTCTTTGATATAGTTTTTCAGATTTCTTATTACTTCAACCGAAGAGTTGTACTGCCTTGTAGAGTATTCAAAGTGAGACAAAAGCCAAATCTCAAAACAAGGGCTGGATACATATTGTCTCACAATATCCGAACAGAGTTTATCTGCCTCTTTTATCTGATTGTCTTTGTAGCTCTCACAGTCTGTATCAATCAAGCTCATCCCTAAATCACCGTCTTCAGAAGTAAGACCCATAGCTTCATATTGTGATAAAAGTGTTTTCATCATTTTTACAGGATCTGTGTCATTGCCACGTGCAAAAACAATGCGGTATTCAGAGGATTCAAAGTTCTTGAAATAGTTGGTTTCTGTCCGATTATTACCTTCTGTAATCATCAGAATGATTTTCCTGGCCTTTCTCGAACCCGAGTTTCTTTTCTTTGAAATGTATCCTATTTCTCCGGATGCCATGATACAGCCTCAGTACTCAATATTCGGGATGGCATCATATCTCCCAAGGAGATAAGCTTTTCTGATGTCAGTCCGGGTCCTTTCGGAATACTCATCAAGAGAGTACAAATCAGAAACTCCGGTTCTGTTGTTCTTGTCAATGAAGTATATCTGATCCCTTCTCATGAGTGACAAGTCAAGCAATTCTGTTGTATGACTTGAGATAATCAACTGCGCATTTGCCTTGTTATACAGAGGATTGTGAAATAGCTGAACAATGTACAATACTAGAAGCGGATGCAGGCTGGCATCAAACTCGTCTATACAGACGACCTCTCCGGTTTCAAATGCTCTTTTTATAATCGGGCTGAGAAGAAACAGGTTGATTGTTCCGATTGATTCTTCCGACAAATTGAGAGAATAGATTCTCTTTTCCCCGTTCTCTTCGATTACATGCATTGTCTCAATTTCTAGATTCTTGTGTGGCCCCGGAGGTAATGCGGAAAATATCGGTTTAAGTTCATTCGGAAGAGTTTGCATAAACTGTTCATGGGTCTTCTCTTCCGTTGTTACCTTGAAGTCCGAGATGTTGATGTCTGCCTTGTGGAGAATTGATGTTGTAAAACCTTTCAATGATTGAGCACTGTCTTTTTCCAGCAGCGGGCCGGAAACATAGATCATTTCTTCTCTGTTGCTGCTGTTATAGGTGTTGATCCCGTTCATAAGCCAAAGGAGGGGCTCTCTTGTTGAGGCACAGTTCCAAGTTGTTGCCGTTGAAAGAAAAAGCTTGTTTGATGTATTTCTTGAAACAACGGGTTTAAGCTCTTTTTCATATACGGAAGTGAAAGTGAAATCATCATTGCTGCGTTCGAAAACCGATGATGCCTTTGCGGTTTTATAGACATACAGATATTCGGATGTCACTCTCTGAGGTGATGCGGAAAACCCGTAAACGTACTTCAATCCATCCTTTGCTGTGAAAACAAATTCAAAAGATGTAGGTGTATTAACGGAGTTTTCACTGAACTTGAACGGGACAATGTACTTTAAAGGTTGACCGACCTGGATGGTCGAGGATTCGCGGACTGTTAGAAGTGCCGCGGTCAATGCGGAGAAGAGATTTGATTTTCCGGATGCATTCGGTCCGAAAACAGCAATGCTTTTCAGAATTCTGTCTTTCTCTGATATTACAACATTGTCCTGATGCTCTTTATCTGAGGAAGCTTCCATTGACACAACAGCCTTATCTTTGATTGATTTGTAGTTTTCAACGCTGAACTGAAGTAACATAAGCCCTCCCTGATAAGTAAGAGTATAAATAATTCCAGCGGCAATTCAATATATCTTTCTGATTTTTGGCAAAAATTGACAGAAAATAATAAAATAAATTCAAACCGGAAGGGGATAAGCGGGGATAGGCGGGGCAAAGACAGGATAGGCGAGGATAAACGGGGATAAGCGGGGATAAGCGGGGCAAATACAGGATAAGCGGGGATAAGCGGGGCAAAGACAGGATAGGCGGGGATAAGCGGGGGTAAGCGGGGCAAAGACAGGGTGCAAAGCGTGCAGGATTTATCAATTGATATGTTTCGGGATTTGCTGATAGAATTTAAGCGTGTGTGTTTATGCA
>CAMZFA010000070.1 GCA_947305945.1 uncultured Spirochaetales bacterium | reverse complement strand
TAAGTGAGGATAAGACAGGATAAGCGGGGCAAAGACAGGATAAACGAGGATAAGCTGGGCAAAGACAGGATAAACGAGGATAAGCGGGGCAAATACAGGGAATACGTGTCAGAGCGAGGCTGGGAGAGGCAAAAGAATAGGGGCTGTGCATTTTCGTTGCAACAGCCCCTTTATTATCAGAATGAACAATGATTATCAGTCGTTGTCTCCCAGTGCTTCCAGGCCCTTGGCGTTTGCAACCTTTCTGGCCTTGATGTTCTTGACGCAGAATGTGAACACAAGACAGCTGGCAAAGGTAAGGAACGTTGCATATTTGGGAAGCATGGACCATGCTCTGGTTGCCTTGAGGATAAGACCCAGAAGGATGGGTGTGACCGTCTGGGCAGCCATGCTGGATGCGTAGTAGAAGCCCGTGAAGCGTCCTATCTTCTTGGAAGAGCAAAGCTCTACAACCATGGGGAACGAACAGTTGTGGACAAGAGCCATTCCAAAGCCCTTGATTGCCCAGACAACGAGAAGAAGTTTGGGGAAGGCGTTCAGGCCGCTGGCAAGGACACTTGTGCTGGGCTTGATGAAGCACATCAGGACAAGACCAAGGAATGTAAGGATAAGACCTGCGGAAATGGTCCATTTGCGGCCTATCTTATCGGCAATGGAGCCGGCAGTTGCAAAGCCTATGACTGAGGCAAGGCCGCCTACAATAACCATTATTGAGGTATTGCTTGTGGCAGAACCCATGGCATAGAAGACGTAGTTGTTCAGGTATGTTCCCAGAGCGTTGTCGGACATGAACCAGAGGAACTCGGCTCCCAGAATGGCAAAGAGCATTATTCTGTTGGCCCTGGACATGGGCTTGTTGTCGTCTACGGGGTCGGCAATGGCGGCAAGGCGTTCACCTTCCTCCATCTCTTCCTTAATCTCCTCGGCAATGGCGTTTTCCTTTACGTTGAAGAAAAGGACCAGGGCGGAGATGACCATGAGGACGGAGGCAATGACAAAGGGCAGTTCAATGGTTATGAGGTTGTGCTCACCCTTGAGATAGTTGCTGAGAACAAAGACCATTCCCAGAACCGTGGCAAAAGCTCCTCCCAGGTAGCCCATGATGTTGATAATGCCGTTTGCCTTGGCCCTGAGGGGCTTGGGTGTGATATCCGGCATGAGAGCAACTGCGGGGTTGCGGTACATCATCATGAACAGAAGAACAACGGCCATCATGACAATCATGGCAATGACATTGTTGTTGTGGAAGAAGAAGGGAATGAACGGGAATGCAACAGCGGCAACAAAAGTACCCACAAGGATGTAGGGCATTCTCTTTCCTATCTTTGTATGTGTTTTGTCGGAAAGGTTTCCGAATATGGGAAGAAGAATGAGAGCCGCAAGGTTGTCGCAGGCCATGATTATTCCGACCAGCCACTGGACCTCAAGTTCATCCGCAGCACCCATTCTGCCCTTGATTATCTCGGTCAGAAGGGTGGGACACCATGAGTCGTAGACCTGCCAGAGAAGCAGGATCCCGAAGAATGCAAAACCTACTAAAAACGTTCTCTTATAATTAAGTTTCATATAATGCTCCTGTAATAGGATAACTTATAAAGGCGGAGGGGAGAAGCAAAACTATTGTCCGCTCTTTTCTCCGAAGACAGCGTGGATTCCGTCATAGGGACCGAATGCTATGACCTTGTCGCCCTTTTCTATCACGGTGTCCTTGTTCAGGTTGACCGGGTTTCCGTTGCGGGAAACCATCATGATGTTGATTGAGAAATAATCCTTTATCCTGCTTTCAATAAGGCTCTTTCCGTCCAGCACGGCCGGAACCTTGTTGACCGTGATTTCCGCCATGATCTGGTAGCCGTAATTGGACATGAGGGTTATCTCGTTTGTCTCTTTGGACTCTGCATGCTCAAGTTGCTTTTCTCCGTGATCCTTAAGCAGGAATGCTTCCTTAATGGAGGCAAGGGGGCCGAAGGCAAGCAGGGTATCCTTTTCCGAGAATATGGTGTCCTTTGTGACATAACGGGTCTGTCCGTTTCTGGTGTACATGAGAATGTTCAGATTGAACTTCTTTCTTATGTCCGTATCAATAATGCATTTTCCCTCAAGGAAAGCAGGAACCTTGTAGAGATATATGTTGGCAACGGCATCTTCTCCGTATGTGTCCAGAACTGAGATATAGTTGTCCTTTGTGGCACTCTTGAAAATAGTCAGAGTAATTGAATCCAGCGCCTTGTCGAGGGGCCTTGAGATGAACGGGAGACGGAGAATCAGGAAGAAGAGGAACAGACCTCCGAATCCGATCAGGATCATGGCATCCTGTCTGTCGAATACCGTGAAATCAATGCTGAAAAAGAGATTGATGAAAAGAGATACAATGACCACCGAGAAGAAGTAGCCGGAAAGCATGGCCGCCGTGGCTATGTGCCTTCTTGTCTTCTCGCTGACAATAATCTCGGATTCTCCTGTGGTATAACCCGCATTGGTAAGAAGGGAAACGGCCTGGAAGGCGGCCTTCTCCCTGGGCAGGCCCGTAATCCTGAAAAGCACCGAGAAAATCTTTATCAGTGCATAGTACATAATCAGAACGGCAGCAATCAGAATTGAAGAAGAAACAAGGCTCATACATCCACCCTCACCATTTCAATGGGATTTTTCGAGGTATCCGCACGCAGCACGAAGTTGAAAATATCCGGCACAAGGCACATGAAGAAATCCGGCTCCGGGAAGGCCTCTTTCTTAACGCGGTCAAAGAACTTGGCACCGGCGGTGTTCCTGAGGTCCGCAATCTCACGGTGGATGTTCATTTCACGGCCCTCCAGCTTTGCCTTGATGTACTGCGCGCAGAGGGTGTCCTCTGCCGATTCCTCAACGCCGTTCAGCCCCATGCAGACAAGGCTCACCACATCGGGATTCTTCATTCTGATGTAGCGCGCTACAGCATCCGCATTGACCAGGCTTCCGGCAATAACCTCCGTTGCACATGAAGCGGCATTCACAATGCCCTGCGTACCGGCGCTGGTGCTGTGCACCGCGGTTCTGCCCTTCATCTCCACTGCCGTGGTCAGGAACGAGGGGCTGTTCCCGCTGTCAAAGTCCGGAAGTTTTATGCCCTTGCGCTCACCTATGAGGTAGTAATCCGGATGCTGTGCCCGCAGTGCCAGGCAGTCCTCAACCTTACCCATTGGGATGATCTTTGCAACCCCCAGGTCTGCAAGGAAGCACTCTACGGTAAATGCCCTGAAAACATCTATAATCACAGCCAGACCTTCGGCCTTCTTTGCGCCTTCAATCTGACCCAGAATTCTGATTTCCATGGAAAACCTCCACAGGTATTCTAGCATGAAAAAAGGCAGAGCGGGAAATGCCGCTCTGCCTGAAATAAGAATAATTGTCTGCCGTCAGATGAGCTGTCTCTTGTTTCTTTCAGCCTCTGTTGCGGCATCGTCAACCGGGTACCAGATGGGTTCGATGAACTTGACATAGCAACCGTCCTGCTCGTTGAAGCGGATTCTGTGCGGTGTCTGAATTTTGACCATCTGCTCTCCGACGGGTACCAGATACTCTGTTCTGTCGGTGAGGAAGATACGTTTCTCAACGTGTGACTTGAAACCGTCTTCGGATGAGGTTGTAAGTTCAATCTCATTGGGACGTGTTGCAACAACCATTCTTCCGGTAACGCCCTTGGGAATGTCAATCTTCAGTTCCTGGTTGGATCCGAGCGGGTAAACTTTGCCGCCCTTGACTTCAACATTGATGAAGGTGCTTTCACCGAGGAAGTTGTGGACAAAGCGGCTGTTCGGGTGGTTGTACAGATTTTCAGGAGTGTCAATCTGCATGATCTTACCCATATCACAGACCATCATTCTGTCACTTATGGCCATGGCTTCGCTCTGGTCGTGTGTGACGAAGATGATTGTGAAACCGAACTTCTTCTGAAGGGCCTTGATCTCGAATCTCATTGTTTCACGGAGTTTGGGGTCAAGGTTTGAAAGCGGTTCATCAAGAAGCATGACCTTGGGGTTTGTGACAATTGCACGCGCAAGTGCAATTCTCTGCTGCTGTCCGCCTGACAGCTCACCGGGATAAACTTCTTCAAGTCCGGTAAGGCTGGTGTGCTTGAGGGCCTCGGCAACACGGGTCTTGATTTCACTCTTGTTGACCTTCTTGATTGTGAGCGGGAAGGCTACGTTGTCAAAAACCGTCATGTGGGGCCAGACTGCAAAGGCCTGGAATACCATGCCCAGTCCGCGTTCCTCGGGCGGGATGTAAAGCTTCTTCTCGCTTGAGGAGACAAGCTTTCCGCACAGCTCGATCTCACCGTTGGTAAGGTCTTCAAAACCGGCGATCATACGCAGTGTTGTGGACTTTCCGCAACCTGACGGGCCGAGGAAGGAGAAGCATTCGCCTTCATGGACGCTGATGTTGAAGTTGTCTACTGCGGTAATGTCACCGAGGGTCTTGGTTGTGAATATCTTTGTTACATTTCTCAGTACAATCTGATCAGCCATATCATACCCCCTTCCTGTCTTTCACTATGTAGTTGACTACAGAGTTGAGAATGATGATGATACCGATTGCAACTGTGGCCAGAGCCGCAGCCTGCGGAATCATACCGGCGTCTCTCAGACCGTAGATCTGAACACCGAGGGTTCTTGTCTTGGGACCGTACAGAAGGATTGATGTGGTAACCTCACGCATTGCCGGCAGGAAGATAAGGAAGAATCCTGAAACCATGGCCGGTCTTATCAGCGGCAGCGTAATATCTGAAAGGCTTTCCGTATGTGAGGCACCGCAGGCGCGTGCTGCTTCTTCCAGCGAGTTGGAAACCTGAAGCAGTGCTGCTGAAGATGTCTTCATTGAGAAGCTCAGATAACGTGCAAGGTATGCCACAATGATAATCCATATTGTGTTGTACAGGTTGATGTTGAAGATTGCGCCCTGCCATGCGAGGATGACTCCGATTGAAAGAACTGTACCGGGAATGGCGTAGGGGAGCATGGACATGAATTCCAGAGCGCCCTTGTTCTTGGGTTTGATCTTCTGGACAACGTATGCAACAAGAGTACCGAGCAGCATACAGACAATACCTGCAGTGACTGAAGCGAACAGAGAGTTCTTGATCGAGTCAATTGTTCCGCCGCCTCTGAATACCTTCTGGTACTGGGCAAACGAGAAGTTCTCAAGCTTGAGAGGCAGACCGTATGCCTTGAGGAAGGATACGAGAACAATCATCACAAGAGGAACAACAACAATGACAATCAGTGTGAGAATACAGAGCACGAGCAAAGGATACTTTGCGCCGCGGAGCTTGATCAGCGTGGGACGTGTGCTCTTTCCCTTGATTATGTCGTAGCTTCCGGATGACAGGATCTTGTTCTGCAGAATCAGTGCAATTGAAACAACTGCTACCAGCAGGACGGACAGTGCAGCACCCTGACGGATGCCGTCGAACGATCCTCCGGCGTTGTAGATGACCGCGTAGATTCTGGTGGGCAGTGTGTAGATGCCCTGTGAATATCCGATGATTGACGGAACTCCGAAGTGTGCCAGTGATGTGGTCAGAATGAGAAGTGCACCGGCTGAGATAGCGGGTTTTGTCAGGGGGAGTGTGATTCTCCAGATGACGGTGCTCTGCTTGGCACCTGCAATTCTGGCACATTCCTCAAGAGTGGGGTCCATCTTCTCAAGAGCTGCTACAACCTGCATGAAAACGAACGGGAAGTAGTATGAAACCTCTACGAACACAATACCCCAGATGGAGTTGATGTTAAGCGGGGCACTTTCCAGATGGAACGTTGACATGAGGAACTTGTTGAAGTATCCGCCGCGTCCGTTGAGCAGCATATCCCATGCCATGGCGCCGAGGAACGGCGGGAACATGTACGGAATGTTGAACAGAGCCTTCATGAGGCCCTTGGCGGGGATATCGGAACGGCCGAGCAGCCAGGCGTAGAAAACGCCGGCGATGGTTCCGAATACCGTTGTCCAGAGGGCAATCTTGACGGTGTTCCACATGGCACCCAGGTTTTTCGGGTCACTCAGCTGTGTCTTGAACATGCTCACGTCAAAATGCCATTTTCCGGTTACTGCCTTGTCAAAGAATGTATTGAAGACAATCATGAACACCGGAATGATGACTATGATGATGAGCAGGATGAAGGTTGTAATTGTCAGGGCCTTGTCCAGATTGAATCTCTTTCCTCCGTCAACGGCCGCAAGATTTGAATTGCCATTGTTAAACAGCTTCATTTCTTTCCTCCTTTGCGGGATAGAATCTGGGATTCACGAAACGGATTCCTATTGTGGCACCGTCATCGGGCACTCCGCCCAGTTTTGCATCCAGCATACTCTGCTGTACACGGATTTCCCTGTCTCCGAGCTTGATGAAGTAGTTGTACTCGCTTCCGAGGAATACCTTGCTGATAACCGTTGCCTTGACCTTTGATTCATTGTCAAAGACCACGTCGTTCATTCTGATACCCATGTCGGTCTTGCCCTTGAAATCCACATTCTTGGGCACTTCAACGTCCAGTTCGGTATCAATTCCGCAGTCCAGACAAATCTTTGATCCCTTGAGTTTTACGGGAATCAAGTTGGAAACACCTATGAACTCGAAGGTGAATCTGTTTGCCGGGTTCAGGATAATGTCTTCATCATTTCCGTACTGGCAAAGAGAACCGTCCAGTTCCATGATTGCCATCTTGTCACAAAGCTGGAGGGCGCTCTGCTGGTCGTGGGTAATGTAGAGAACCGTTGACTTCAGACGTCTCTGGATCATTCTTATCTCAAGGAGCATTTCCTCACGCAGTTTTGCGTCCAGGTTTGTAATGGGCTCATCCATGACCAGGATTTCGGAGTCCACGACAAGGGCTCTTGCTATTGCAACACGCTGCTGCTGACCGCCTGAGAGCTGCATGG
>CAMZFA010000069.1 GCA_947305945.1 uncultured Spirochaetales bacterium | reverse complement strand
GATGGTAGTCTAACCGTCTATGTCTTTCAGCGGCTTATTAAGCACCGCTTACAAAAATACAACAGGAAAACCGCTGCGGAGTGAGCTTGGATTATAACTGAATCGGTAGAAGAAAATATAAAGAAAAAAGCTGCTTCCGGTTTGATCCGAAAACAGCTTTCTGAACATCCCCTGCGAGGATCGAACTCGCGTTGACGGGATGAAAACCCGTTGTCCTAACCACTAGACGAAAGGGACATTAGTTGCCTGGCAATGAGCCGCATTGGATTCGAACCAATGACCCACGCCTTAAAAGGGCGTTGCTCTACCTACTGAGCTAGCGGCCCAAAACGCAACAATGGGAATTTATCAGACATGAGAATAATAGTCAATATCTTCTTATATCCAAAGTGTTGACAGCTACATTTCATCATATTAGAATATGTGCATACGTTAAAGGAGAAATCCATATGAAAGACCACTGCTGCTGCCATGAAGAGCACGAACATTGTCATTGCCATGAACATGAACACGAACATGAACACGGCTCGGATGAGAATCCCAGAGGGGAGATTATAAGAATCGCGTGCGGAGCAGCGCTGTTCGGCCTGAGCTTTGCATCAAAGGCCCTTGCCCTTCCCGCGGCAGTAAGCTATGTCCTGCTTGCCCTATCCTACCTTGTCCTGGGCGGTCCTGTCTTACTTTCTGCTTTAAAAGGAATTATCCACGGAGAGCTGTTTGATGAGACCTTCCTCATGAGCATAGCCACCATAGGAGCTGCGGCCCTGGGAGAGTACAACGAAGCGGTCTTTGTAATGCTCTTCTACAGCGTGGGAGAACTGGCCCAGGACCTTGCAGTGGACAAGTCCAGAGACAACATAGAAGAACTGATGGACCTTGATGTCTCGCACGCAAAGCGCGTTAAGGAAGACGGAAGTATAGAGGAAATTGAACCTGAAGAGGTTGAGATAGATGACATACTGCTCATCCCTGCCGGGGAAATGGTTCCGGTGGACGGCCTTGCCCTGAATGCCAGCACACTTGATACCAAAGCGGTTACCGGAGAGAGCGTACCTGTGACGGTAAGTGAAGGCTCGGAGGTTGTAAGCGGAGCCTTTGTCACCGGAGCGGCGCTGAAGATAAAGGCCCGGGTCAGATATGAAGACAGCACGGTGAGCAGGATAATGGAGCTTGTTGAGAACTCACAGAAAACAAAAGCTCCCACCGAAAAGTTCATAACAAAATTTGCAAGAATCTACACACCGGTGGTGACGGGCCTTGCAGTACTTCTGGCATTAATTCCCTCCCTCATTACCGGAGACTGGGCAACATGGACACACAGAGCCCTGACATTCCTTGTCATAAGCTGTCCGTGTGCACTTGTGCTCTCAATACCCCTCTCTTTCTTTGCCGGAATCGGAGGGGCAGCATCGAACGGAATCCTGGTCAAGGGAGGAACACATCTTCAGAACCTTGCAAAGGTGAAAACCATTGCCTTCGACAAGACAGGAACACTGACAACCGGAGAATTCAAAGTACAGAAAATCTTTGCTGAGGAAGGATTTACCGAGCAGGATGTGCTTGATCTTGCAGCAGCTGTGGAAAAGCACAGCACCCACCCCGTTGCCGGGGTTCTGGCCGCCTCCGGCAGCAGAAACCTTGTTGCACAGAATGCCGTGGAGATAAGCGGTCAGGGCATGGGAGGCACTGTAAGCGGAAAGACAATACTTGTGGGAAATGCCGTACTCATGAAGGCAAACAACATTGCCCTCAAAGCACATGACCAGGAAGCCGGAACCGTTGTCTACGTGGCATGCAACGGAGAGGCTGTCGGATCTGTAGTCATAGGTGACAGAATCAAGGACAATGCAAGGCAGACTGTAAGCAGGCTGAAGGAACTTGGAATAAAACAGACGGTCATGCTCTCCGGAGACAGAGAGGACAATGCCCGCAGGATAGCAGATGAGGCAGGCCTTGATGCAGTTTACGGACAGCTTCTTCCCCGGCAGAAGGTTGAGAAGATGGAAGAGCTGAAGAAAACAGGCCTTTGCGCATACGTGGGAGACGGAATCAATGATGCACCTATTCTCATGACATCAGACTGCGCAATAGCAATGGGCGGCGTGGGAAGTGCCAGCGCAATTGAAGCTGCTGATGTGGTCATAATGAATGATGACCTGTCAAAACTCCCCCTTGCCCTCACAATTGCACGCAAAACCCTGAGAACAGCCGGACAGAACATAGGATTTGCAATAGGCGTGAAGGTTGCCTGCATGGTACTTGGAGCACTGGGCATAACCGGAATGGGAGTTGCCGTCTTTGCAGACACGGGTGTGGCCCTGCTCTGCGTACTGAACAGCATGAGAACCCTTCGCTGCCGCAGATAGAGCACCGTATTGCCCATGCGGTGTTTTTCTGTTAAAGTTTTCGGGCTATGGAAATTAAGAACAGTAATATAAATAACATCCGCAATATAGGCATCATGGCCCACATAGATGCCGGCAAGACCACAACCACCGAGAGAATCCTCTACTACACCGGCAAGAGCCACAGGATAGGAGAGGTGGACAACGGTGAGGCCACCATGGACTGGATGGAGCAGGAGCAGGACCGCGGAATAACCATCACCAGTGCCGCCACAACGGTATTCTGGAAGGACAGGCAGATCAACATCATAGACACCCCGGGCCACGTGGATTTCACGGCCGAGGTCGAGCGCTCGCTCAGAGTCCTGGACGGCGCCGTTGGAATCTTCTGCGCGGTGAGCTGGGTTGAGCCCCAGAGCGAAACGGTCTGGCGCCAGGCCAACAATTACCACGTCCCCCGCATAGCCTACATCAACAAAATGGACCGCCTTGGTGCTGATTTCTACGGCGCCGTGGAGGATATCCGCGAGAAACTGGGCGAGAACCCGGTTCCCCTCTTCATCCCCATCGGCAAGGAAAGCTCCTTCAGCGGCATCATAGACCTCATCAAAATGAAGTCAGTGGCCTTTGATCCGGACACTGAAGGCTACAAATACACCTACGAGGACATTCCCGCAGACATGGCGGACACAGCCGCCCAGTGGCGTGAGAAACTCATTGACAGCGTTTCCGCCTTCAGTGACGAGATTACCGATCTTTACTTCTCCGGAGAGGAAATTCCGGAGGACCTGATAATAAAGACACTGCACCAGTGCGTTCTTGACAGGACCCTTCTTCCCGTGTTCGTAGGCTCCAGCCTGAAGAACATAGGAGTCCAGCCCCTGCTGGACGGAATTACGGAGCTTCTCCCCTCACCTGTTGAGGTTCCGCCGGCAACCGGAATCTCGGTCAAGAAAGACGAGACCGTCAGCATTCCCAATGACGTGAAGGGACCTCCCCTTGCCCTGGTTTTCAAGCTTCAGTATGACCGCGAGGCCGGTCCTCTGGCCTTTGCACGCGTCTACAGCGGAGTTTTCAAATCAAGGACCGCCATTCTCAACATTTCCAAGAAAAAGCGTGAGAGAATCAACAGGATCCTCAGGATGCATGCAAACAGACCGGAGGAGACTGACGAGCTGCACGCAGGAGACATCGGAGTATTTGTAGGCTTCAAGGAGGCACGCACAGGTGATACCATCGGCTCCGAAGGAAGCCAGATACTTCTGGAGAAGATTGACTTCCCCGTCCCGGTCATTTCAATTGCAATTGAGCCTGACACCACAAGCGAGCAGGACAAGCTGAAAAAGACCCTTGAGATTCTGTCCATGGAGGACCCCACGTTCACATGGAAGGACAACGAGGAGACAGGCCAGATTGTCATAAGCGGTATGGGAGAACTGCACCTGGATGTTCTGCTGACAAGAATCCAGAAGGACTTCAAGGTTCAGTGCCGCGCCGGAAAGCCGCAGGTCACATACAGGGAGAGCGTTACCGGAGAGGCAACGCATACCCAGGAGTTCAGCAAGATTCTTGCAGGCAAGGAGAACTGCGCCTCGGTCACACTCAGGGTTTCCAAGATGGATTCCCACGGTTCATGTGTATACGAGAACAAGGTTTCCTCAAAGGTCATGCCGGAGCAGTTCTTCGAGGCCATAAAGCGCGGAGTGGAGAACTCGCTGAGAAGCGGAATCAAGACAGGATACGAATGCACCGACATGAAGGTGGAGCTGCTTGACGTCAAGTACAACGAACTCACGGCCACCGAGTATGCCTTTGAGGCATGTACCGCCATGTGCTTTGACAGTGCTGCAAATGAGGCCGGCCCGGTCATGATGGAACCCGTCATGGACGTGACCCTCATTGTTCCCGCACAGAACGTGGGAGATACAATTTCCAGCCTGAACGCCAGAGGCGGCCTTGTGCAGAGCATGGAATCCAAGCCCAATGCGGACCACATCCACGCCCTTGCCCCGCTGTCAAAACTGTTCGGTTTCTCCACCGCCCTGCGTTCATCCACACAGGGACGCGGAACCTTCAGCATGGAATTCAGTCACTACGCCTGCGTTTGAGCGGGCGTTTTTTTGTTTTGATAGAGTTTTGATTGTGTTTTGCCGGAAATTGTTTTTGACAGAACACGACATAGTCTCTATTATAAGAAAGGTTGTAATTAAATAGGAGGAAGCAATGGCTACATCCATCAAAGATATCAGAAACATAGCATTGGCCGGCCATAACGGAACCGGTAAGACTTCTCTCTTTGAGCAGATGCTTTTCTACGCAGGACAGATTGCAAAAGCAGAGAAAGTTGAATCAGGAAAGACAGTCAGTGACTGCACCGAAGAAGAGATTTCACGCAAGATTTCAGTTCACTCATCTCTTGCCTCATTCTCATGGAAGGGAAAATCACTCAACTTCCTTGACACTCCGGGTACAGCAGACTTTGTGGGTGAGGTAATCTGCGCTTTCAGAAGCTGCGAATGCGCACTCATGGTTGTAGACGCCAGAGACGGTGCCCAGATTGAGACAATCAAGCTGTGGAGAAACCTCAACGGAAGGAAAAAGCCCCGTGCAGTCTTCCTCAACAAGCCCGAGAGAGAGCGTGCCGATTTTGACGCAACATTCTCCCACCTCAAGGAAGAATTCAAGATGTCATTCGTCCCCGTAACCGTTCCCATGGGCAACGGTCCCGCATTCAAGGGCGTTATCGACCTCATTGAGAACAAGGCATACTTCTTCACGGAAGGCCAGAAGGAAAAGGCAGGAGAGATTCCCGCCGAATACGCATCAGAAGTAGAGTCCTACAGGGAAGTCCTGATGGAAGCCGCCGCAGAAGGCGCAGACGACCTCATGGACAAGTACCTTGAGACAATGGAACTCACACCCGAGGAAATCCACCGCGGTGTATGTGAAGGTCTGAAGAACAATGTTGTTGTTCCCGTTTTCTGCGGATCCGCAGCATACGGTTCAGGTATCACAAGTCTGCTGGACTTTGTTGCCGAGAACTTCCCCTCTCCGGAAGGCGTAACAGAACCCGTCATCCTCGAGGACGGCAGTGAATCAACAGTTGCCATCACACCCGAAGGTGCTGCTTCCGCATACTGCATCAAGACAACAATTGACCAGTTCTCCGGTAAGCTCTCATTCCTGAAGGTTGTCACAGGCACAATCACAGGCGAGACAGATCTTACAAACCCCGAGCTCGGCAAGAAGGAAAGACCGGGCAAGGTATACAAGGCAATCGGAAAGAAGCTTGTTGAGACTGACAGCCTTACTGCAGGTGAGATCGGTATCATCACAAAGTCCAACATTGCAGCAACAAACTGCAGCCTGCTCGGTGCCGCCGACCAGAAGTTCATCTTCAAGCCGCTTGCACTGCCCAACCCCATTTACGCACTTGCCATTTCAGCCGCAGACAAGAAGTCTGAAGACAAGATGAATGACGCCCTCCACAGGATTACCGAAGAGGACCTCACATTCCAGGTCAAGTACAATGAGGAAACAAAGCAGACAACAGTCTCCGGCATGGGAGAGCTGCACATCAACATGACTCTGGACAAGATCAAAGAGAAGCAGAAGATTGCCATCAATACAAAGCTTCCCCGCGTTGCTTACAGAGAAACAATCACAAAGAAATCCGGCATTGTCGAATATGCCCATAAGAAGCAGTCAGGCGGACACGGCCAGTACGGTAAGGTTCTCATTGAGATTGCCCCCACCGAGAGAGGCCAGTACTACACCTTCGACAACATTGTCAAGGGCGGTTCTGTTTCCAAGGGTTATGTCCCCGGTATTGAAAAAGGTCTTCACGACCAGATGGAAGAAGGCTTCCTCGCCGGTTATCCCATGGTTGATATCGGCGTAACACTGGTTGATGGTAAGGAGCACCCGGTAGACTCCTCAGAAATGGCATTCCGCCTTGCAGCTAAGGGCGCAATGAAGCTTGCCATTGAGAAGGCCGGTCCCGTTCTCCTCGAGCCGTTCGCAAAACTTTCAGTCTATGTTGACAACAACTACCTCGGAGACATCCTGTCAGACCTGTCCTCCAAGAGAGGCCGTGTTCTCGGTCAGGAAGATCTTGGCGGTAACATGGTTCAGGTCAACGCTGAAGTTCCCCAGGCTGAAATGCTCAACTACGCCATTGACCTCAAGTCCATGACTTCAGGTACCGGTTCTTTCGACCTTGAGTTTGATCATTATGAGACACTCCAGGGTAAACTTGCAGATGATGTAATCAAGGCAGCCAAGGCCGCCGCAGAGGAAGAAGCTGCAAACAACTGAGTTCTCAAAAATAAAGTCAATCACTTCAGAGGGCTGCGGCAACCGTTGCAGCCCTCTCTTTATGCCTTTTGCCTCTATTTGGCCCGTCTATCCTCGCTTTGGCACGTTTATCCTGTCTTTGCCTCACTTTCCCTCGTTTATCCTGTCTTTGCCCAGCTTATCCTGTCTTTGCCCCGCTTATCCTGTCTTATCCTCACTTATCCTCACCATGCCCCGCCCGAATCTTTAGAAATGCGCTCATGTGCATAAGCTGATGCATACCCTGATGCATTTGCTTTCCGCCTT
>CAMZFA010000068.1 GCA_947305945.1 uncultured Spirochaetales bacterium | reverse complement strand
ACGGCTCGGGGTTGCCCTGACCGGCCTGCATGTAGTGAGTATCAGGTGTGTTGTATGCGGTGAGAATCTCCACCACGCCTTCAACCTTCTTTGCCTCCGTAAGGTCTATGCTGTTGATGTAGGCACTTGCATGGGGGCTTCTGAGAACCACCATGTGGCATGTGTTCTTGTCTACATAATCCTCCGTGAATGCGGGGGCACCGGCCACCAGCTGGGGGCCGTCAATCTTTGAGACGGGCTTTCCTATAACCTCAAGCTCGGGACGGAAGGATGGAGCAATCTCACTCTGATACTGTCCGCTCTGCATCTTCTCACGTGCAAGCTTCACGGCAAGATAGTAATGCTCATAACCTGCGTCACGGATGAAGATTCCGCTCAGAGCGTCCTTGATATCCTCCCTTGAAGGGTCCGGATTGTTCTCAAGAAGCCAGGTGAGAAGCAGTGCCGCAGCAGGTGCGTTGTATGCACTCTGGACAATACCTGCATCTATCATGGCCTGCTGGATTACAGTAAGATGAGCCGGGTCTGCAAGACCGTCAGGGGTGCGGATTTCGCAACCCTCAACCTCTCCTGCAAGTACAAGGTTGGCATATACGGGAACTCCGTCAACAAGGACGGTATCACTTCCGCAGAAACCCTCGCCGTCATCCGAATCACGCACGGCAATGTTGCCGTTCAGAAGCAGAAGCTCCCTGAGTTTCATGGTGGGGTCAACATCAAATGTCCTGGGTTTTGAATTTATGATACAGCTGATTTTCATTTTGATGCCTCCCTTATCTTTTCACTGAGTGTGGCTACGGTCACACCGGTGAGGTAGCGCTTGTAGGCCGATGAGCCGTACATGTCATTGCGGACCTTGGGGTTCCTGAGGTTCTTTATCCACTTCAGACAGAACTTCTCGGACCTGTCCAGAGAATTGGAAATGACTGATGTGTCAAGAAGACCGGCACCCTTGATCTGGGCTGCAACGTCTCCGTTTGAGGAAACTGCAACCGTGACATAGGCATGGCCTGCAGCGGTGTTGGAGAAACGTTTTGCCTCAACACGCACCTGCGGGTCAATGTAGATTGCAACAATGAGTCTGTCGGTGTAGCGGTGGTGGTCCTTCACGTATTTTGCAACGCTCAGGATTCTTCCGTTTGAGAACTCGACAAGTGAGCCAGATGCAACAAGTGAGGGAATAAGGTATGAGTCATCCCTTGCAAGAGCAACGTTTCCGCCTATTGTGGCCATGTTTCTCTTTATCCTTGAGCTCATGAAAAGACATGCCTGTCTGAACCACCCGGGGACCTTGGGGTTTTCCACACATTCCTGGAATGTGGCCGTTGCACCTATTCTGAGGCATGATACACCGTCAACTTCGGCTTCATTTATGGTATCAAGTCCCAGCCTTCCAATGCTTATCAGCTTTGAGGCATCCACGGAGGAGCCGAGCCTGTTGATTTCGGTTCCGCCTGCAAGGAATGCGGACTTACCGTCCTTGAGCCTTGCGGCAATGGGAATACTTTTTGCTACTATGAATTCTTTCTCAGCCATTTTTCTCCCTCATCTCAAGCAGCTTTCTGCTTATCTTATTTGCCTTTGCGGCAAGTTCATCCTCGTCAATTCCCACAACTCTCCTGTCATCCACAACAACCTGTCCGTTTACAATGGTGTACTTTGCGGTGTGGTCGCATCCGCAGAACAGGAGGGCGGCAATGGGATCGCTGTGTGAACCGGCATATGCAATTCCGGAAATATCAAAGCATGCAAGGTCGGCAGCCCAGCCTTCCTCAAGCTTTCCTACGTTTCCGAAGTTGAGCATCTTTGCACCGTTCTCGCAGCCCATCTTGAACACTTCACGTGCGGTCAGGCCCTCCGAGCCGTACTTGATACGGGCAAGAAGCAGGGCATTGCGCATCTCGGCAAGCATGTCGGAACTGTCATTGGAGGCACTTCCGTCAACTGCAATACCTACGTTGATACCCAGACCCAGCATTTCCTTAGTGCGGCAGATTCCGCTTCCAAGTCTCATGTTGGAAGAAGGACAATGTGCAATGTGGGCACCGTTTTTGGCCAGAATCTTCAGTTCATCATCGTTGAACCAGATTCCGTGTGCGTAGAACACATCCGGTCCTATGAGTTCGCACTCCTCCATCAGTTCCACCGGCCTTATGCCGTACATGGCCATGCACTGGTTTTCCTCGTCCATGGTCTCACAGAGGTGTGTGTGCAGCCTTACGCCGTACTTTCTTGCAAGCCTTGAGCTTTCAAGCATGCACTCCTTTGTCACACTGAACGGTGAGCACGGTGCAAGCACTATCTTGTGCATTGCCATGGGATCCGGGTCATGGAAGGTTTTGATGCAACGCTCGGAATCCTCAAGAATCTTCTCTACCGTCTGAACCACGGTATCCGGGGGAAGTCCGCCGTCCTTCTTGGAGAGGCTCATGCTTCCGCGGGTGGGAGAGAATCTCATTCCAAGTCTGTCTGCAGCCTCGAACTGGGTTCCCATTATGTCTCCCGTTATGTGGTTGGGATAAAGATAGTGGTGGTCTGTTGAGGTTGTACAACCGGTCTTCAGCAGCTCGGACATTGCCAGAAGTGAAGAGTAATATACAGCCTCGGCATCAATGTACTTCCAGACCTCATACAGGTACACCAGCCAGTCGAACAGCTTTGCGTTCTGAACTGCAGGAAGGTTTCTTGTAAGTGTCTGGTAGAAATGATGATGTGTGTTCACAAATCCGGGGACAACCGCCAGTGAAGAACCGTCAATAACCCTGTACCCCTCCGGAGCAGCAAGGTTGTTTCCGACCTTGCTTATCTTTCCGTTCTCAATCAGGATATCCTGACCGTGGAGGGTCGGTTTGTCGGGATCTGTCATCAGGGCAAGTATGTCTCTTATAAGGATTCCTTTTTCGTTCATAAATATTTCCCCTTTTGTTTTATGTTTTAAATCAGTTTACAGCTCAATTGCTCCGGGCATTCTGTAGCCGTCATAGGTCTCAATGACCTTGCCTTCAGCATGACGGGCACATTCACCGAAAAAGCGTCTGATCATTCTCCTTGTTGCCTCACGCCTGAATTCGGGCATGGCACGCGGGGAAATGACCTTGTCATAGGCCTGTACAACCTCTTCAATAAGCTCAGTGCTTATCTTCTTTCCTATGATTATGTTCTCAACGTCACGGCTTCTGTTGGTCTTGCTTCCGGTGGCGGTTGCACTCAGACGGAAATCCTTCACAGTGTCATCCGCGTTGAACTTCAGGGCCATGGAAACGGTGATCTTGCTTATGGCATTGGCCTTTCTGGTTCCGACCTTGTGCCAGAAGACATAGTCAAAATCCTTCTCGCTGTACGGGACAATGACCTCCGTGATCATCTCATCCTCATGCAGGTCAATGGTCTTGAACTTGACAATGAAGTCTGCAACAGGGACCTCGCGGGTGCCGTGGATGCTCTGAAGCTTCACACGCGCATCAAGAAGGTACAGGGGGCCCGGGGTATCGCCCTTGGGCGATGCATTTGCAATGTTTCCGCCAATGGTGGCGCTGTTTCTCAGACCTATTGCGCCCATGCGGTTTGCAGCCTGTCTGAGGTGCCAGGGGCAGAGCTTGCTGGCGGCAATCTCGGCGCTTGTGCAGCCGGAGCCTATGCAGCATTCACCCTTGTCGTTGATGTAGATTTTCTTCAGTTCCGGCAGGTTCCTCACAATCATGACCGGGCGGTCGAAAACCGGGGTCAGTCCTATGGTCCTCTTGTTTGAGACCATGAGGTCCGAACCGCCTGCAAGAACAATTGCGTTCACCCTGCTCTTTATTTCAAGTGCCTCTTCAAGGGTTTCAGGCATGTAGCATTTTACTTCTTCCATACTTATTTGCCCCTCCTTGCTGCAAGCTTAATGCTCTCCACTATCAGGTCATAACCGGTGCAGCGGCATATGTTTCCGCTGATTCCCAGCCTGATCTCGTCATCAGTGGGGTCGGGATTGTCCTGAAGCAGGTTATATGCGGCAATGACCATTCCGGGAATGCAGTAACCGCACTGCACGGCTCCGCCGTCGGCAAAAGCCTGGACTATGCGGGCACCAAGTTCGGTTTCCCTCACACCCTCAATGGTCATGATTTCCTGTTTGTCCGCAGCCCCTGCGGGAATGAGACACGGTGTTACCATCCTGCCGTTGAACATGACAGAACATGCACCGCACTCACCTTCGGAGCAGCCTTCCTTGACTCCGGTACAGCCGAAGTCCTCTCTCAGGACATCCAGAAGCCTTCTGAGAGGATCTGTTGAGAGACTTACCTTCTTTCCGTTAAGCGTGAAGCTGATTTTCGTTTCCATTACAGTGCCTCCTCAATGTCCTTTCCTTCAAGCATGTAGAGCATGACCTGCTCAGTGGGACACGGAATTGAAGAAATTCTCTTTCCGATTGCCCTTGAAAGAGCGTCAATGTATGCGGCTCCCGAGCCGTTGAATACAAGTTCTCCAAGTCCCTTTGCTCCGAACGGACCCCACTCATAGGGGTTCTCAACAAAGAAGCACTCCTGTTTGGGATAATCCATTGAAGTGGGAACAATGTAATCACTCATCGATGTCTGCTTGAAGTGGCCCTTCACGTTCTGCATGACCTCCGTTGAGGCCCAGCCTATGCCCTGAAGCACGCCGCCGTTGACCTGGCCGTGGACAATCAGTTCATCAATCAGATGACCGCCGTCATGGCTTGACCAGATGCCCTTTGTGGTCACTTCTCCGGTACAGGGGTCAACCTCAACTTCAACAACACAGACGCCCCAGCCGTAACCCAGGTATGCATAGCCCTGGAAAGTGCTCTGATCCCACGGATATCCGTCCGGATGCTCGTAGTGGGTCTCAACCTCAAATTCCTCTTCATTCCAGCGTTCCTTCACCTGAAGGGCGGCCTTCTCCACAAGACGTCCTACTATCATGGTTGATCTTGAGGCCGCCGTGGGTCCGCTGTCCGGAACACGGGAAGTATCGGGATCTTTGTAGATAATCTTATCCACGGGAATTCCGAGAACATGGGCGGCAATCTTGGGAATGATTGTATGGAAGCCCTGTCCCATCTCCGTCTGGCTGTTCAGAATCTCAACAGTTCCGTCGGGATATTTGTGCATGCGGCATTTTGCCTTGATTATGGCCTGCTCTCCGTTTCCGGTGAAAGCTCCGCCGTGGTTGTAGAATGCAATTCCTATTCCCTTTCCGCTGCCGTAGGCATATTCTCCGGCCTTGCGTCTGTAATCGGAGGCTGTGAGAACCTGCTCCAGCATCTCAGGGATCATGACCTTTTCCACAACCTTTCCGTTAGTGCTGGTGTTGTCTCCCTGCTTGATGAAGTAGCGGCTCTTGTACTCAAGAGGATCAATGCCGTACATCTCTGCAAGGTGGCACATGTGTGTCTCAATGGCAAACAGGGTCTGGGGTGCTCCGAATCCGCGGAATGCACAGCTGGGGAAGTTGTTTGTTGCAACTCCGAAGCCCTCGGTTCTCATGTTGGGGAACTCATAGCAGCCGGTCACGTGGAAGCAACCTCTCTGAAGGACAACGTAACTTGATGCAAGATAAGCACCTACGTTGTAGTAGACCTTGCTGTCCATAGCCAGAATGTTTCCGTCCTTGTCCAGGCCTGTCCTGAAGACAACCTTTGAAGGATGGCGCTTTACGGAGTTCTCTATATCCTCTTCCCTGTCAAAGAACATCTTAACGCCCTTACCCGTCTTGTAGGCGGCAAGAAGAAGCGGTCCGCACAGTACATCCGGAAAGTGTTCCTTACCGCCGAATGCACCGCCGGTTACGGTCTGGCGTACAACAATCTTCTCCGGATCTATGTTCAGAACCGGGGCAATTGACTTTCTGATGTAGAACGGGCACTGTGCCGAAGCATAGATTGTATAGGTTCCGTTCTCAGGGATACAGCAGGCGCCGTTTGTCTCAAGGTAGACATGTTCCTGGTAACCGGTCTCAATGGTCTCCTCAACAACCTTGTCACAGCGCTTGAAGACATGGTCCACATTCTCACCGGTCTCGAGCTTGAGATGGCAATGGATGTTGTTGTCATTGATGAAAGCTCCGCCCTTGCAGGCAATACCTTCATCTATTGTATTGGCAGATTCCTGCTCCTCATATTCAATTTCAATCTGATCCCTCAGATCCTCAACCTTTGTCTTGTCCGGACCTACAATAAGACCGATTGTCTCTCCCACATACAGTACGTGGTCATCTGCAAAACACTTCCAGTCGGTGGCTATCATGTGCAGATAGTTGTGTCCGCCTTCGGGAATGTCCTTGTAGCTTACCCAATAGTAACCTTCGGGAAGCTCCGGAAGCTTGATGTTCTTGATTTTTCCCCTGGATATGCCTGATCGTACCATTCTTGCCCACAGACAATCCTCAAAATCATAGTCGGAAACGTACTTTGACCTTCCCTCGGATTTGTCTACGGCATCCAACCTTCTCATGGCGCGGGAAATATCCCTTGTCATATCTTCAGAAATCACTTTAAATCTCCTTAAAACGGTTTAAAACCATTTGTTTTTCAAATAAATAATGACTTCAATCCGCAACACAGGCCGCAGAAGTTCTGCGGCCCATGTTTTCGGTATTCAATAAGTATTAATCAGCGTTTGATTCCGGATGTTCCGTCTGCCGGAAGAGCTCCTGTTCTCTCCCAGAGCTTCTTTGCAACCTTGGCTGCCTTTGCGTAGATTTCCTTCTCGTCAATCTCAGTGAAGGCGTGGTTCTCAAGCAGAAGCTTTCCGTTGACCATTACGGACTCAACACAGTTGCTGCTCATGCCCCATACGAAGTGGCCTGCGGCGTTGTCCGGAAGCAGAGGTGTGGGATTGTCATAGTTGATGATTGTGATATCAGCCTTGTACCCTTCCTCTATGCGGCCGAACTTTCCTTCGTGGTATTTTTCCACAAACCTGTTGGCTCTTGTGAGGGCACGCATGTAGTCACCCGGCCAGTAGGGCATTTTGGCATCCCTGTTCTTGAAGAAGGCAATCTTGCATTCCTCGAACATGTTGCTGCCGCATCCGTCAGTTCCCATGATCAGGTTCTTGATCCTGGGAAGAAGCGGGTTGATTCCCACCTGGTTGTTCATGTTGCTTCTGGGGTTGTG
>CAMZFA010000067.1 GCA_947305945.1 uncultured Spirochaetales bacterium | reverse complement strand
TCCGACTTTCTGGTCCCGAACCAGACGCGCTAGCCCCTGCGCTACTGCCCGTAGTAAAACGCGGATATTAGAATAGTTTTTTATTATTCATATGTCAATCATCTGACGATTTTGTGGTAGAATTCCCACATGGAAAGAAATCATAAAGTCACCGGAGAACAGGCCCTGCTGGACACTCTGGGCCACATTGCCGAGGAAGGCTGGTCCGACAGACCGGTATGGAAGTACTGCAGAAAGGATATCCACGCCGGAAAACTGAGGATAAAGGAGTGGGACTACTACGCCGTACACAGCTTCTCAGGCAAATGGACAGCCTGTGTTACGGTAAGCGACCTGGGCTTTGCCGCCCTGCTCTCCGTTTCCTTCATAGACTATGAGAAAGGCGGCTTTGCCCAGAAGGACATCACAAAGCTCCTTCCCCTGGGAAAGACCGGCCTTGCCGCCTCCTCGTCCGAGGACAGCTCATTTGTGTTCCAGTGCCCCGCAATGCGCATTGCGCTGATCAAAAAGGACACAAAGAGGCATCTGCTTTTCAACGTGCCGGACCTTGCCCTGCCTGACGGCCGCACCGGCCTTGATGCGGATCTGACCCTCACCCAGAGTGCCTCACTGCAGAGCATGAACATTGCAACTTCATGGGCTGAAAAGAGAAAGGCCTTCTATCTGAACCAGAAAATCAACTGCATGCCGGCAAGCGGAACACTCCGTCTGGGAGACGACATTACCTACCTCTCAAAGGACGATGCCTGGGCGGTCCTTGACTGGGGACGCGGAGTCTGGACACGGGAGAACACATGGTACTGGGGCAGCGCAAGCGGCCTTGTTGACGGCAACCGCTTCGGCTTCAACATAGGCTACGGCTTTTCCGACAGGACACCGGCCTCCGAGAACTGCCTGTTCTTCAACGGCAAGGTCCACAAACTGGACGACATACAATTCATCATCCCGGAGACCGGCTTCACCGATCCCTGGAAGTTCACCTCTTCCGACGGCAGATTTGAAATGACTTTCCGCCCTGCCGTGGACCGCAGCTCGGACACAAGGATTCCCCTTGTCAGGAGCATTCAGCACCAGGTGTTCGGCTACTTCACCGGAGATGCGGTTCTGGACAACGGGAACACAATTCACATAGAGGATTTTCCGGGTTTTGCGGAAAAGGTTTACAATAAGTGGTGATTAACAGGAGATTAAAATATGGCAAATGAAACAGTATTCACAAAAATAGATCAGGGAATCATTCCCTCGGTAAAGATTTACAATGACGATAAATGCTTTGTGATCATGGACATAAACCCCGTTGTAAAGGGTCACTGTCTTGTTATTTCCAAGGAAGTCCGGCCCACACTCACGGATGCACCCGAAGACCTGGTTCAACACATGATTCTTGTTGCAAGGAAGATTGATGCAAGGCTGAGGGAGGTACTGAAGTGTGACGGAACCAACATAATGATCAACAACGGCCCGGCCTCAGGTCAGGAGGTTCCGCATCTTCACATCCATGTCATTCCCCGCTATGAGAATGACGGAAGGAAGGCCGGCTTTGCCCATGACAGTTACGCCGACGGGGAAATGGCGGAACTCGGCAGGAGGCTTGAGATAAAATGAAGTGCCCCTTCTGCGGACAGAACGTCTCTTCCGTATACTACAGCACAAGCTGTCCCTCATGCTCAAAGGCCCTTCACACCTGCAGGACCTGCAGTTTCTACAGCCCCTCCTCCCATTACGGATGCCGGGAGAGCGTGGATGAACTGGTTCAGGACAAGGACAGGCCCAATTTCTGTGATTATTTCAGACTCACGGAAAACACCCTGGGCGGTGAGAAGAATGCCTCAAAGGCAGAGGATGTATTCAACAGCTTTTTCAATATCTGACTGAACCGGTGTCAGTCGTCATACATGGATGACAGTATTTTCCTGAATGCGGAGTCATCCTTTTTCAGAATCCTGCTTCCGCGGGTAATCTTGCACAGGCTTATCTCCATGTCCTGTGCAATTTTTCTCTGCGTGGTGCCCTTGTACAGTTCCTTCATCAGGTACCATCTCTTGGCCACGTCCTCACGCTCGGCCGGAGTAAGGAGTTCCTCAAATAGTTTTCTCATTGAGTTTCTGTCCGTCTCTGCGGCAAAAATATCTATAAGTTCACTGAGATTGTCCAAAATAATTCCCCCTTCTCCGTCAGAGCAACGGCTCAAAAACGCTTACCGCTCCGCGGAAGACCCTCCTGAACCTGCTCACGCTGTTCCTGTAATCCGCAGGTATGATCCTGCAGCGCTCAAAGGTCCTCTGGAAGTCTTTCTTGACGTCCATGACCGTTTTTCCGCCGTAAAACACGGTTGCGCATTCAAAATCCAGGAAGAATGAACGGAAGTTCATGTTGGTCGTCCCAAGTATAGCACGTTTGTCATCGGAAACAACCATCTTGGCGTGAATGAAACCCGGAAGGTATTCGTATATTTTCACCCCGCTTTCAACAAGCTGGTAATAGTTGCTTCTGGTAAGTTCGAAAATGGCCTTCTTGTCCGGAATTGCCGGTGTGATGATCCTTACGTCTATATCACTCTTTGCCGCCAGTATGAGAGCCTGCCTCATGGCAGAGTCCAGTATCAGGTACGGCGTTGAGATCCATACATACTCCTGGGCGTTTCCTATTATCTTCAGGTACGAGTTCTCGGCAACACAGTCCGAATCCAGCGGGCTGTCCCCGTAGCTCTGAATCAGACCGTCCGATGAGCTTATGCTGCAGTCCGGTGCATACTTTGCGTAGTCCCTGATTATGTACTCATTGGGGCATGAGAAGTTCCACAACTGCATGAACATAAGTGTGTAATTCCATACTCCGTCACCTTTTATTATAAACGAGTTGTCCTTCCAGTGCCCGAAGCGGATGCTCTTGTTGAAGTACTCGTCCGCCATGTTCAAGCCGCCGCTTATGACGGTGTTTCCGTCAATTATGCACATCTTCCTGTGGTCACGGTAGCTGAGTCTGGGGTTCAGTCTGGGGCGCACAGGGTTGAACTTCACCGCCTCTATACCCTTCTTCCTGAGAGTCTTGTAATAGTTGGAAGGCAGTGTGAACATGCACCCAATGTCATCATACAGAAGGCAGACCCTCAGGCCCTGACTTGCCTTGCGCTCAAGTATTTCAATGACCTTTGAGAGGACCTGTCCCTTGTCCAGGATGAAAAACTCTATGAATATGAATTTTTCCGCCTTCTCCAGGGCGTCAAGCAACGGCTGCCAGGCCCGGTCGCTCTGGGGATAGTAAATGACATCCGAGTTTGCATAGACCATTGCGTTGCTGTGCCTCTGGATGTATCTGGCAAGAACCCTGTCATCCGGGTCCTTCATGCTGTCTACGGACCTTGCGCGGGATGTCTCATCCTCCCAGATGTCATGAATGAGCTTCTGGTAGTTTCTCTTCTGGAGCCTTTCCTTCTCATTCTGCTTCTTGTTTCCGAAGAACAGGTAGATTGTCCATCCGAAGACCGGGAAGATGAGGACCAGCATGATCCAGCTCACCCTGTACTCGAGGGGATCGTCCCTGCAGAAGATGAAAAGGGCCACAATGGCGGAAATAAGGCCCGTGGCCGAGTCTATGATAACGTAGTACTCCCTCAGCATGATGTAGGGAACAAGAATGAATGCCAGCTGAAGGGATATTCCAAGTACGCAGAAGAAGAGACGGCTTGTGAGAATCTTGATGAGTCTTCCCATCTTTTATGTCAGTCGTCCTCGTTCAGATCAGTGTCCGGCATGCGGTCGTCATCGTCATCCGCCGTGATGGCGGTGGGATCCGATGCCGGGGCCTTTTCGGGGAGCCTTCTCTTCTGCTCGGGCGCCTGGAATTCAGGGCCGTCAAAAGCTGCGTTCTCAAGGCCCGGGAAGTCCTTTCCGGCGGCCACCAGGGCCTTGTTTTCCTCCATGGCGGCGCAGAAATCCTTGCTCGTTGCGCCGTTCTGTATGCCGGCCAGTATCTTTTTCACGTAATCCGTGGTGAATGTGGATGTGGATGAGAACGGCCTTGCAAGACACCATGAAAGGTAGGTCATGGCCTTCTCGGTTTCATTTTTGTGTACTGCCACCTGTGCGCCGTGGACGTAGGGCTCCGGGAATGCCACGCACTCCTCGTTCACAAGGCGGTCAAAAATCTCCTCGGCCTTGTTCCACCTGCCGCTGAGGATGTCCAGCCAGCCCCTGTTGTCCTCCATTGCATTGAGGGCAACGCCTTTCTCGTCGGCCTCCTTGATAACCTTCTTTGCCTTCTCAATCTGATTGTCCGCAAGAAGATAGGTGGAAAGATTCACGTACAGGCCCTCGTCCGAGTAGCCGTTTTCCTTAACCTGTTCAAGCAGCTCTATGGCCTGCTTTGACTCTCCCTTGCTCCACAGTCCCATGGAAAGTGCTATTTTTGCCCTGTTTGTGTCCGAGACGGTTGTGTTTTCCTTAAGCACCTTCTCAAGGATTGCAATTCCCTCATCCACAGCGCCTTTCTGGACAAAAACAGAGGCAACCGAGATTCTGTACTCAGCCTCAATTCCTGCCTTCACAGCGGCTCTGAGCTTCTTCATGGCCTTCTCCTGCTGGCCGGCCTTGAAGTACGCAGCGCCCTGAGAGAAGTATATGTAGCCGCGCCTCAGGAACATGAAGGCACCTACAATGGCAAAATCCGCCAGCAACCTGGCCCAGCGGGGCATGGGCATGAAGAACGTTGCTATGAGAAGTCCGATTGTGACTAAAAACAGAAGTGCAGATTTGTTGAATTTTGTCTGCTTGGTATAAGGCATTTCAATCCTCCTCCGGAACCGCAGATGCCATTGAGAATTCACATCCGCAGTACTGCTGCCTGTAAAGGCCCATTTCCTTTGACATTTTCACGCTCTGTGCAAAGCCGTCCTTCTTCTTGAAGTCGATTTCCTCAAACCCCTCGAATTCCCGGCCTACTGTGAAAATTGTCCTGCTGTTCTTGAACCTGCTTACAGTCAGCGTTGTTGTGAAATGGTCAATTCCCAGTTCCTTTGCCTTTTCATAAGCCTCTCTGAGGTTGAACTCAAAGCATCTGCTGCACCTTGCACCGTGCTCGGGCTCATCTTCAAGTCCCTTCACGGCCTCCCTCCACTGCGTATGGTCATATTTTTCCCTTATGACCGGAACGCCGTAGTAAGATGCAACCTTGAGCAGTTCTGCCCATCTTTTGGAGTTTTCCTCTTCAGGCCATATGTTGCTGTTCCCGTAGTAGACCACGGGGCTCCATCCTTCATCAATCAGCCTCTTGAGACTGCTCGTCGAACACGGACCGCAGCAGCAATGAACCAGTATCTTCTCTCCCATTTCCATGTAATGATAACTGATTGTCAGTCTGCGTACAACACACGCATTGCGTGCATTACGCGCATTGCGTATGGCACACGGTGTTGTCTTAAGGTCAGCTGAGGCTTTCCACGGAGAATGACCTGATCAGGTTGTTGCTCTTTGCAAAACTCTCAAGGTCTTCGAACGTCAGTTTCTTCTCACGGAACACATTCATCTCGAAAACCGCACTGTTGTCCTGCTCCCTGCTTTCCTTCCTGTTGCTGATCTTATGTACTTTCCAGGTTTTCAGCTGTTCTTCCAGGACAGCGCTGAATGCCGCTCCGTCCGTTACACTGAACCTGAGATGCTGACCTGAGTAATTGTCCATCCCTATGGGCAGCACCCTGTAGAGCGCACGCATGATGAAAACAAAGGCAACTGTAAACAGGGAAACATAATACATGCCTGCACCTATGCCCAGTCCCACGGCAACCGTGAGCCACATTCCGGCCGCGGTTGTCAGTCCCCTGACCGTTCCGCCTTCACTCTTGAAGATTATTCCGGCACAGAGGAAGCTTATTCCGCTTACCGCCTGGGCTGCCAGTCTGGCAGGATCCGTGCCCTTTGTTCCGCTCAGAAATGATCCCGAAGCAGTGGCGGTATCAACAAAGCCGTACTTGGAGATGATCATAATCAATGCTGCGGCACAGCAGGCTATTATATGGGTTCTTGTCCCTATTCCCTTTATGTTGACCTTGGGGTTGTACCCTATTACAAAACCGGCCACACATGCCGCCACAATCCTGGTTATGAAATCCAGATACTGGGCAGCTGTGAACTGGCTTGTCATGTACTGAAGCAGTGTCATATCAACTTCCCTCTCAGACCATTTCCAGCATCTGCTGAGGATTGTCCGCAGCCTTCACGGCTGACATAGCCTTGACTATAACTCCATTCTCATCAATGAGATAAGTTGAGCGTACCACTCCCATGGTAACCTTGCCGTAGTTCTTCTTCTCCTGCCAGATGCCGTAGGCCTTGATTACATCAAGGTTTGTATCCGAAAGCAGTGTGAACGGCAGGTTGTAGTTCTGCTCGAACTTCTTGTGGGAAGAGACGCTGTCCTTGCTCACTCCGAGCACTACCGCACCCTTCTCCGTGAACTGGGGATATCTCTCTCCGAATCCGCATGCCTGCTTTGTGCATCCGCTTGTATTATCCTTGGGATAGAAGTAAAGGATTACCTTCTTTCCCCTGTAGTCCGAAAGTCTGTGAATGTTTCCGTTCTGGTCCGGCAGTTCAAAATCCGGTGCCATGCTTCCTGTTTCCAGCATTGCAGTGCCTCCTGTTGTGTTCACTTTATCCCAAAGCCTCCAAATAATGAAGCAAAAACTCATGCCAAAAAAAGTACTGGACATTAATGCCTCAATGTGCAAGAATACTCAAGCAACGCACGGTTAACTCAGCGGGAGAGTGCCACCTTGACGTGGTGGAGGTCGTAGGTTCAAACCCTACACCGTGTAAATGCAGAAGACAGGCCTAGCGCCTGTCTTTTTGCATTTATAGGTTCCACTAGGGTTTGAAACGGAGCGTCAGGCAAAACGCCACGGGCGAAGGCGTTTTGCAGCGGAGGCGGCCCTGAACCGGACTACCGGGAGGTGAAGGGCAAACCCTACACCGTGTAAATGCAGAAGGGGCTGTTGCGAAATGAAATAAATCTGCACAGTCCCCTTAATTTTTGCCCCTTCCAGCCTCGTTCCTCGTTTACTCTCGCTTATAGCATGTGCGATGTAATATAAATCACCCTCAAAACCGGGATTTTTATATTATTTATAATATAAATTTCACTTATTCTGGGCATTTTTATATTACGTGTACCCCGCTATCCCGCATAAAGCAACCTGAAATCCGGAAGTTAATATGATAGGAATCCTGTATTCTGGAATTTCTATCATACTTTTTATGATAGGATTACGAATTTGAGCGTTTTCTATCATACTCGTTGAACGGAAAAGCAGTGATTTCTTGAATAAATAACTATAGCGCTCATGTGCATAAGCTGATGCATACCCTGATGCATTTGCTCTCCGCCTTCAA
>CAMZFA010000066.1 GCA_947305945.1 uncultured Spirochaetales bacterium | reverse complement strand
GCCAGACAACTGGGAACACCCAAGATGCTTGTTTTGGGTCTTCAGCACCTTTTTGCAATGTTTGGAGCAACAGTACTTGTTCCAATTCTCGTAAACGGATACGGTCTGCCGCTTTCAATGCAGTCAACTCTTCTGATGGCAGGTCTGGGAACTCTTCTGTTCCACGCCCTCACAAAGTTCAAGATTCCCGCATTCCTGGGTTCTTCCTTTGCTTTCCTCGGCGGCTATGCTGCAGTTGCAGCTCTTGATGCCGGAAAGTATGCCGGCATGGATGCAGCAACAAAACTCCAGTACGCCGGCGGCGGTATTGTGGTTGCAGGTGCCCTGTACCTCATCCTCTCCCTGGTCTTCAAACTCTTCGGAGTCAAGAAGGTCATGAAGTTCCTCCCGCCCATCGTAACCGGACCTATCATCATCCTGATCGGTCTCAATCTTGCACCTTCTGCAGTAAGCAATGCAGCAACATGCTGGCCTCTGGCACTTGTTGCAATGGGTATAATCATTGTATGTAACATCTGGGGCAGGGGAATGATCAAGATTGTTCCCATCCTTCTCGGTGTTGTGGAAAGTTATCTTGTTGCTCTTGTTGCAAATATGTTCGGAGCAAACCTGATTGATTTCAGTGCAGTCCATCAGGCAAAGTGGTTCGGCCTCCCGCCGTTCTTCACAAACCCCGGTGCTCATGTTGCAAAGTTTGATATTACAGCAATCCTTGTCATGGCCCCCATTGCAATTGCATCAATGATGGAGCACATCGGTGATATCTCAGCAATCAGCGCCACAACAGGCAACAACTTTGTTGAAGATCCCGGCCTTTCAAAGACTCTTCTCGGTGACGGTCTTGCAACAAGCTTCTCAGCCTTCTTCGGCGGCCCTGCAAATACCACATACGGTGAGAATACAGGTGTTCTGGCCCTTTCAAAGGTCTATGATCCCAAGGTAATTGAGCTTGCAGCAATCTACTCGGTTGTACTGAGTTTCTGCCCCAAGTTCTCAGCCCTCATCAGTTCAATGCCCGCATCAATCGTAGGCGGTATCTCATTCATCCTCTACGGTATGATTTCCGCAATCGGTGTTAGAAACGTTGTTGAGAACAGAGTAGACTTCACACAGTCAAGAAACCTGATTATCGGTGCAGTTATCCTGGTCTGCGGCCTGGGCTTCACAAACGGAATCACATTCTCAATCGGAAGCGCAAGCATCACTCTTACTTCTCTTGCCATTGCAGCTCTTGCAGGTATCCTTCTCAATGCTTTCCTGCCCGGCAAGGACTTTGAGTTCGGTGAAGAAGCAGTTGACAACCGCTACTCCGGAGACCTGGGAACATATTGATTCCAGAATTTCAGGGACTTCTGCTGTTGCGGAGGTCCCTATTTTATTTCATTCAGAGTATTTTTCTCCGGCCCGTCTTTACGTCTTGCAAATGCGCAGGTTATGACACAACTTGTGCACAATCGCTCTGAAAATGGTGAAATTTCAACGTACAAATATTTTTTTTCGTTTCAAGTTGAATGTTTCAACGTACAAAAAAAATTTAACGCTCCATGTTGAAAACCTGTGCAACATGAACAGCCCCGGTTTGAGGTGAAAGGATGCGCAGGGAAGTTCAGCTAAAGGCGGCCATTGTAGGCTATCGTAATAACAGAGCACTATAAATTTTTTATAAAAGACTTGCCAAAGATTCAATTCTCCTGTATGTTAATCAAGGTCGTAAGACAAATGCCACCTTAGCTCAGCTGGCCAGAGCACGTGACTTGTAATCTCGGGGTCGTCCGTTCGAATCGGACAGGTGGCTAAAAGCCAACGGCTGATGAGAACAGAGATATAGCGAACAAAGTGAGCGTTATCTCATATAGTTCGAATCGGACAGGTGGCTTAGGACTTTTAAGGGTTCTTATGGAGAGGTTCCCGAGCGGTCAAAGGGGGCAGACTGTAAATCTGTTGGCTCAGCCTTCGAAGGTCCGAATCCTTCTCTCTCCAATTCAAGGTCTTCCTTTTGGGAGACCTTTGGTTGTCTTAAGGGGTCTGAATGGCTTGTTTCTATGAACATGGTCTGAACTTCTCTTGTCAGGGCTGCAGGGTATGCTGCGGAGTTGATCCCGGATTTGTATTTTTAAGTAAAAACGACATAACAAGAATGGCCGAAGGTCTTTCAATGGATAATGAAACTTTCATTGACACCTATTGCCGCTATGTGGATATGGGTAACATGAAAATGATTTCCCTTAAGGAAAAGAAAAACTATGACTGCATTTTCCTTACGGAAAAAGGATGTGCAATCTATCCTTACAGGCCTGTACAGTGTGCCACGTATCCGTTCTGGACCCATATCATGGAGAGTCCTGAAACCTGGAAGGAAGAAGGAAAGTCCTGTCCGGGAATCAACAGGGGAGAACTTCACAGCAAAGAAGAGATTGAGAAGGCTCTTGAGACTAGACTTTCCAATAATCCCGTTGTTATCTTATAAAGTACGTGGAGAAGTATGCCCCTATACTCAGAGAGTGTAATTGAACAGATAAAAAACAGGCTCACTATAAGCGAAGTAATCTCTCCTTACGTCCGTCTTACCCGCAAGGGCGACAGATACTGGGGACTTTGTCCGTTCCACCATGAAAAAACTCCTTCATTTACCGTCAAGGATGACGGCGGCTTCTACAAGTGTTTCGGTTGCGGAAAAGGCGGCGGAATGTTCGATTTCATAATGGAATATGAAAAAGTAGAATTCAAGGAAGCCGTTGAGATACTGGCAAAGAAAGCAGGAGTTGAACTAACTGTTGAATCTGACAGGGAAAGAGAACAGAACAACCGCAGAAAAACAATACAGGAGCTGTACAACAGGATTGCCGAATCATATCACAGCATACTGCTGAACAATGCATCGGCAACCCAGGCACGCGAGTACATGACAAAGAGAGGAATCAGTGCGGAAACCTGTGAGAAGTTCAAACTGGGATTTGCACCTGATAATCCCAAAGCAATTTATAACGTTCTGAAAAAGAACGGCTATTCGGATGATCTGCTGAGAGACAGCAATCTGTTTTCAAAGGGTGCGGAAGATTTCTATCCTTTCTTCAGAAACAGATTCCTTTTCCCCATAAGAACATGGCAGGGAGATATTGTTGCCTTCAGCGGCAGAGATATGACAGGCACGGACAAGGCCAAATATAAAAACAGCTCCGAAACAATGCTATACAGCAAACGCCATGTGCTGTTCGGTCTCTATGAGAGTCTGCCGGAGTTCAAGAAGAGAGAAGAAGTGATCTTATGTGAGGGAAACTTTGATGTAATTTCCCTTCATCAGGCAGGCCTTGCCTATGCCGTAGCACCGCTGGGAACTTCATTTACTCCGGAGCAGACACAACTGCTCAAAAGATGGTGCAGAAGGGCCTATATTCTATTTGATTCGGACAGTGCAGGACAGGAAGCCACAAAGAAAGCCCTGCTGCTTTGTCAGCAGAATGATATTGAAAACAGGGTTATTACTCTGACCACTGCCAAAGACGCTTCGCAGATGCTGGAAGAGCAGGGTGCACAGGCACTGGTAAATGCTTGTAACAATTCAACTACGGGGTTTTCTTATCTTGTACATTCTGCCAAAAAAAAGTATGATTTACGTCAGCCCAAAAGCAAAACTTCTGTATTCAAGGAGGTTAAACCATACCTTGACGCAACTACCTCATCAATAGAGCGTCAGGGCTATATAAAATACCTTGCCGAGGAACTTGGAGTTTCCGAGGAACAGATTTTAAATGATTACGCAAAGCAGAAGACAGAGAGAACGGCAACTGACACAGAAGATACAGTCCGTGCACATAGAAAGATAAGCCTGCTCAATATTACGCGTGATCTTAATGCGATGCTGCTGCTCATGAACAACAGGACTGAGTTTGACAGCTTCAGAACCAGAGTAAGAATTGACTACCTGACAGATCCGGACGCACAGATGCTTTATGCCGTTCTGGAAAACGCCTGCAGGGAAGGAATTTCCGATACCGACCTTATCCTTCAGATGATTGGGAATGAGGAGTTGAAAAACCTGGTTGTGGAGTCTTTCAGTACCGGAATGTTCACTCCTCCCGATTTACAGGATGCGGTTGAGGATGCGGTGAACGCAATACTTACGGAAAGGCTTTTGGAAAAAAGGCGCAGGATTCAGGGCTTGATCAGCCATGGCGGAATTGACGGTATTTCCGAGAATCAGATGCTGGAGCTCATGGAAGCTCTTCAGGATTGTGACCGTGAATTGCAGGCGCTTAAAAGAGATTGAGGGTTTTGACAAAGATGGATGAAGAAAGAGATAACAGACAGGAGATACTTCAGAAACTGATTTACTCTGCACAGAACGAGAATCAGTTCACTATCTCTGATTTGAAGGAATATCTTCTTGCAGAACATGTCGATATTGATGTTGATTTTGAATACTATGCCGGAGAACTCAAAAAGAGGAACCTTCTGATTTCCGAAACAGAGGCTGCCGGGGATGAATACCCAGATGAACCCACCGGTGAGGATATCGAAGACCTTGACGAGGAAGAAGACCTTCTGGGAGACGGTGAGGATGATGAGGAAATGGTTGAGGCCGATACCCTTGACCTTGTTGAACCCACAGATTCCGATCTGTACGCAGTTGAGTCCGAAAACTCCGACGATGAGGATGAAGAGGATGAGGAAGACGAGTATGAGGAGATTAACGACAAGGACTCCTATACCAAGTCTTTCATACTTGAGAACTCCGAAGACGGCACATACAACGCACTTGATTCAATCTCAAACATAGATGAAAGCGTTGACAACGCCCACAGACCCGCTGTTCTTACAACGGATAAGGGTGAAGCAGGTTCAGATGACCCGATAAGACTCTACCTCAGGGAAATAGGTAAGGAAAATCTTCTGACAGCAGATGAAGAGGTAAACCTCTCAAAACAGATGGAAGAGGGCTCCGAGATTATTACAAATGTAATCCATAAGTCCGGAATCATCATCACCTGTTTTGCCCAGATACTTGTAAAACTGAACACCAAGTATGAGGAAGCCGAGGATTACAACGCCAAGGACCAGAAGGAGCTTATCCAGGAACAAAAGAGATATGCAACCTTCTACAAGGAATCCCTGAAAGAATTCCAGAGCCAGCTGAAGAACTATGAAGAGCTCAAGCAGACAAAACTTGCAGCAGGTGAGGATGTTCTCTGCAATGAAGAACTTCTGAAGAAGAAGGCTGTTCTTCTCAGAAAGCTTTCCGCCATTGTCCTCCAGCCCGAGGAAATCACAATGTTCACGGACCGCTTCATCAATGCCGAGAAGGAAATCAACTCCCTCAAGAACAACAAGGCCATGCTTGAGTCCAAGCTTCAGATTTCCAGCATAAAGGAAGTCAGACAGCTTTCAAGAAACCTTTCCACTGCCAGCAAAAGGGGTGAGGTTGAGCAGCAGCTCAAGATGTCCTTTGATGAGATCAGGGAGCTTACCACGAGTTATCAGAATACGGTCAGAAGCCTCAGGAACATTGAGTTTGATTTTGAGGACAGCTGTGATGTGATACTTGAACAGGCTAATGAAATCAAGCGCGGAATGGAAATGCTCAAGACCGCTAAGGACAGGCTCATCCAGGCCAACCTGAGACTTGTTGTTTCAATAGCAAAGAAATATACCAACAGAGGACTTCATTTCTTTGATCTTATTCAGGAAGGCAACATAGGTCTGATCAAGGCTGTTGAGAAGTTTGAGTACAGAAAAGGCTTCAAGTTCTCAACATATGCCACATGGTGGATCAGACAGGCCATTACCAGAAGTATTTCCGATCAGGCCAGAACAATCAGAGTCCCGGTCCATATGATTGAACAGATCAACAAGGTTGTCAGAGAATCCAGAATGCTTATGCAGACCCTGGGCAGGGAACCTACCGATGAAGAGATTGCCCAGAAACTGGGCTGGCCTGCAAGCAAGGTCAAGACGGTCAAGAATGTTGCAAGGGAACCGATCAGCCTTGAAACTCCCGTCGGTGAGGAAGAAGACTCGCTGCTTTCGGATTTCATTGAGGACAAGGACGTTGAGAACCCGGCAACCCAGACCTCCTATGCACTGCTTCAGGAAGAGTTGAGAGAGGTTCTTTCAACGCTTCCGGCAAGGGAACTTGAGGTCCTGAAAATGCGCTTCGGACTGGAAGACGGATACTCATTGACATTGGAAGAAGTTGGGTTGTATTTTAAGGTAACCAGAGAAAGAATAAGACAGATTGAGGCCAAGGCACTCAGAAGACTGAGACATCCCAAGAGAGCCAAGAAACTCAAGGATTATGTATAAATTGGAGGCTGCATGAGCGTTAATTATGATACCCTGAAGAAACTTCAGGACGTACTTGCACAGGTTTTCATTGTAGAAGACAGAATCAAGGAAATTCCCCGTGATCTGGAAGTCAAGGAACTTGTCCTTCAGAAGACAAAGGTCAACTACTATGAAATGAAGGATAAATGTGACCAGGTACGTGCAGAGCTTGAAGAGCTGAACAGAAAATATATTGAAGCCGGAAAGGAGAGGGAAGCCAAGGAATCCGCAATGGAAAGTGCTACTCTTGTACGTGAAAGCGAGAACAATGAAAAGGAAATCAGAGATGCTGCCATTATTGAGCAGACCCTTTTCAAGAACAAGAACGCCAAGCAGAAGTACCTTGCCGACCTTGAGACAAAACTTGCCGTTCAGGATGAGATTGTAAAGGCTCAGGAAGAGGAAGTTGAAGAGGAAACAAAGAAGAAGGACAGCCTTATTGCCGAGCAGATGACAATTCTTGACAAGCTCAACGTTGAAAGAGAAGAGCTTTCAAAGGATCTTCCTGCAAACCTTCTCTTCAAGTTTGAGAGAATTATCAGAAACAAGGCCGGTGTAGGTGTTGTCCCCCTCCACGGAATTATCTGTCAGGGTTGTTTCATGGAACTGCCCCAGCAGTTTGCAAATACAGTAAGAAGAAACGAAGAAATCAGTTTCTGTCCTTACTGCAGCAGAGTCCTGTATTACGAAGAGTCCGATGAGGACAACAACGTTATCCAGGTACACGGAGACATCCATACTGAAGAAGGCGAAGAAGGCGCTGCAGCTGAAAGCATCTTCTCCTCTGATGAAGATATCTTCGGAGAGTAATATAGTTATTATCAAGGTTTTTCAGGCAATCGCGGCAGACTCCGGTCTGCTGAGGAAAGTCCGGGCTCCGCAGGACATGATGCCGGCTAACGGCCGGGCGTCGTAAGACGACAGAGAGCGCAACAGAGAGCAGACCGCCTGTGAAAGCAGGTAAGGGTGAAACGGCGGTGTAAGAGACCACCTTTGGCTCCGGTAACGGGGTCAGAACGGCAAGCCTCATCAGGAGCAAGTTCAAGAAGCATGCGGGTTGTCCGCCCTCAAGCATGCGGGTAGAACGCTAAAGGGTAGGGGTAACCCTATTCTCAGATAGATGATTGCCTAAACAGAACCCGGCTTACG
>CAMZFA010000065.1 GCA_947305945.1 uncultured Spirochaetales bacterium | reverse complement strand
CCATAAGAAACAGGCCGGAACCTGTGACCGTCAAAGTCAACAACGCCCCAGCCTGTATTCGCAAGTCCCGGATCAATTCCAAGAATTCTCATCAGTCCTCATCGTAGAAATCGTCGGGAAGTTCGAGGTTGGTTGAAACCATCTGAACATCATCAAGGTCCTCGAGGCGCTCAACAATGTTCATGACCTTCTGTGCCTTCTCCTTGTCAAGAGAAACGGTGTTGTCCGCAATCTTGTTGATATCTGCACTTTCCTGCTCGAAACCGGCATTCTGAAGAGCTTCAAGAACAGCGGCAAAGTCTGCGGGAGCTGTTCTGACTTCAATTGTTCCCTCGTCTGTGATTACATCCTCTGCACCTGCCTCGAGAGCAGCGTTGAGAATGTCATCCTCTGAGTATTTGCTTCCGTCAAAAGTAATAACACCCTTGGTCTGGAACATGTATGAAACACAGCCTGTTGCTCCGAGTGAGCCGCCCAGCTTTGTGAGTGTGCTTCTTACGTCTGCAGCAGTTCTGTTCTTGTTATCCGTAAGGGTATCGACAATCATTGCAACACCGCCGGGTGCGTAGCCTTCGTATGTCAGTTCATAGAAAACTGCATCCTTCATCTCTCCGGAACCCTTCTTGATGGCTCTCTCAATATTGTCCTTGGGCATGTTCTCTGCACGTGCCTTGAGGATTGCCGTTCTGAGTGCGGCGTTTGTATCGGGATCGGATCCGCCCATCTTTGCAGCAACGCTTATTTCCTTGATAAGCTTTGTGAATTTCTGTCCGCGCTTCTGGTCTGCGATACCTTTCTTGTGTTTGATTGTAGCCCACTTACTGTGACCTGACATCGGATATACCTCTTTCTGATATTAAGTAAATAAAATTTAACAGGAAAAATATACAATAAGTGCAAAAGCGCTGTCAACGGTAGAGCAATTGCAGTGCAGCCGCATCTGCATTCATCAGCCCTTCATCATCCGGAACAAGCCTCCTGCAGCCTTCATCAACAAACCTGAAGCCCTTTAGAACAATATCCCGTGGATAAACAAAGCCCCATTGTTTCTCAAGACGGTCAAGATCCAGACCCTTTTTATGCCTCAGGCCCATAATAACCATTTCCTCTGCAGCCTGTTCACAGGAAAGGTCTTCCCTGACAAACTGTCTGTTTCTCACCTCAAATGCCACAGCCTTCCCGTTACCGAATGCCCTGGAGTGGGCACTCTCCCCAAGCCCGGCATACTGGCCGTAATCCCAGTAGACAGTATTGTGAAGAGACTCTTCTCCCTCTCTTGCAAAGTTTGAAACCTCATAATGTTCAAAGCCATTTGAACCCATAAATTCCCATATTCTGTAAAGAATATCAGCCTGTTCGTCCGTGTTCGGCAGTTTGTCTATCAAAGGGTTACGTGATAATGGGGTGCTCTCTTCCACTGTAAGGGCATAGACACTGAGGTGGTTTACAGGAGACAAGGACAGCAATGCAGACAGGTCACCCACAGGGTCATGAAAACCCGGCAGACAGGTGATCATGTCATAGCTTAACCGGCACCCTGTTTTCTCCATGAAATGCTTTGACAGCTCAATTCCCTTCAGTGTGGACTCAAGGTCTGAGTTTCTTCCCAGGAAGGACAGGGCTTTTTCATCAAGACTCTGCACTCCCATGCTGAGTCTGTTCAGATATTCAAAGCAGTCCAAATGACGCTCGGTAAGGCTTTCCGGGTTCATTTCCGTGGTGAACTCCACCGGCCTTCCCTTTGCACAAACTGCGCGGCAGATCAGATGCAGATCCTCAGGTGTAAGGCAACCCGGGTTACCTCCTCCGATGAAGGCCGTGTAAAAGGGTCCGTCCATACCGGAAACAAGTTCATTTACCTGAGAAACAAGGTTCAGCACATATTTATGCTTTTGTTCACATGAGACTCCGCCCCTGGAATAAAAGGCACAGTATGAGCACTTTGATGTACAGAACGGGATATGAATGTAGAGCGAGAGCGGACTGCTGTAATCAAAAGAATCAAGAAATGAAGAAAATGAGCAGCCCACCGCCGGAACTCCGTCAGAAGGACTTTACCCGGCCAAGAGGCCACAGAATGGTTGAGACCTTTCCGGTGAGAAGTGAATAGTTCACAGGACCGAAATAGCGTCCGTCATTTGAGTTGTCCCTGTTGTCACCCAGAGGAAGCACACAGTTCTCCGGAACGTAGAGTCCTGTCTGGTAACGGGCCCAGTAGCTGCGCGCACTCATGTCGGTGGGATCTGCAATTCTTACTCCGCGGTAGCCCATGTGGTTGAAGCCGTAGTAGTCTGTAAAGAAGGCGGAGTTGTCCATAGCTGACGCCTCTTCCTTCAGGTGAACCGGCATGTTTGAAACGGATACCTTCTTCTCCTGAAGGCCCTGGATCATGGCCATGGCATTGTATGAATTGTAGGTAGAAGCCTCAATCTCACGTTTAGGGGCTGTGGCATAGCCGTTGGCGGCCCTGAAAGATGCCTCATCCTGATACCCGGAAAGGCCTGCGGGCCTGATGTACGCATTTCCGTTGCGGAAGGTGACGGTATCGCCCGGGAGGGCTGCGGCACGTTTGACCAGAAGCCATTCGTTGGGGTTGCCGTCCTCATCCACGTCTATGTTCCAGAATCCGAGCGTGGCCATGTAGAGCACCTTGGAGATTATACTGAATACAGGGCTTCTTTGTGCGTATTCCGGGTTGTAGAAAGTAATTATCTGATCTCTGTCCACAACGCCGCTGCCCAGGATCTTGGGGCCGTAGGGGTAAAGTTCAACGCCGTATGCCGTCTTTGAGACCCAGACGCGGTCATTGATCAGAAGTGTGTTCTGCATGGACGGGCTGGGTATGACGAACATCTGAAAGAGAAACTGGTTGAGCAGGAAAACCACTACAACTGCAAAGACAATGGCATCAAGCCAGTCCTTCACCTCCGTCCAGACGGTTTTCTTCCTGTTCTTTCTGGCAAGTCTCTTTGCCTTTCTGCGTGTGAGCCAATCCTCTGTGAGCGTCTGGACCCTGTCAAAGAATCCGTTGACGAAAGCGTTGTTTTCTGCCATGCCCAAATACTATATTGTTCATTGACATCTTTCAACCATATGGTTATGTTTTCTCTATGGCAAAAAGGAAAGAACTGCCTCAGGTCCAGAGGGTGAAACTCAAACCTCTGTGGGGCATGAAACCCGGTGTTTGGCTCAGTATCCTCTATCTTGCGGTCATTGTGCTTGCGCTTTTCCTGTCCGGCATACTGCCGGATCTGAAAAATGCGTTCATGCGCGTGAGTTTTTCAAGCAAGGCGCTGAGCTCTGCCGTGTACATTGACGGCAGCTATGCCGGCGGAACTCCTTTTTCCGCAAAGGTTTCAAGCGGTGAGCATGAAGTTGAGTTCAGATCAGGAAGCACCGTTCTGGACTCAATGACAGTCAGAGTGGGACACCCCGTGTTCTTCAACTGGCTTTTCCCAAGGAAGATGAGCGTTGTTTCAAATGCTCTCATGACTGACGGCGTTCTTGAAGACGTGGGAAAAACCTTCCTCAATGATGCGGCAGTGTACAGTGCAATCACGGAATATGATCAGACCTTTGTCTATCCGCCGCTGTTTGAGAACTATGCGCGCATCCTGCTTGCAAACGGTGCACAGCAGAAGACAGCACCGCTGTCATTCCTTTATGACTCAGTTCAGTTCATAAGCACAAAGGAAATGCTCTCGGATGCACAGAAGGCCTTTGAACTTCTGGGAATAAGCTATGATTTCTCAAAATCCCGGGCAATTGCCGACGGAACTGCCGTCAAAGCGGCAAAGACCGCAGTCAGTTCAGCGGATTATGAAAAAGACACCCTCAGTGCAAAAGACGGTTCCTTTGAACTGGAAGGGGTAAGGATAAACGGGGCATTCTCAATGGCCTCGGAAACGGTAAGTGAAAAACTGTGGAGCCAGTTCTCGGAGGAAACTCATTTCACTTCAGATGATCTCTACTATCTAGCAGGCGTAGGTAATTCTTCAGTAAAACCCGTTCGTAACATAAGTTACCACAGTGCACAGGCATTCTGTGCATGGCTGTCGGAGAAGAGCGGAAGAAATGTTTTCATCCCCACGGAAGAGCAGTGGCGCACTGCTTACTCCGTATCCGACAGGAAGTTCAGGAATACTCTTGTTCCCACAACACTAATTGCGGATAAGAATACGGGATTGAGCGGTATGGCGGGAGGACTGTGGGAATTCACATCCACCTGCTACGTTCCGTATGAGGCATTCTACGGTTCCACCGGTATTCAGGAAAGACTGGCGGAGTTTGATATAGACGCAGATGTCATAGTCAAGGGTGGGAGCTACATTACCTCCCCTGATTCGGTTACGTCGGAAACAGACGGACTCATTCCCAAAGATATGTGCAGTGATTACACCGGCCTGAGACCGGCGTGGATGTGACAACTATGACGGATGACGTAAAAATTCTTCAGACAAACAAAAAAGCCTACTTCAACTATGAGATGCTGGAGGACATTGAGGCAGGAATAGCCCTGGCGGGGACGGAAGTGAAATCCCTGAGACAGGGCAGGTTTTCATTTGCTGATTCATACGCAAAAATCACCGGAACGGGGCTTATGCTCGTCGGTTTTTCCATTCAGCCCTATGACAAGGGTTCCATATTCAACCATCAGAACGACAGGGACAGAAGGCTTCTGGTTCACAAGCAGGAACTGAGACGTCTGAGAAGGAAGGTTGAGGAAAAAGGTCTTACTCTTGTACCTACAAAAGTCTACCTCAAGGGAAACCTTGTGAAGGTTCAGATTTCACTTGCCCGCGGCAAGGCTGTACATGACAAGAAGGACGCCATAAGGGAAAGGGATCTGGACAGACAGGCCAAACGGGAAGCCAAGGAATACAGGTGGTAAGAGCCGCTTCTTAATCACAACATAATCCTACTTTCAACCCCGCAATCGCACACAACTTGAAAATAATAATTACTTAAATATCGATAAGTAAATACTGTATATGTAAATTTTTTAATTTAAATAATTTATTAAGTATACCCGACAGCCGGCCGTCCCTAAAGTGGTCTGAACATTACAAAGAAATACATGCTTCAGGTCAACCATTTGAGGGGAGAAAAAAGCCGCTCCCGGACATAACTCCTTTTGAGATTCACTGAACAGGAGTTATGGATGAATATCAGTCTTTTGATTAGCCAGATGCTTGAGAGTCCCGATGACAAGGAACTCAGAAAGGAAGTCGAAAATGAAATACTCAAACTGAGTTATTTCATACCGCAGAGAAGATTCGGCCTCAGAGAAGAGGATGCCGGGGATTTTGTACTTGAAATCTCTTCCATGGTGGATGAGATATTCAGCAAATACAGACCCGAATCCTCATCTTTCATGACCTATCTGTACCTTGTGCTCGAACACGGGGTGCACAGGTTCTACAAGAGGAAGAAGGAGTCGGTGCTTCTGGAGTATGCCGCCGTACTTGACTATGCCCCTTTTGATTCAACTGATCTTGAAACCATCATGGAGGAAAGGAAGATGACCGAGAAGAAGGTGAAAAACGCAATTATGAAAAAACTGTATTACACCTTCACAAGGATTCCGGATTACCGGAGGAAATTCTACATCCTTGCACTGTCCTTCCTGCCGCTTATGGAGTACACAAGCATTGCCGGTGTATGCAGAACCTTCAGATATGACCTGAAGCAGACGGTCAGACTGTGCACGGAAATCAGAAGCAAATGCATGGGCAAGATCAGCTACAGGGACAATCTTGAAACAATGCGCAACGTCTGGTGGACAAAGGTTCTGGCCGGACGGAACCTCATGGCCGCAGAAAAGAGCATGGACCTGTACAAGCAGAAGTTCGACAACAGGATCCAGGACCTGGAGAAATACTCACCCAAGGTGCCCTACAAATACATTGCCGAGCAGCTGGGCATGAAGGAAAGAACCGTATCCAACATAAGCAGGGAACTCAGGGCTTATCTGGTATGGCTCATGGACGGGTGCAAGATCCTGCCGGACTCCGCCTTTGAGAACAAGGAATTGTCACGGCGCCTTTATCTGGACATGAGAAAGGCAAAATGGAGAGATGCAACGTGCAGATGGGAGGAACTTCCCGTTATTGTCCCTTCCGATACATTCAGATGTTCTCTGTTCACAGAACATAACAAATGATTTATCCTCAAATTATGGATATATTGCTTGCCAGTTCAAACAGTCACAAGAAGGAGGAACTGAACATCCTCCTTGCCCCTCACAGAATCTTCATCCCCTCGGACTTCAACATTGACTTCGACATTGAGGAAACAGGGACCACGTTTGAGGAAAATGCCATGCTCAAGGCCCGCTCGCTGCTCGACCTGACGCAGGGCATTACGGACATGCCCGTCCTTGCGGACGATTCCGGCCTCCTTGTGGACGCCCTTCCCGGAGAACTGGGTGTCTACACCGCCCGCTTCGGAAGTCCCGACGGAAAGACACTTCTTACGGCGGCAGAGAAGAACATACTTCTGACACAGAGGATGAAGGGCCTGGAGATTGAAAAAAGAGGCGCGCGCTTTATCTGCGTTCTGACCATGCTCTTCCGTGACGGTGAGCAGATTACCGTAAAAGGTGTTTCCGAGGGCAGAATCCTGGATGAACCGGAGGCAGTGGGAGGCTTTGGCTACGACCCTGTTTTCTTCAACAATGATGCCGGCTGCTCCAACTACGCCCTGGGAAAAGACAAGGGCCTTTACAGCCACAGGGGAAAAGCCGTCAGAATGCTTCTTGAAGAACTTGAAGGGAGAAACTGATCATGGTCACAACCATAGGCGTGTGCGGCTTCATAGATGAGAACTCATATCTTTTCTCCGACCCCGGAACCGGCCTGGGCTTTCTCATAGACCCGGGTGCCGAGGGGGAGGAGATAATGGATGTGATAAGGAAAAAAGGCTGCACAGTGCGTGCAATTCTTCTCACCCACGGCCACTTTGACCATATAGGAGCGGTCAATGAACTGAGAAAGGCCCTCAACGTCCCGGTCTATGCCCATGAGAATGCACCAACCTATCTTAAAAATGAAGCTTTCAACCTCTCTCCCATACCGTTGAAGGTGGAAAACACCATCCCTCTCAAAGACGGTCAGGTCATAAGCCTTGAGGAAAACCCATCATACAACCTCAGGGTCATTTACACCCCGGGCCACACAACGGACAGCGTGGTTTATTACTGCAGCGAGCAGAACCTTGCCTTTACCGGAGACACAATCTTCTGCGGTTCCTACGGCAACCCCGGTTTTCCCGGAGGAAACATAAGGACGCTGTTTGACAGCATAAAAAACCGTATCCTCACACTTGATGAGAATACGGTTCTGTACAGCGGACACTCCGGACCCACAACCGTGGGCAGGGAGCGTCCGGAATATCTTTGAAAGACCCTTACCAACCGAAGGTGAAAAGGCCGTAGATGTAAAGTGCAATGATGCAGACGGGAACAAAGTACTTGAATACGGGCTTCATCCAGTTTCTGACCTTCAGGCCCTTACCGGCATTTGCCTCTGCAACAAAGTTGTCCCAGTCCCAACCTATTCTGTAGCAGCAGAACAGTGAGAATACTGCAGCACCGAGCGGGAGCAGGTTTGTACTTACAATGAAATCCCAGAAATCAAGCCATGCGCTTCCTGC
>CAMZFA010000064.1 GCA_947305945.1 uncultured Spirochaetales bacterium | reverse complement strand
CGTACGCCTGTTAGGACACAAGATTTTGAGTCTAGCGCGTCTACCAATTCCGCCACTCCGGCATGAGATGCACTGTGTGCATCACACGGTTGAATAATAAGAAATTATGCCCTGTTGTTCAACACCGCTTACATGGAAGCAATGACAGCTTTTTTCATCAAAGTGACATTTGCAGCCAGAGCCTCCAGATGTTCTGCAAGACCGTCATCCTGTTTGGCCAGCAGTATCTTCTGAACAGCGGAAATCTCTGCATCAATGTCGGAGAGAATACCGGTAGAGTCAGAAAGAACCTTGTTGCCGGCATTGTCAAAGAGGTAGAGCCTGATTCTGCGCTCGGCCTTCCTGCAGTCCTTTGTTATTCCTCCGAACAGAATGAATCTTTTTTTCCATGTAAGAGCTTTGTCATTATCGCTTGCAAGGAGTTTTTTCAGGTCCTTTTCAACGGACTCATAGTTATTGACGCTCTTTTTCAGAAGATCACCGGAAAGACCGTAGGCTCTTTCAACAGCCCTGACAATCAGGTAGACAATGAACCATCCCAGAACGGGGAAAAGAGTTGTGTAAAGGATTTCAAGAATCTTATCAATTGTCATCAGTCATCCTCCTCATTCTCGTTTTCCTTGTTCGCGGAATTGCCGCTCTTGTAGATACGTCCCTCCTCCGGTTTCTCACCCGGCCTGTAGCTGAGAGTGAGCTGCGGGAAAGGGATGTCTATGCCGGCATTCCGGATGGCAACCGTAACCTGCTCGTGGAGGTCCCAGTTCACGGTCCAGTAGTCATTGTTGAGAGCCCAGACCCTCAGGGTGTGGGTAATAGCACTCTCACCGGTGGCATTCCACCTGTCCTGAGGCTCCGGAACATCAAGAACAAGCGGGTGATTTCTGGCAACTTCCAGAAGAATATCACGGACCTTCTCGTTGTCCGAGGAATAGTCCACGGAAACAAGAATGTCCATTCTCCTGCGCCCTATTCCGTTGTTGTTCAGGATGGGATTTGCAAAGATTGAGCTGTTGGGAACATAGACCTTCCTGCCGTCCGGAGTGATGAGGACGGTGTGCAGGAGGTTGATTTCCTTTACAGTACCGGCTGTACCTCCGGCCTCAACATAATCATCAACCTTGAACGGGTGCGTTGTGGCAATCATGAAGCCGTAGGCAACGGAAGCTATCATGTTCTGGAGGGACAGGCCTATGGCCAGAAGCAGGGCCATGACAGCGGAAAGCACTCCGCTCAGAGACACTCCCATGAAGGAGAGACAGATCAGAATGAGGGCCAGATAGAGGCAGAACCTGATTATGTTCGTAATGAACGTAACCAGGGAATTGTCCACCGAGCTGTTCACAATACCGGCCTTGACCATCCTGAGGATGGACCTGATAATCAGCACTCCGATGTAGAAAATGAGAATCACGGTAACGGCTTTCAGACCCGAATTCCGGAAAACGGAACCAATTTCCTTCAAGGTATCGCCCATCTGGGCAAGCTGTTCGTCCATATAGCCTCCTAAAGCTTACCGCCGGCAATGTCTGCGGCGTTGCGCGATATTTCTTCCTGTTTCCTGCCAAGCTCCGCCAGGGTCTTCTCTTCCTGCGTCCGGCGGATGCGCAGTTCCTCAATCTGGTGAACCAGTGCCGTACGCTGGGCCTCAAGGACCTCAATCTGGCTGTCAAGCTGCCCAGCCTGCATCCTGTGGATCTCAATCTCCTTGACTATGTCATAGTAATTGAGGTTCAGGTGCTGGCGGTGGCGGCGCTTGAGGCCGGCCTGAAGACGGCGGCAGGCAAGTTTGAGTTCATCCGGCGCCATGTCGTCCAGCCAGCTGTCCATGGTTTTGCTGATTATGCGGCCGTACTCCGTAAAGCACACATCTAGTTCATCAGTTATTTCCTTTACCTGCATGGAATAATCACGCATAAGACGGTTTATGTCGCCGTTGGGTGCACCTATTCCGGCAAGGGAGCCCTCGGCCTCTGTAAGGTCACTGCGCTTTTTACCCATAAGGCTGTCAAAACTCATCCGCTTCTGTGAAATCTGCTCAATGGAGGCGGAAATCTCCTGCGCCCTCTGGCCTGGAACACCGGCTGTTTTCCCAGCTTCATTGATTGCAAAGCCCACCTCGTAGAAGACCGTGTTCAGAGTCTCCCTGAACCTGACGGCGCGCCTTGAATAGATGGACGAGAACACCCCGGATGAGGCTTTTGCCTCAAGCTCCGCAAGTTTTGAATTGTACTCATCCACAGGGGTCATGAACTGAATCATTTCCTCGGGAAGCCTGCCCGCGGCATAGGCCTCTGCGGCAACGGCACCAAGGGCGGCAAGCTTTGTCCTGAGCTCTGAGTCAAGCTCCTTTATGGACCTTTCCGTACTCTGTATGTCACGCCCGGTGTTCGTCTTTCTGTCCAGGACCATCCTGATAGACTTCATCCGGTCTTCAATATCATCCCTGCGGCCTGCAAGGGCGCAAATCCGGTCATAGACCTCGTCGCTCTCGGGGACGGCAATGGCCCTGTGGTAGGTGCATGCCACCTTACCAAGGTCCTGATAAAGGTCTTTCAGAGATGTGTCGGTTCTGTCGATTTCCTGCCTGAGGGAATCTATCTCGGAGTTGATGCCGGCCATGGCGTCAGTTTATCATATTGTCCCTTTCAAGTAAATTTAGTATCATCCTTACATAATTGATCAAGGAGCAGAACATGGCAGACGCCGGACTTGAAATCAAAAAACTTGTTGAAGAGATGAAGCTCTACAACCAGCCCGAAGAGCTGGAGAAAACCAGAAGTTTCATCAGAAAAAATGTTCCGCTCTCAATGAGAGGCTACCTTCTGGCATACCTCTATCTGAAAATGCCCAGAAAAAAGGAAAAAGCCCAGAGTGTTGAGAATGTGAACGCTGCTTCGCTCTACATCAACGTTGGAAAAACCAGCAGAGCAAATGCAAAGGAACTGGCATCATTCATAGTCAGTACAGCAAAGATATCCGAATCAGACTTGTACGGAGTATCATTCAAACAGAACTATTCATTTGTCAGTGTCAAAAAGGAAATTGCCCAGTCCGTCATAGACAAGGTCAACGGACAGGAATTCCGCGGACGGAAAGTTAAAATCAACTTCAGTAAAGAAAATGAGCAGGCTTGAAAAAGCCTGCTTTTTATTATCAGGATATAATAATCTCAGTGCTGCTCGTTTTTGCTCTTGCAGTCCATGCACAGAAGGGCATATGGCAGAGCCCTGAGCCTTCCCTCGGGAATATTCCTGCCGCACTGGGCACAGATACCGTACTTTCCGTTTCTTATTCTGACAAGAGCCTGCTCAACGGCCTTGAGCCTGTTGGAGTCCACCTTGCTTATTGCTTCCATTTTCTTTGCAGCCATATCATCGGTTGCAAGGTCTATGCTGTCCTTGATTCCTGAAGCACCCACTACATTGCGGAAATCCTGATCGGTTCCGGCAATCTTTCCCTGCAGCTGTTCCTGCATCTCAAGAAGAATATTTTCCATTTCCTTTTCAAAAGGAGTAAGTTCGTATGACATGACATAAATATGTGTCATGACATGCCGAAAATCAAGATTTTTTTTGTGTTTTTTTCAAAGAATCCTGAGGAAACATAACATCATCGAAAAGGCCCGGTTCAAGGCCCTTTTTCTCGGCCTTCATCCTCTTTCTGAGAGACGAGCCTGAGGATACCATGATGGCAATTCCGCGGGTGGAATCCATGTTGGCAAAGATGATCTGCATTATGCTCATGATGGGAACTGCAAGGAACATTCCTATAATGCCCCAGATGTAGCCGAAGATACTCAGACTGACCAGGATGAAGAACGGGCTGAGGTTCAGCTGGTTACCCTGAAGTCTGGGGTCCAGAATATTTCCAATTATGGTCTGGGTGGCCACCGTACCCGCGGCAACAATGATTATGGGCGTCCAGTCGGGCAGAAACTGCAGAACCGCCATGAAAACAGTGACAAGCGTGATTATAATGCTTCCGAACGTGGGAATGAAGTTCAGCACAACGGCAAGAACGCCCCACAGGAAGGCAAGATTCAGACCCACGGCCAGACCTGTTACATAGAAAAGAAGTCCGGTGAAGAAACTGAGCAGGAACTTCATGCCCAGATACTTTGAAATCTGGCGGTTTACCCTCTCAACCATGATTGCAACCTTCTCGGGGTTTTCCGAGTTCTGGGTCACGGATGAAAGTTTGGGAACAAGGGTGTTACGCTCCATCAGCAGGAACATTGACAGAAGCAGAATGATAAGAGAGTTCTTCACAATGTTGATTGCTGAAGCCGAGACCGACCTGAGCAGAGGAATAAGGGTAGTATTCCAGTCAATGTTCAGAAGGCTCAGGAAACTGCCCTTCTGCGGAACTTCGCGGAACCTGCTTACAAGGCCCATCACATAGTTGTCCAGATAGTTCATCCTGACAACATAGCCGGGAATGACGGCAATGAGTTGGTTGACCGTGTAGAGAATGAACGCAACGGCACCCAGAACCGCAGCCACTGCAATAAGAGCTGCAATCAGAGTTGCAATCCAGGCCGGAACCTTGTGTCTCTCAAGAGCGGTGACAACGGGAAGCATGACCAGGAAGATGAAGATGGACATGATGAGGTTGATCGACACACTGGATGTAATCTTACAGATACTCATCAGCGTGACGGCAAGCATGAAATAGAGAATGTTCCTGATCTGCTTCAGATACTTTTCCTTCATCAAAATAATAGTGTAAACGCGCTTGGCAAAAGACACAATATGTGATTTGCTGAACGGTATGGAAAAGAATGCAAACCTTGACAGGATAGAAGTCATACTTGTGGACACCCAGGACGGTGCCAACATAGGCAGCGCATGCCGCGCCATGAAGACAATGGGGCTGAGCCGCCTCACCCTGGTGACCAAAGCCACCTACGATGAGAACCGCGTCCGCACCCTTGCACTGCACGCCTCGGACCTCTGGGAAAACCGCAGGGAATTTACAAGCCTTGAAGACGCCCTGAAGGACAGCATTCTTGCCGTTGCCGCCACCAGAAGACACGGCAAATACAGGAAAATGAGCTGCGTCACGCCCGAGGAACTGGCTCAGAGAATCACGGTCACCCCCAAAGGCAAGATTTCCATTGTCTTCGGATGCGAGTCCAGCGGCCTTACGGACGAGCAGGTGCGCATGTGCTCCATGGTTGTCACCATTCCCACAAGCGATGCCTTCCCCTCCCTCAACCTTGCCCAGGCAGTTCAGATCATATGCTACGCCCTTTACTCCAATCTGAAGAAATACCCCTCAGGAGGCAACATTGTCTCACTTGAGCGTGTAAGCAGTGCGGCCCAAAAGTGCTTTGACGCACTGGAAGAGCTTGGCTACTTCAAATCTGATGAGGAACGGGACTACACAATAGAGTTTCTCAAGGACCAGTTTGCCCGCGCAACAATGACCGAGTCAGAAATAAGGCGCTTTGAGAAGATCTTCACAAAGCGCACTTCAATAATCAAATATAAGAAAAAAGCTGAATGAATCGGCCGTCAGGCCCAGTTGCCGTTGATAAAGACAGGCACTTCCCTTCCGTCAAAGCACTTTGCCGTAATGTTCAGATCCCGGCTTCCGATCATGAAGTCAACGTGGATCATTGAGTCGTTCACGCCCAGTTCCCTGCACTTCTCAAGCCCCAGTTCCTCAAAACCGTTGATGCAGTCCGCAAAGCCCTCACCCATGGCAAGATGGCAGGCGGCATTCTCATCGAACAGAGTGTTGTAGAACAGGATTCCGCTGTTGTTGATGGGCGAGTCAAACGGCACCAGGGCACACTCACCCAGATAGGAGGCACCCTCATCCATGGTCAGCATCTTTGTCAGAAGCTCGGCGTTCTTCTCCGCATGCCACTCCACAGCCTTGCCGTCCTTGAACCTGATGTTGAAATTCTCAATCAGCTGGCCCTCGTATGACAGCGGCTTTGTGGCATAGACAATGCCCTCGGCCTTGCCTCTGGCAGGAGAGGTGAAACACTCCTCGCTGGGGATGTTGGGATTGAAAGTATAGCCCTGAAGGCTTGTTTCCTCACCGCCGCAGAAACGCCCTTCCCTGATAAGACCCACTGTCAGGTCGGTTCCGTTTGAGGAGGTATAGTGAAGCTCGCTGATTCCCAGAGAGTTCAGCCAGTTGCAGCGGTTTCTAAGATTTTCATTGTGCCTGTTCCATGCCTGCACGGGGTCATCATCCACTCTGGAGGTCATGAGAATAGCCTCCCACAGCTTCTCCACAGCCTGACCGGCGGAAAGCCCGGGGAAAAGCTTCTTTGCCCATTTCTTACCCGGAACCGCGGCAATGCACCACTGGTCCCTGTTCTCAATCTTGTCCCTGTAGGGCTTGATGACCGGATATCTCTTCTGCTGGGCATAGGCCATCTTCTTCCTGTTTATTCCCTTAAGACCGTCCGGATCCTCGGACTCAATGTAGATTCTGCACGGAAGCACATCCACGGCATGCTGGAGCTTTGCCTTCTCCCATTCCTCAACCTTTCCCAGAGTTTTAAGAGACCTGTAGCGGTAGTGGATCTTTGCCAGGCTCTGGTATGACCATTCAACGGTAACCTTTGAAGCTCCGGCTTTGTAGCACTCCTCCGTCAGCATCTTTATGAACTCGGGCTGGTCAAGATCCGCATTGATAATGACTTCCTGTCCCTTCTGTATATTCACGCCCTTTGTGGCAATGAGAACCGCATATCTTCTGAGAACGCTCTTTTTCATAAATGTCTCTCCTTACTTCAATGCGATAATAGCACAGAATCCCATCTTGTGGTATCATACACGCATGGCAGATGTACTGGTAGGAATGAGCGGCGGAATAGACTCCACAATGGTTGCATGGCTTCTGAAACAGCAGGGCCACAACGTAACTGCAATCACCATGTCCGTGTGGAAACCCGACAGGCCCTTCCACGGCAACCCGGAGCGCGACTCCTGTTTCGGCCCCTCCGAAAAGCACGACATGACCAAAATCAAAGCCCTGTGTGAGAAAATCGGCATCCCCCACATTGCACTGGACATTTCAGACGTCTACGAAAACACAATCCTCAAATACTTCAGGGATGAATACCTGAGCGGCCACACGCCCAACCCCTGCGTTTTCTGCAACCAGAAAATCAAATTCGGGGCCATGATCGACGAAGCCGAACGCGCCGGAATCCGCTTTGACTTCTTTGCAACAGGCCACTATGCCCGCATTGACTCCAGCTGCGGGCGATACCTTTTAAAGCGCGGAAAGGACCTCCTGAAGGACCAGAGCTATTTCCTCTACCGCCTCAGCCAGAAGCAGCTGAGCCGCATCCTTTTCCCACTGGGAGACTACACAAAAGCGGAAATCCGCAAAATGGATGCCGAGCTGGGCTTCCACCCCGGCACCCAGAGTGAGAGCCAGGACTTCTACAGCGGTCCCTACTCAGAGCTTCTTGAAGTGCAGCCCCGTGAAGGCAACATTGTGGATACCTCGGGCAAAATCCTGGGCAAGCACAACGGAATGTGGAACTACACCATAGGTCAGCGCAAAGGCCTGGGAGTCAGTGCCCCTCACCCGCTCTATGTCATAGCCCTTCACCCCGAGAGAAACGAGGTTGTTGTGGGAACAGAGGATCAGGTGATGCACTGCCTTGTCACAGCCAAGGATGTGAACTGGGTCTCTGTAGACAGCATTAAGACCCCTATCGAGGCACAGGCCAAGATCCGCTCCACCGGAAGCCCGGTTGCATGCACTGTCAGCACACTTGCAGACGGCCGTATCTGCGCCTCGTTCAACGCACCGGTCAAGGCTGCAACCTGCGGTCAGAGCCTTGTTGTCTACAGCGGTGACACAGTCCTGTGCGGCGGCATTATTGATTCTGCAAACTGAAGTGTTGACAAAATACATGGGTTTTAGTATAGTCCTAGCATACAAGGGAACTTGGTGAAGCTGGTTATCACGCCACCCTGTCACGGTGGAGGCCACGGGTTCGAGTCCCGTAGTTCTCGAAAAATTAGAGCCACTCTTAAA
>CAMZFA010000063.1 GCA_947305945.1 uncultured Spirochaetales bacterium | reverse complement strand
GCATGACCGGATATATTGCAGAGATGAGAAAACTCGTCGGGCACAGAACAATCATACAATGTGCTGTCAGTATTGATGCACAGAATCTGTCTTTGCCCGAACAGTCTAATATCTTGAGCGTGATTGTCTCATTATCTGAGCCGGTGGACGGGGAGATTCTGCGCTCAGCGGTGGAGGAACTGCGCACTCGTTTTCCGTACTTTTACGTCAGGGCAGCTTACAGGGGAAGTGATGTGATCACGGTGCCTAATGCACTCCCTATGACGGTCAGAAACACCTGGGAACCTATAAGTCTGAACTCCGAAGCATCCAACTACCACCTTGCAGCCTGGAAATATGAGGACCGTCGGCTGGCCTTCGAGATTCCCCACGCTCTGACTGACGGAGCAGGTGTGTTGCCTTATATCAAAAGCACTCTTTTTTTATATCTGTCCAAGACAACCGGCAAGACGTTTGACTCCTCAGGATTCCGTCTGCCCGGAGAAGAAATCCCTGAAACGGAAACCGGAGATCCCTTCCGTGGACTGGATGTGGACGGCGTGGAAGCTCCGCTTTACAGGAAGAAACCGATTCCAGATTTTTTCCGTCTGGTCAGGGGACAGGAAACAGACAAAAGAGTATTTTATCTGAAGCTTCCCGAAGAACAGGTAATGAAGTACTGCAGGGATAATGATGCCAGCCCCAATGTGCTGTTTTCCGTTTTATTGGCAAAAGCAGCAAGAAAATTTGACCCGGCCAGTGAAAAAACAATCACGGTTTTTGTACCGGTTGATCACAAGGCAATCCTGGGAAACCATGACAACTACCGGCTGTTTGTGGGCAACAGTGTTCTGGATTTTCCGAAGAGCATGGATTTGAATGACATGTCCAGAACATGCACCATGATTTACGGACAGCTTATCCTGCAGGCCCAGCCGGAGAATTCTCTCTGGGAAATCAAGCAGATGAAACAGATGATTCAAACTCCTTCTCCTGATATTCCGCAGGCAACTGCCTGTGTTTCTTATCCCAGGAGCAGAAGTTTCGGACCGCTGGATCCGTATATAAAAGAATTGTTTTTTGTTACATCTCTGTCAAAGATGACGGATATTCTGTGTGAAGTGACCTGTATCAACGGCAACTTCTTTCTGGCATTCATGCAACCTTTTTCATCGGAGGAATATCTTTCGTGTTTTCTCGGAGAGTTGAGTTCGGCCGGGATTGCCCACGAAGTGCTCTTCAGTGAACCGCTGCGTTTGTCCGCAATACAGCAAACGGTCAGCCCCTGAAAAAACAGGAGCTGCCGCAAAGGGTATTGCAGCAGCTCCCTTGTGTCAATTTATGACAACCGGATTATTTGTTAATCCTCTGTCCTGCCTTTACCGGACCGAATTCAATGAATTTGGCAAGCTGGCCTTCAACAGCGGGTTCGGAGATGACAATCATTGTCTGTGCAGAAAGACCTGCATCCTTGATGACATTAAGATCAACTTCAACAATGGCTTCTCCGGCCTTTACTGTATCGCCCTGCTTCTTCAGAACCTTGAATCCCTTTCCGTTCAGATTGACTGTATCCACACCGATATGGATAAGAAGACCGGTACCGTCCTTCATGCGGATGCTGAATGCATGACCTGTATCAAAGACCATTTCCAGTGTACCGTTTGCAGGTGAAACAATTCTTCCATCTTTAGGTTCGATACCTACTGTCTGACCCATGGACTCCTCGGCGAACATCTTGTCTACAAGCTTTTCGGCCGGCAGAAGTTCACCGTTTGCAACAGCAACAATCTCATCGTCAGCTGCAGCGGGAGCGGCAGGTGTCTCTGCTTCTGTTTCTCCGAGCTCAGCCGGATCAAGTTTGCCTTTCTTTGCCCATACTCCGAAGAGCACGTAGCTGACAGCAAAAGCAACTGCCATGGCAATGACAACACCGATTACGGCATTAACAAGGTTTGCCATAGTATATCCGAGAGGAGCTACATCGGCTGTGGGGATGTATGCCGGCAGAACGAGAAGGCCGGGGGATCCGCCTGCAAAACGGGCAACTCTTGTGATTCCGAGGTAAAGTCCGCCAACACCGCCGCCGATCATGGCTGCATACAGCGGGAATGTGAACTTGAGGTTAATACCGTAGAGAACAGGCTCTGTGATACCGAGAACTGCGGTCAGACCTGAAGAAGATGCCTGCTGCTTGGTGTCTGCATTCTTTGAGCGAAGTCCTACTGCAAGACCTGCAGCACCCTGGGCAACGTTGGAGACAAGCATACCGGGTCCTACAACAGTATCCCATTTAACGGTAGCAAGGTTGTTTGTACCGATAGGAATAAGACCGTAGTGTGTACCTGTCATGACGAGCAACGGGCTGAAGATACCAACGATTGTGGGAACAACCCATGGGATTGTATGGTTGAGCCATGTGAAGAATACGTTGATAAGATCTGATACCCAGGCGCCGATCGGGCCGAGTACTACGAGAGTGACTGTACCGCCGACAAAGAGGCTGAGAAGAGGTACGGAGAAGAACTTGATTGCTCTGGGAGAAACCTTCTGAGCCCAGTGCTCAACTATGGACATGAACCATACTCCGAGAATGATTGGGATTACGGAAGATGTGTAAGTTGCCTTGGTAACAGGAAGGAAGCTGAGGAACCTGACCGGATCAGCACCTTTGAGCAGGGTAATCATAGCCGGATATACAAGAACTCCGGCAAGTGCCATTGCCGTACCGACATTGCACTTGAACTTTCTGGCACAGGATTCTGCAAGCAGAATGGGCAGGAAGTAGAATGCGGCATCTGCCATTGCATTCAGGATGATGTAGGTCTGTGTGCCGCCCTTGAGAACACCCATGGCGGAGAGGAGGGCCATAATGGCCTTCATAAGACCGGCGCCGGTAATTGCGGGGATGATCGGCTGGAAGATACTTGCTATACCTTCAAGGGCCTTTGAAAGAGCAGAACGTGTGTCCTCTTTCTCTGCTTCCGGATCATCTACCGGAGCTGATGCCGAGAAGCCTCCCAACTGAATGACTTCCTGGTATACCTGGGGTACGTCCGGGCCGATGACAATCTGATACTGTCCTCCGGCATTTACTACAGACAGCACACCTTTGGTCTTCTTCAGAACGTCAGTTTTGGCCTGAGAAGCGTCCTTCAGGGTGAAACGGAGCCTTGTCGCACAGTGTACGACATGGTTACGTTTTCCTTACCACCTACATTCGCGAGAATGGTGGTCGCTAGTGCTTTGTAATCCATAAAATTCTCCTTCTTTGGGTTTTAATTATCACTTAATCAAGGTCAGCACCGTCGGATGCAATAACCTTTTTATACCAGTAGAAGCTGTCCTTGCGGTAGCGCTTCAGATCGCCGTGGCCCTGATCGTCCTTGTTGACATAAATCATTCCGTAGCGCTTCTTCATCTCTCCGCTGGATGCAGAAACAAGATCTATGCAGCCCCATGAAGTGAACCCGATAAGAGGGATTCCGTCTTCGGTGATTGCATCTCTCATTGCCGCGATATGCTTTCTCATATATTCGATACGATAGGCATCATGGACCGTACCGTCGGCTTCAAGCTTGTCATTGGCACCCAGTCCGTTCTCTACTACGAACAGAGGCTTCTGATAGCGGTCATAGAGAGTATTGATTGTGATGCGAAGTCCCGTGGGATCAATCTGCCATCCCCATTCCGTGAACGGGAGGTGCGGGTTTTCCACGGATGCAAAGACCGCATTGCCCGGGCGCTTGTGTGCCTCGAATATCTCCGGATCGGCTGTGGTGCAGCGGGAGCAGTAGTAACTGAATGCCACGTAGTCCACAGCACCCTCACGCAGTACCTCTTCGTCCTCCTTTGACAGATTCAATACAATACCTGCACGCTCCATGCGCTTCTTTGCCCAGACCGGATAATAGCCTCTTGCCTGTACGTCGATGAAGAAATAATTGTCGCGGTCCTTTTCAAGGCCGTCCCAGATGTCTTCCGGAGCGCATCTGTACGGATAGAACTGACCGGCGGCAAGCATACAACCTACCATTGAACCGGGCATGAGCTCGTGGGCAAGTTTGACTGCTTTTGCGCTTGCAAGAAGCTCATTGTTGGCAGCCGTGTATTTCACCTGCTCTTTGTCATCTCCCGGCTCAAAATATATACCTGCACCCATGAATGACATGTGCAGCAGCATGTTGATTTCATTGAATGTAATCCAGTATTTTACAAGATTCTTATAACGGTTGAAGATAACCCGGCAGTACTTGACATAAGCGTCAATCATCCTGCGGTCACGCCAGCCTCCGTATTTCTCAATCAGAGCTATGGGAGTATCGAAATGGTCGATTGTAACAAGCGGCTCAATGCCGTATTTGCGGCACTCATTGAAGACGTCCTCGTAGAACTGCAGACCTGCCTCGTTGGGCGTGTCGTCATCGCCGTTAGGCAATATGCGTGTCCACGCAATGGACATACGGTAGCATTTGAATCCCATCTCGGCAAAGAGGGCAATGTCCTCCTTGTAATGATGATAGAAGTCTATTGCTTCATGGGAGGGATAGCTGTATCCGTCCAGACAGCGCAGCATTTTCATTTCGCCGCGCGATACCTTCATGCGGTCCGGACCGTAAGGTACTACGTCAACGCTGGACAGACCGCGTCCGCCTGCGTCATAGGCGCCTTCGCACTGGTTTGCTGCAGTTGCACCGCCCCAAAGAAACCCCTTGGGAAACTTCTTCTCCATAGGATCCTCCTTTACAGATATGGTTAATTATATAGTACAGCCAATAATTTCAGAAAACAATTTAATAATTATTCAACTGCAGGAATGACAAAGAGATACATTATCCCCGGAATACTTGAGGGATACTTAAATTTTAATGAACAGAATTTGTAAAAATAAAAAATAATCTGTGAACCAGAGTGCATGATATAATCCGAAGTTATGGAATACATCAGAGTTACAGAGGACAATCTTGAGAATGAGCATATCTGCTGTGCCATCTCCAACAACAAAGATGTTCAGGTATCATCGAAAAAGGCCTGGCTTGCAGACCGTTTCAAAGAAGGTCTGGTTTTCCTGAAAAGCACTGAACGCGGAAAATGCTTCATCGAATACATACCGGCGGAAAACGCATGGAATCCCATTGAGGCGGACGGTTATATGTACATAGACTGTCTCTGGGTTTCCGGGTCATTCAAAGGGCACGGATATTCCAATGATCTGCTGGGTGCGTGCATAGAGGACAGCAGACAGAAGAACAGGAAAGGTCTCTGCATATTGAGTTCTGCAAAGAAAAAACCCTTTCTCGCCGACCCCAGATTTCTGAAATACAAGGGCTTCTCCGTATGTGACGAGGCCGATAACGGAATTCAGCTGTGGTATCTTCCTTTCTCTCCGGATGCACCCAGACCCGGGTTCAGTGAATGTGCAAGGCATCCTCACGTTGATGACAGCGGATACGTCCTGTTTTATACCAGTCAGTGCCCGTTCAATGCAAAGTATGTTCCAATTCTGGAACAGACAGCCAGAGACCACAACATCCCGTTCCGCGCCGTTCATATTGAAACCAAAGAACAGGCCCGTACGGCCCCTACGCCGGTTACAACTTATGCACTGTTTTTTGACGGGAAATATCTGACCAACGAGCAGATGAATGATACAAAATTTCTGAAGGTACACAGCAATGGCATTTGACTACAAGAAAGAATACAAAGAGTTCTACCAGCCTGCATCAAAGCCGGAAATTGTAACGGTACCCACATTCAACTTCATTGCCGTAAGGGGCAAGGGGAACCCCAATGACCCTGAGGGAGAGTATTCAAAGGCGCTGAATCTGCTCTACGGACTTGCATATACAATCAAGATGAGCAAGAAGGGCAGCCGTCAGATAAAAGGCTATTTTGAATACGTTGTTCCGCCGCTTGAAGGCTTCTGGTGGCAGGACGGCATAGAAGGCGCGGACTACTCAAGGAAGGACAGTTTCAACTGGATTTCGGTCATCCGACTTCCCGATTTTGTAACAAAAGAAGACTTTGACTGGGCAGTGGAAGAAGCCACGTGCAAAAAGAAGGTAGACTTCTCAAAAGTGGAATTTATGACTATGGAAGAAGGATTATGCGTGCAGTGCATGCATATCGGACCATATGATACAGAGCCTGTCACGGTTGAAATGATGCATGCGTTTGTAAAGGAGCAGGGCTATGACCTTGATTTCTCAGCCGGCAGACTTCATCACGAAATCTATCTCAGTGACCCGCGCAAGGTTGATCCGGACAAGAACAGGACTGTAATAAGACATCCGGTCAGGAAGGCATAATGGCATCAAGCAGGGAATATCTGAATTACATACTTGAACAGCTGTCAGGCCTGGAAGATGTGTCTTACAAAGCCATGATGGGTGAATACATAATCTACTACCGCGGAAAGATTGCCGGCGGAATCTATGATGACCGTTTCATGGTCAAGGATGTTGAGCCTGCGGAGAAAATGATGCCGGATGCAGAACTCCGGCTTCCCTATGAGGGTGCAAGGAAAATGCTTCTTGTGGACAACGTTGAGGACAGGGATTTCCTCACAAGACTCTTTGAAGCCATGTACGACGAGCTCCCTGCCCCGAAAAAGAAATGAATAAAACTTTCAGTCTATTGCTCTTCTGAAGAGATTCATCTTTATGCCCAGATAGGGCCACAGTGCGGTTGCCCAGATTCCGGTAACCGAGTATCTGAGGGCTCTGTAAAGAGGTGTTGCCGGAATGAACTTCTTAGTAACAGCCATGAAGAAGACAACACCTGCAAGTCCGAGCAGGTATCTGACAAGACGTTTCCAGCGGGGACCTTTTGCCGAGAACGGGAAGAAAGTCTCCTCAATGCTTATTCCCATGGCGGCAGCTCCGGCCATTCCCAGATGTGCAGGGAACTCCTCGAATCTCAGGGCATCGATTATACCGTTTTCAACCATCCATGCCGAGACAAAGCCTGCTATGCAGAAGAGTGCTCCAAAGACCATGAGAACATTGAAATTCCTTGTTTCAAGCATGCCCCGTGCCCAATTTGCGGCTATGACGGCACTGAGAAAACCAATTACCAGGCCTGCCGCAACATCCATGGGCCAGTGGACAGTCATGTACATTCTGGAAACCAGAACAAGGAGACATATCAGGATACAGAAGAAGCGTGCCCCTTTCCTTTTGAAGTTGAGGAAAATGGAAATGAACATGGAGGAGGCAGTGGCGGAGTGTCCGCTGGGGAAAGAAGGTCCTGTAGCCCGGATCTTTCCCAGACTGTTGAGCTCCGGGTGAACAACCCAGGGCCTGGGAACTGAAAAAGCCGCCTTTGCAAGTGTGTTTGCCGATACCGCTCCCAATAATGCCAATGCAATTGAAACGCCTTTTTTCCTGTCAATGCACCAGATGATGAAAAGCATGAGAGGAACTGCCAGGTAGACATCACCGAAGTTGGTGATTATTGAAAAAAACTTGTCAAGAACAGGTGTTCTTACGGAATTGAAGAAGAAAAGAATATCTCTCTGCAACAGCATAAAATTCTCCCGATGTTCCCATTTTATCAGAAACATTAACGGATTTCACACAAAACATGACGGTAAGTTACAGATTTAGGTCTGTTATCATGTAATCATGAAGATAGCATTAATGAATGAAAACAGTCAGGCTGCAAAAAATCAGGTGATTTACAACAGCCTCAGGAAGGTGGCTGACGAAAAAGGATTTGAAGTAGTCAACTACGGAATGTATTCGGCAGATGACAAGGCCCAGCTTACGTACGTGCAGCTCGGAATCCTTGCCGCAACACTTCTGAACAGCGGTGCTGCAGACTTTGTTGTCACAGGCTGCGGAACAGGTGAGGGTGCCATGCTTGCCCTCAACTCATTCCCCGGCGTGCTCTGCGGTCACGTCGAGACACCTCTGGATGCATACACCTTCTCGCAGATCAATGACGGAAACGCAATTGCCATTCCGTTTGCCCTGGGTTTCGGCTGGGGAGGAGATCTGAACCTGCAGTACATTTTCGAGAAACTGTGGTGTGAGCCCTCCGGCGGCGGATATCCCAAGGAGAGGGTTGTGCACGAGCAGAGGAACAAAAAGATTCTGGATCAGGTGAAGACCGTTACCCACAGAAAACTTACGGACATTCTGCCTGAGCTGGACAGAGAGTTGGTCAAAGGCGCCTTTGCCGGGGAAAACTTCCGTGAGTATTTCTTCCGGGATGCAAAGGATGAGGCAATCATAAAGGTTGTCAGAGACATTATCGGCTGACCACATTAGCCGAAATGGCTGCTCCGCACCGAGCGTCCTTGAACATCCTTGAAAAACACTGAACTTGCTTGAACATCCTTGAACTTCCCTGCACCTCGTTGCACCTCAAAGAGAGGCAGTTCATGTTGAAAACCTGAATGCAAAACATGTGCAGAGCCAACGCCTGCACTCTGCCTTCCCGCTAAGGCTTCTACGGCCGGCGGGAGCCAGGATTCCGGCTGCCTCTGCACAGGTTGTTGCACAGGTTTCCAACAATCACCGG
>CAMZFA010000062.1 GCA_947305945.1 uncultured Spirochaetales bacterium | reverse complement strand
TTTCCGTCTTGCAAATGCACAGGTTATGACACAACTTGTGCACAATCGCTTTGTTAAATGGTGAAATTTCAACATACAACAATTTTTTTTCGTTTCAAGTTGAATGTTTCAACTTACAAAAAAGTTTTAACGCTCCATGTTGAAAACCTGTGCAACAACCTGTGCAGAGGCAGCCGGAATCCTGACTCCCGCTGGCCGTAGAAGCCTTAGCGGGAAGGCAGAGTGCAGGCGTTGGCTCTGCATCCAGGTTTTGCACATGTTTTCAACATGAACTGCCTCTGTGTTTTATCTGAGAAAGTAAGAATCAGGGTCTTTCAGATGAAATTTCATCTCAGATAACTAGAAAATAGGTTCTTAAGTGCAATTTTTGAAATTTATAAAAACAATAAGAATAATCAGAAAGGCCTTTCTGTGCCTTATCTGAAAACGTCCGAAAGATTCAAAGTGACTGTTTATCTGTGATGTCCTCATTCGAGCCTTCATTAGTTAGCATTTGCTAACTGAATACATTATGGTTAGCACAGGCTAACTTGTCAACTCCCCTCACCTGAACATTGAGCCCGCCGCAATTCTTTGTGATACTATGAAAGTATGAGAAAACACATTCCGTCCCTGCTTGCAGTATTGATTCTGATTGTCTTTGTTTCCTGCGCCACCGCTACCGCAGAAAAGCCGTACACATGCGAAGAAGCGGCCATTATGCTGTGCGTCAATGCAGACGCCTACTCAGACCCTGCTCCCACCGTCCGGGACATTCTGGGGCCGCTGTCCCCGAACGCTCCTCTGACGCGCATTGAGGGCTGCCGTATGCTTCTGCGCTCATTCGGTCCACTGCCCGACGTTCAGGAAGGTGTACGTTACATTGTCAAGTACCGCGACTGTGCCTTTGAAGATATTCCTGAGGACGGAAAAGAAGCGGTTGAGAATCTTACAAACGCAGGTCTGTACATTCCGGAGAACAACACCGTGTTCGGTCCGGATGAACTGATGACAGAGGATGAACTTGCATTTCTTGTGGACCGTATCCATGCCTATCTGCAGTCAAGTCTCAAAGATGACTATTACTCCTGTGTTACGGCGGATATGCTGAACGCCCCGGACTTTCTGGAGGTTGATTATCATTTTCTCGGGGGAAGGGAAAACACCATTGACAAGCAGGTTTTTTACGAATGGACTGTTGACCTGCTGAATGAGTGTCTGGAAAACCCCGACACTCCTGAGAAGGCCAATATCGCGGCCCTCATGTCCACCTATATGGACATGGAGGAACGCGAGAACGGTATGACATACGTTCAGCCCATGGTCGATGCCATATGGAACGCCGCGGATTACAAAGAGTTGATGAATGTCCTGGCCCGCATCTGCAGAGAGACGGGAATTGAATTGCTGCTGGACAACACCTGTTGGCATGAATTGCGTGATGCATACACTATTGATAATGGCCATATCTGCTACACTTTCAGTTATAACATTTTCCCTGACAGCACTTCAGAGGCCTATGCTCCGCAGACGTTACGTTACAGGGTCTTCCTTGAGCAGAAGGGACACCTCTTCTCTCTTCTGGGATTTGGAGCAGAGGAAACAGAAGCTTTGTTGAAAAGTTATCTGGACTCCTTCATACCCGACGGCTTCTCCCTCTACGGCTCATCATCAGTACCTGATACAGAAAAAATGTTCAACGCAGAGCATATACCCGAAGAGCTGTCATTCCTTCCTCTGGCCGACTATCTCAGACAGGCCGGATATGAAAATGATTATGTTGCCGTGGGGAATCTGGCTGAAACCGTCACTATTCTTTCCATGCTGGCTCAGCCTCAATATCTTACGGCAATGAAAACCTTCAGTATCCTGCATCTGATCAGGAGCCTGATCATAGTCTGTCCCCTGCGGATCATGGATGCCTCGGACGGTTTTCTGGAAGACTTCTATGCCGCCGAACCTTCCATGATTTTCGAGGGCGTTTTCCTGAACTCAATGGTAATGCCCCTTGTTTTCACCGACACGGCCCTTTATTTTTCAAAGACCGAAGAATGCAGGACCTGGCACAACAGCCTTGAAAAGCTCTGCTCCGACATCAAATCCAACTACCGCCGCATGCTTGAAAACATAACATGGATCAGCGAATCATCACGCCGGGCCTCAATTGCCAAACTTGATGCAATGAAGGTGGAACTCCTCGTTCCCACCGATTTCTCCAACATTCTCCGTGTTGAGTTCACTTCTGCCGAAGACGGAGGAACATTCCTTGAAAATATCGCGCGCTATCTGAAAGCGCGGCGCAGATTCCTTGCCCAGGTCGGTCCGCAGTTGGATGCCGGGTTCAGCTGGTCCATCAATAACAACTGGACCTCCTCCATGTACTACGAACCTTTGGAAAACACCTTTTTCCTTTGTTTCAGTTCGTTTATCTGCAGCCATACGCTTAAAGATCCGTCCTACGAATCGTTGCTGGCAAACACAGGTATTTTCGTAGCCCATGAAATATCGCACGGCTTTGATTACACCCGCTCCATTGAAGACAACCTCTGGTCGCCTGAGGATCTGGAGGAATTCAATGCACGTTGTGAGGTTTTTGCAGATTACATGGGCGGTTATGAGTTCTTCCCCGGCTTTGCCGTTGCGGACGGTCACCAGATTCTTGATGAGTCCGTTGCAGACCTCACGGCCTTCAAATGCATTATGGGTATTGCCTCTCAGGCTCCCGGTTTTGACTATGATGCATTTTTCAGGGACTTTGCCAATTTGATGGCAATTTCAGCTACAAGGACGTTCATCAGAGAATATTATGTCGGTGACTCTCATGCCTCCGGAAGATGCAGGGTCAACAAACTCCTTCCCCTCCTGGATGAGTTCTACGCCACCTATGACATTTGCGAAGGCGATGCCATGTATGTAGCCCCTCGGGACCGCCTGCAGGTGTGGTAATATTTCTTTCAAAGAGCATGAATTATGAATGATGAATTCTTTATGGAGAAGGCCATTGAATTGTCTGCCGGGGCCGTTGAGAACGGCAACGAGGATCTTGAAACGATTCCGGGAAACAGGGCAAAAGGCTGAAATCCGTCCCTCTACCCTGTATTTGCCTGTATTTGCCTGTATTTGCCTGTATTTGCCTGTATTTGCCCCGCTTATCCTAACTTATCCTAACTTTGGATCGCTTATCCTCGTTCATCTATCCTCGCTTACTGCGTTTTACCGCACTCACCACATGGAATCAGCGAAGATAAGCTCTTCCTACACCCGTAAACAACCATTCCTCGTCCACGTTAAAGTATTCACAGAAGAGTCTTATTGTCTTATAGCTCGGGAAAGATGTTCCTTTTTCATATGTTCCCCAGGTTGAAGGTGCTACTCCTGCTATACGAGCCATTGCGCTTTTTGTAAGATTATTGTCTTCCCTGACAAGTCCCAACCTTTCACCGAAACTGATTCCAAAGGCTTCCATATTGTTCAGCTCCTGCACTAATTTTACTACTTAGTAGTCATTTTAGCCAACTGGACTTGCCCTCACCTACCGGAAGTCCGGCTCGGGCCGCCTCCGCTGCAGGACCCTGCGCGTCTCGGCTCCTGCTTTACGCTCCGTTTCAAGTCCAAGTTGTCGGCTACTCGGCTTAGAAATGCAAAACCGGAGGTATCGTATACCTCCGGTTTCGTATTTCTATGCGGCCAACTGGACTTGAACCAGCACAAGCTCTCGCCCACTAGCACCTCAAGCTAGCGTGTCTACCAAATTCCACCATAGCCGCATGTGCATGAATGAAACTACACTATTGAAGTGTTTTAGTCAAGACATAACATGCAAAAACAGCATGTTGTTCAAATCCCCGCATAGGGATATTATGACTTCAGCCTGACAAGGAGGTAATATGTCAAAAAATCTTGAAACAATACAGAAGATTTCAAAGGTATTGGGAGTAATAACAAAAGTTCTTTTCATCATGACACTGGTAGGTGCCGTCTGCAGCCTTGCAGCACTTGTATTCATGTTCGTATGTAACGGCAATGCCGACATGGTGACAAAAATTGAATCAAACGGAAAATACACAATGGGTCAGATCATCGGCTACTGCATTATAGGTGTTGTTGTCTGTATCACACATCTCATTGTCCTTAAAGCTCACAGGAACTATTTCCTCATGGAGCAGAAGGCCGGAACGCCCTTCACAACCGAAGGTGCAAAGGCTTTCAGGGCACTGGGAATCATGAACATTGTGGCACCCATGGTATGCATCATCGTCTCATCCATAATTGCCTCAGTGAGCAAGATAGGAGATGAAATCCACATGGAAGCCGGAATAGGAATCGGAGTTGCAATGATTCTCCTTTCATTTGTCCTGGCTTACGGCGCGGAGCTTGAAAAGAAATAACAGCAACAATAAACAAACTTCACAGGGCTGCAGCGTAAAAGTTGCAGCCTTTTTTATTCTCCAAACCCGAAGAAAAAGTAGGGAGAAAAATGCCGTGAACGGACATAACTATAAGTATGAGAGAAGAAATATCGGAAATAACCGACCGTATTATAAAAACGGCAGCGGACAGGTTCGGAATTACGGCAGTAAAACCGTATCAATTGCTGGTAATGCAAAGAATTGTAGAACAGGACGGCAATGACTATATAAAAAGAGACCAACTGGTCACGCTTCCAACCGGTACAGGGAAAAGCCTTTGTTTCCAGTTACCCGCGCTGTTGTGCAGAGGAATAACAATTGTGGTTTATCCGCTTCTGGCCCTGATGAATGACCAGATAAGGAATCTGAAGGAACTTGGCATAGAAACCGTCTGTATAAGAGGCGGCCAGACAAAAGTTCAAAGAAAAAGAGAGATCAGAAAACTTGATCTTGGAGCAAAAATAGTAATTACAAATCCCGAGTCCCTCTGCAACTGGAACACATACAGACTGTTTGAGAAAAGAAACATAAGCCTTCTGGTATGTGATGAGGCCCATGTCATATCACAATGGGGACAGACATTCAGACCTTCATATCTGAAACTCCATACGGCAGTACTCAGGCTCAGACCGGCCCAGGTGCTGGCATTTACCGCCACAGCAGACCTGAAAACCATAAGGGACATAAAAAGATGCATCTTCGCAGGGCACCCCCTGATAGTGAAAGGCAATCCGGACAGAGACAATATTTACTATTCAACATACAGATGTGCAGACAGAGATACAGGACTTTTTGAGCTTCTTGAAAAGTGTGAACGACCGGCAATTGTATTCTGCCGTAAAAGGAGTGTTACTGAAATATTATGTTATACAGGTATCAGATTGAACAGAACTATTGAACAGAGATACTACCATGCAGGCCTGTCAAAAGAAGAAAGAGAAAACCTTGAGGACTGGTTCATGAAAAGCAATGACGGCGTTCTGTACAGTACCAACGCCTACGGAATGGGCGTAAACAAGAAAAACATAAGAAGCGTTATTCACTACACCCTTCCCCCGGATGCACTTTCATACCTTCAGGAATCGGGCAGGGCCGGAAGAGACGGCAAACAGGCCTGTTCCTATGCACTTGTAACATACAATGACACACTTCTCCCCTCTTCAGAACAGAAAACCGTTATGGATGTGTTCAGAGATAAAGAATGCAGAAGACAGGGTCTACTATCGTTGTTGGGTGTCAAACAGAGTGAATGCAGCGGCTGTGACGTATGTATGCCTGAACGCATTAAAAACATATGCACTTCTGAAAAATATGACAAAGTTACGCAGGTGGTAATCAATGCAGTAACACTCAACCCTCTGAGGTTCAACTCAAAAACCCTGTCTGCACTCCTTTGCGGAATAACGGGAAACAGGGCTGACAGAATCAGTCCATGGTTTGCCCTTCTCAAAGAATTCGATATGGACTTTGTGGAAATGACAATCAGAAAACTCACATCCGACAAGGAGCATCCGGAGCGTTTGTTCAGAAGTATCAAGGTGCCTTACCGCGGTTATCTGATATACAGGAGGTTACTAAAGAAAGTATTTATATGATATATTCTTTACTTAAGGAGAATCTCTTATGAAAAAAATCCTTTCCATTCTCATGGTTTCAGTCATTATAGTTTCCTCCGTATTTTCTGCAGGCTTCAAAAAATATGAAGGAAAACCGTGGATCAATTCAAACATTTCAGGCAATATCCCTGATAAAAAGCCCTCACCGGGGGAAAACTTTGAGCTCAACACCAACTACGACATGTATGTTGAAACAGCAAAAAAGGGAATTACCCACGATTCCTTCTACGAACGCTCATCACAATACCAGCAGGATACAATACAGAGGATTCTTGCAGACAAATCCCTCAACTCCGACGAACTGGAACTTCTGAGAGGCTATATAGACCTTTTCTCTGACTTTGAGAAAAGAAACAACGAGGGTAATGAGCCCCTCATGTTCTACGTCAATCAGGTCCGTGACTGCAATAATGTAAATGACTTATCCGCCCTTGTTCGGGAAGGCTATCTGTTCGGAAACACATTTGCCTCTTTCCGGATTACCAAGGGTGTTGAATCTCCCAGAGAATACGCAGTTGAAATCACCCCTTCCCTGAATTTCTATTCCGAAAGAGTACTGAACGATCTTACCGGAGAGGAAAGCGAGGAAGAAACAAAAGAGATAATCGGCTCAATTTATTCATATTACTACAATCTTCTCCTTGAGACCGGGTACACCGAGGAATTAGCAGAGGAAATGACACAAGCCGTGTACCTCTTCTCCGACGCGGCCGCAACTCATGCACGTGAGAATTCCTTTGAAGACATGCAGGTCATGACTCTTGATGAGATAAAGAAGTTCAGCACTCCCCTCTATGACCAGATCATCGGCCTCGGCTATTACAGTGACGATTTCTCTGTTGAGTATGACATCTATGACCCGGGTATCTTTGCAGGTATTGATAACCTCTACATAGATGACAATCTTGAGATACTCAAGACCATAATGACACTGGACATGACAAACTACGCAATGTCTTATCTGGACATCAACCGCTACGGTTTTGTAAACGACCTTGAGGAAGGAACCGAGATTGACCTGTTTGACATAGCTTACGATTTCATAGACCGCAAGCTTGAAAACGCCGTTGACCAGGTCTTCCTGAAATTCGCGTTCCCCGAAGACACAAGGGACAACATCATTGAACTGACACAGAAATACATGGCGGCAATGAGAAAGAGAATCCTTGCATCAACATGGCTCTCCGAAGCAACCAAGAAGAAGGCCGTTGAGAAACTTGACAACATGGTCTACGTTGTAGTCTACCCCGACAACTGGATTGACTTCTCCGAACTCAAGGAACTGGTCAAGGACCACGACCAGAACCTGCTGGACGCCGTCCTCTGCAGGGACGACTTCTACAGGGACTACATGACCTCCTACCTGGGCAAGCCGATAGACCGCGGCAACTGGGTCATGTCCCAAACCAGAACAACGGAGGCCAACGCCTACTACCAGATGTACAACAACTCAATCAACATTCTGGCCGGAATCCTCATCGGAGACCTCTATTCAAACAACTCCATCGAGGGCATGCTCGGAACCATAGGAGCCACCATCGGCCATGAGATTACCCACGCCTTTGACCCCAACGGCAGCAAATACAATGCCTTCGGCGATATCGAAAACTGGTGGACCGACGCGGACCGCGCCGAGTTTGACAAGAGAGCCGCAAAGATTGTTGAGCAGCTCAATCAGTTCGAAGTCCTGAACGGAGTCTATGAAGACGGAGAGTGGGTACTCGACGAAATGGTTGCCGACCTTGGCGGACTTGCCCTCAGCCTTGATATTGCAAGAGACATAAAGGGCTTTGACTATGAGAAGTTCTTCCGCGAGGCAACAAGGATATGGTACTCGGTTTATGAAAGAGATGAAGCTCTCGAGGGTTACTACACCGACACCCATCCCGCGGACTACATCAGAGCAAACTACACAGTCCAGCAGTTTGATGAGTTCTACAGAACGTTCAACATCAAACCCAACGACAATATGTACGTGGCTCCCGGCAAACGGGTTGCCGTCTGGTAATCAATTCAGGGCTGTTGCAAATCTGCGGCAGCCCTTTTTATTATTTCCCTATTTCCTGTAACGTTAACCTCAAATGGCCGCCCCGCACTGAACAACGCTGAACATGAGAGAGCTTCAGTGAGCGACAGTGCGCTTCAGCGAACGACAGTGAGCGTCACTGCACTTCGCTGCACCTCCTTGCACATTGCGACACTAAAGAACCAGGTTTTGGGGCAAAAACGCTGTTGATTTTGACGTTCTCCAGCCGCTCAATTAATCCTAAAACATCGTGAGCACCTTTATTTTCCTGAAAAACGTATACACAACCTACACAATTGAAAACAGACCTTTCTGTTTTGCTCTTCTTTGTTGAGCCTGCTGAACATGCTGAGTTTGGTGTTCTTGGTGTCCTTGGTGTTCTTGCTGTCCCTCCAGCCCGCACTACTTAATCCACTTCATCCAGCCGACACATCCCGCTCATGTTGAAAACCTGATGCAAAACCTGAATGCAGAGCCAACGCCTGCACTCTGCCTTCCCGCTAAGGC
>CAMZFA010000061.1 GCA_947305945.1 uncultured Spirochaetales bacterium | reverse complement strand
TGCGTTCTTTTTCGCGTGCGTGCTTTGCGGCAACACGGGCCCTTGCGGAGTTGATGGACTTGTCCAGCAGGGCTTCTATGTATGCGGGGTACTCGTCAAAGTAGTCATTGAGCTTCTCGTAGACAAATGACTGGACTATTCCCTGGATGTATGAGGAACCCAGCTTCATCTTTGTCTGGCCTTCGAACTGGGGCTCTGGAAGCTTGACGGAGATGACGGCGGAAAGACCTTCCCTTACGTCCGAGTTGAAGCCTTCCCTGAAATCATCCGTGGTAATGAACTCCGCAGTCTTCTTGTCCTTCTTGTACTTCTCGCTCTTCTCAAGCTGGCTTCTCACAGCTGCAACAAGGCCGGTTGTGAAACCCACAAGGTGTTTTCCGCCTTCTCTTGTGTTTATGTTGTTTGCAAATGAGTAGATACGCTCGTCATACCTGTCAGTGTACTGCAGTGAGAACTCCACCTGTGCCGTTCCGCCGGCGTTGGAGCGCTCGCCGAAGGCGTAGATGGGCTCGGTTCCCTCGGGAAGGACCTTGTTGTTGGAGTCCAGATAGGCCACAAAGTCCTTGATTCCGCCTTCGAAGTGGAAGGTTTTCTCAACGGGCATCTCGCCTCTGTCATCCGTGGCGTAGATGGTCACGCCTTTGTTGAGGAAGGCAAGTTCCCTGAAGCGTTCACAGAGCGTGTTGAAGTCAAACCTGTCCGTCTCCATCACGTGCTGTGTGTCAGCCTCGTCCTTCTTTGCATCCGGATGGAATTTGATGGTTGTTCCGGTTCTGGAGGGGTCTGTTGTGCCTACAACGGCAACCGGCGCCTCGGGGATTCCTATGCGGTAGGTCTGCCTGTAGATCTTTCCGCCCCTGTAGACGGTTGCCTCAAGCCAGTCGGAGAGGGCGTTTACAACGCTCACGCCTACGCCGTGCAGACCGCCGGACACCTTGTAACCGCCGTCACCGAACTTTCCGCCTGCGTGCAGGTCACACAGTGCAACCTGGAGGGCGCTGACCTTCTCGGTGGGGTGTATGTCTGTGGGGATTCCGCGGCCGTTGTCCTCTACGGTGACCACGTTTCCGCTTTCAATCCTTACCCTGATGGTGTCACAGTAACCGGCCACAGCCTCATCTATACTGTTGTCAATTACTTCATATACAAGGTGATGGAGGCCTTCAATTCCGGTTGTACCTATGTACATTCCGGGACGCTTTCTAACAGCTTCCAGACCTTTGAGAACATGTATCTTGGAACTGTCATAGGTCTCCGTGACACGGGTTATGCTGTCACGTTCCGCTGCAGTGTCCTCAACACCTGTTTCCTTTGTGTTTTCATCCATGGCTGAAATCCTTTTTTCTGCACTCATTTGCAGATTTTGTCAGTTTCCATAATCTATATAATATATAGCCTCCTCAATCATACCAATAAAGAGCAATTTCATCAATCACTTGAAAGACCGGATAATTGGATTTATATTTATTAGCACCATGTCGGAAGAAAGCTTGAACATAACGGAAATATGGACTCGGACAACAGCTGAAATAAGGGGAAAAGTGTCGGACAGCGACTACTCCTCCTGGTTCTCCAGACTCAGATTCGACGGAGAGAAAAACGGCTGTGTCACACTCAATGTTCCCTCGGCCTTCTTCCGTGACGGCTTTGAATCCAAATACCGCACTCTGGTCGAAAGCACGCTGACGGAGATATCCGGAAGGCCCATGACGGTAAAGCTTGTAATCAAAAAGGACACGGACACTTCAAGGACCGCCCCTGCCGCCGCTGCACCGGCCCGTGACACGGCCGATAGATCAAAAGACCAGAAACCCGTCAGGGAAAAGAAAAACTCTTCCGACTGCCAGCTTAATCCGGCATACACCTTTGATTCCTTTGTTCCAGGAGAGAACAGTAACTTTGCCTACAGCGCAGCCATGGCAATTGCAAAGAACCCCGGTTCGGTCTACAACCCATGTCTTCTGTACGGCGGAGTAGGGCTTGGAAAGACACATCTTCTGCAGAGCATAGGAAACTATATTCAGCAGAACTCAAACATAAAGATCATGTATGTCACAACGGAAAACTTCACAAATGACTTCATCCAGTCAATAAACGACAAGACGCAGTCACAGTTTCAGAAGAAGTACCGCAAGGTTTCCGTCCTCCTGATGGATGACATCCAGTTCCTCCAGAAGAAGGAAGGTATCCAGAGTGAGCTGTTCAACACATTCAATGACCTTTATGACACCGGCAGACAGATAGTATTCACATCAGACCGTCCGGTTGAGGAACTGAGGGATATTTCAGACCGTCTGAGAAGCCGTTTTGAAAGGGGTCTTTGCATAGACATCCAGCCGCCCGATTATGAAACAAGAATTGCCATTCTCAAGGCAAAGTGCGCGGAGAAGAACTTCACCATAAGCAGCGATGTTCTTGAGTATATTGCAAAGAACATTTCCTCAAACGTAAGAGCCCTTGAGTCATGTATAACCAAACTCATTGCCTACAGCACTCTTCTGAACAAGGACATCTCACTTGAGACAGCCAAGGAACAGCTGAAGCAGATAATAAATTCAAACAACGACACCTCGGGAATAACAATAGACTTCATTATCAGGTCAACTGCAGCATACTTCAACGTATCTCCTTTTGACATAAAGGGAAAGAGCAGGGGACAGAGCATTATAATTCCCAGGCAGATTGCAATGTATCTGTGCAGAACCCTCACTGATTATTCAACAAATGAGATTGCCTCGGAATTCGGAGGCAAGAACCATACAACTGTAATTTATTATGTCCAGAAGGTCTCATCCCTCATTCAGGCAGAGGATCCGGACACAATGAATACGGTTACAAAACTTACAAACCTGATAAAACAGGAGAGTAAAAGAAACTGAACATAACCTGTCAGTTTCCTGTCAGTAAATCAGTCAGTGTTGTCAGTAATTTCCGGGCCTGTGAATAAAGGCCAGAGTTATGCACAACTTTATTGTTTTTTATTGTCCAATGATGTAACGAATTACTAGGTTATTGACAGTTTTTGTGGTATTATTACTACTACGAAAATATAAATTTAAAGATTAAAAACAGAAGAAGGTGTGAATAATATGAAATTCAGATGTCAGAAAGATCTGATTGTTGAAGAGATTTCAAATGCAAGTGATTTTACAGCTCAGAGAAACACACTGACCATGATGTCATGTGTATACATGAGTCTTTCCGGAAACACCCTTACAATCAAGACAACAGACCAGAAGATGGGTTATGTCTCTGAGATAACTGTTGAGGGTCTGGAAGACGGAACAACATCAGTTGTCTGTGACAAATTCCTTGATATTGTAAAGAATCTTCCCGCAGGTTCCGTTCTCTTTGAGGACAGTGATGAGAAGATATTCATCAAGTCCGAGCAGAACAGCATTGAATTCAGACTCAGGACAAATGATCCTTCCGGTTTCCCTGAAATCACAATTCCGGATGAATATTCCTTTTTCAGTGTCTCACAGAAAGACTTTACTGACATGATAAACCAGGTAAGTTTTGCAGTTTCAGATGATGAGTCAAAGTTTGCAATGAACGGAGCTCTTCTTGAAAAAGACGGAAACGGACTTATCATGGTTGGAACAGACGGAAGAAGGCTTTCATTCATTGACAGACAGTTTGAAGGTGAGATTCCGGATTTTGAGAAGATAACCATTCCGTCAAAGTTCCTGGCAATCATAAGAAAGCATTCTTCAAATGAAGGTGTTTTCAGACTGAGCATCACAGGTCAGTCAATTTATGTGAAAACAGGTTCATGCATTATTTTCTCAAGCCTCATCAAGAATGAATTTCCGGCATACAGACGTGTAATTCCAGCAAATCAGGAAAAGTTCTGTGTTGTCAACATAAGTGCTCTTGAAGCAGCTCTCAAGCGTGCTGCGCTGCTTGTTGAGAACAAGTACAAGAAGGTTGTGATTGATTTTGAGTACAATAAGATGATCATCTCAACAGAGGAAACAGATCTCGGAGCAGGAAAAGAGGAAATTGAGTGTGCATATGAGGGAGAACCTCTCAAGTGTGCAATGAACTACACATACATTCTCAATCCTCTCAAGGTCATGGACGGAACACAGGCAAGAATAGCCTTCACTGAAAGCGGAAGGCCTTTCACAATCACCTGTGAACCCGAAAGGGACTACAAGCATATAATCATGCCCATGAATCTGGGCTGATAAATTCAGATGTCCGTCAGGAAGATAAAACTAGTAAACTTCAGAAACATAGAGGATACGGTTCTTGATGTATCCTCTCCTGAAGTTGTCCTTACCGGTGAAAACGGTCAGGGAAAAACCAACCTCATAGAAGCCCTCTATATTCTCTGCTACGGAAACTCGTTCCGCACACAGAGACTTTCGGACTGTATAAGACACGGTGAAGACAGTTTTGAGATAAGCTTTGTATATGAGGATGTTGCCGGTCTTGAGAGCAGGGTTTCCTTTTCCTATGACGGGGATGTGAAGACAATAAGGATTGACGGACGTCCTGTAAAGGACAGAAAGGAACTTATATACAACCTTCCCTGTATAGTCTTCTCACATGAGGACATGGAATTTGTAAGGGGAGAACCTGAGAACAGAAGAAGGTTCTTCAACCAGATAATGACCATGTATGATGTGACTTTCTTTGATTATCTGAGAGCTTACGGCCATGTACTCAGACAAAGGAATGTTGCAATTAAAGATGCCAGAATTGAACTTTTGGATGTTTATGACATGAAGCTTGCAGACTACGGACAGCATATAGTGCGCTCACGCGCAGCTGTCTGTGAGGCCTTTGATGCAATCTTTCCTGACATATACAGCCTTGTATCGGGTGAGGAAAGAAAAATAAGCATAACTTACAAACCTTCCTGGCCGCTTGAGCTTACAACGGAAGGTATTCTGGAAAAACTCAGGTCCTCAAGGGAGACGGACATACACATGGGAACCACAACAAGCGGACCGCACAGGGACAGGTTCCTTATCAATGATGAGAACGGTCTTTTCGTGAACAGCGCCTCAACCGGTCAGGTACGTCTTGCCTCTATAGTGATGAGAATTGCCCAGGCTGCATTTTTCAGACAGAAGACGGGGGAAAACCCGCTCTTACTGGTTGATGATGTTCTTCTGGAACTGGACAGCGTGAAAAGAAGCCGCTGTCTTCAGGCCTTCGGAAAGTACAGTCAGGCCTTTTTCACCTTCCTCCCGGATGAAAAGTATTTTTCAGATGATGACAGCAACCGGTTCAGGAAATATATTGTCAGTAAGGGTGTTTTCCATGAAGAAATACATTAAAAACTTCAAAGACCTTTACGAACCCTCAAGTCCGGAGGACCCGGAAAGCTCGGCTTTTTATCTGAACAGGGTCCTTGAGAGGATGGACATAGATATTACGGCTCCGGAGAGCCAGATTGTGATCCAGTGGGAAAACATAGTAGGGGAGCACGTTGCAAAACACTGTAAGTACAGCGGTCACAGGAACGGCATACTGTATGTTGTGTGTGACCACGGTGCCCATGCCGGAATTGTAAGGCTGAACAAGGGTGAGATGATCAAAAAGATCAACGCCGTTTTTCCGGAATTTGATATCAAGAATATAAATATACGTGTAAAAACTTGACCAAAAAAAGTGCTGTGGATATACTCACTAGGCACGGGTTGACCCCGTCCTGAAAGAAAATCCCGCTTTAAGCGATAAAAATGGAGATAACCCGTTATGAGTTACAAAGGCAAAAGAACCTATCAGCCAAGCAAAACAAAGAGAACCAGGAAGTTCGGATTCAGAGCCCGCATGGCAACAAAGGGCGGAAGACTTGTTCTTGCCAGAAGAAGAGCAAAGGGCAGACACAGCCTCACAGTTTCTGATGAGAAGAAGCCTTACTGATAAGCAGATCATAAGACTTAAGACAGATATAGACAGAATATTCAAAGCAGGAAAAAGAAAGTCTCTTTCCTGCTTTAAAGTATTTTCAGCGGCCAATGATTTTTCATACAGCCGCTTTATCGTCATACCTGTCAGGCATTACGGAAATTCAGTCCGGAGGAACCACATCCGCCGCCAGGTAAAGGAAATATGGCGTCTTAATCAGGAAAGGATTCCCAAAGGATTTGATTACGCAATAGTAGTGTATCCGGACAGTACCCTTTCTTTCAGGGAAAAAGAGGACCTTCTTCTCAGACTTATTGAAAAATGCACACCGGTACACTCTGATTTACAAACGGAGTAAATATGAAAAAGAGTCTGCTTATAACATTCTCTGTTGCACTTGTCATTACTCTTGCCCTTGTTTATCTCCTTCCCAACAGAAACAACAACCAGACAGCAACCGAAACGGCTGCTGTTTCCGTTTCTGAGGAAGTGATTGAACAGGAAGAGAAAAAAGCCACATATACTGCACTTCAGAGCGGCAAGGAGGAAACCCTGAGCTATGAAACTGCAGTTTTCGACGTTGAATTCACCACAAAGGGTGCAGGCATAACGGCTCTCAGACTGAAGGAGCACTATGATGCCAACGGAAATCCCGTTGACTTTGTCTTCAGGGGTGAGAACGACCATCCTGCATACCTCATGTACTGGGGAGATGACCTTTCGGATCCTGTCCTGGATGTCTTCTCCTACAAGATCTACGGTGAAAAGATTGTTTTCACAAACTCCTACAAGGATGAGAACGGAAAGACTTTCACTGTCACAAAGACCTTCGAGTTCAGGGAACATGATTACCTGATGAAGGTATCGGTGGATATCACCGGTGACGGTATTTCAAGCGGAGACTATGCCTACACGCTGGGCTATGAGCCTCAGGTCGGTCCTGCCTTTGACAGCCTTTCCAACAACCGTTACGAGTACAGGTCCTTCTACCTCGGCCTGCTGAACAAGGGCAAGGTGAAGAAGTCCTCAATCAGGCTCAGCGACGGTTTCTTCTACACCACCAGGGATTCCAAGTGGATCAGCCTCACCGGCAAATACTTCATGCTCATTGCCGCCCCGGAGGACGACAGTGTTGCCTACAAGTACATGGCAAAGACAGGAACCGGTGACATTGCCCAGACAAACAGCATCTATGTTGCCGTTCCGGCTTCCGATGCCAATGGCACAAAGACCTTCTGCTTCTACTGCGGACCGCAGCTCAAGTCCTATCTTGGCAGCTACTACAACGGCGCAGACAACGAGTGGGGTCTGAAGAACCTCAACCTTGACGATGCCATGGAAAGCGGCTCACTTCTCGGATGGCTTGAGAACATTCTGAAGTGGGGCCTGCAGCTCTTCTATAAGATTGTTCCCAACTACGGTGTTGCAATCATCCTGCTTACCGTTCTGATCAAGATTCTCACATGGCCCATCCAGTCAAAGAGCATGACTTCCTCACAGAAGATGAGTGCCCTCAACCCCATGATGGAGGAGATAAAGAAGAAGTATCCGAACAACCAGCAGAAGCAGAATGCGGAGATTCAGAAGCTGTACCAGGAGTACGGAATCAGCCCCATGAGCGGCTGTACGCCCATTCTCCTCCAGTTCCTGCAGTTCCCCATCCTCTTTGCCTTCTACGGCCTGCTCAACAGACACTTCGAGCTCAGGGGTGCAATGTTCATTCCCGGATGGATCAATGACCTTTCCGTTCCCGAGACAATTGCCACTCTGTCAATCAGACTTCCCCTCCTGGGAAATCAGATCCACATCCTGCCGTTCCTCTATGTTGCCACTACTGTTCTGACTATGCTCTACACACAGAAGTCAAACAATATGGACAACGGCAAGCAGCCCGGCGGCTGGTTCCTTACATGGGGAATGCCGCTCATGTTCCTGTTCATCCTGTACAGCGCACCTTCCGGACTTTTTGTCTACTGGATTACCCAGGGTCTGCTCGGTGCTTTCCAGCAGTTTGTTATGAACATGAAGAAAAAGAAACAGGGTCCCGTGACTCTGGTTAAGGTAAAGGGCGGAAAATGATTAGAGTATTTGAAGGAAAAACCGAACAGGAAGCCATCAACAAGGCTATTGAGGAACTTCACATCGACCGCGAGGACTTTGATGTTGAGGTTATTGATAACGGAAGAAGAGGCCTTTTCAAGAAGGCCAACGTGAAGATCCGCGTCAACGTGGAAACCTATTCGGATGACAGCAGGGAAGATGAGGAAGTCTATGTCCCGCAGTTCTCCGACCAGGAAGACTACGAAGAGGAAGAAGATGAAGAGACTCTCGAGCAGGACGAGGAGTTTGAACAGAACATCTGCTCGTTCATTGAGGGTGTTGTCTCCCACATGGGTTATGACTGCAAGGCAAGCGTTTCCGAGCGCAGAGGCAGAAAGGTCTGCATCAGCGTGGAGAGCGCCAGCTCGAACATCATCATAGGAAGAAAGGGCAAGAACCTTGATGCTCTTCAGGTCCTTGCCAACGTCTATGCCGGCAAGTTCGACTCCTGGAGAAAGATCATTGTTGATTCCGAGGGCTACAGAACCCGTCATGAGGAACAGATTATCAAGGAGGCCCACCGCACGGCACAGCAGGTGCGCAAGAGCGGTAGAAGCCGCCTTCTCGAGCCCATGAACCCGTATGAGAGAAGACTTGTCCACACTGCCCTGAACAATGTGACGGGCATTGAGACCAAGAGTGAGGGCGAGGGCCTTTACAAACAGGTCAGAATCATTCCCAAGAGACGTTACAGATAAGATTCAACATATTATTACAGGGACTGTTGCGAAATAGAAAAGT
>CAMZFA010000060.1 GCA_947305945.1 uncultured Spirochaetales bacterium | reverse complement strand
AGAATCCGTTCTCCTGGAAGAAGCGGTGCACGGCATAGGCCATGGTGCTTCTGACCCTGGCCACGGCTCCGATTGTGTTTGTACGGGGCCTGAGGTGTGCAATTTCCCTCAGGTACTCGAGGGTGTGTCTCTTCTTCTGAAGGGGATAGGACTCCGGAGCTTCTCCAAGGACCTCAATGGTCTTTGCCTGAAGTTCCACGTCCTGGTTTCCGCCCTGGGAAGCAACAAGAACGCCGGTGCAGCGCACCGAGCTTCCCGTTGTAACGTTGTTGAGGAGATTATTGTCAAAAAGATCATGGTCCGCCACTACCTGAAGGCCCTTCAGACATGTTCCGTCATTGACCTCTATGAAGCTGACAGTCTTGCTGTCACGTCTTGTTCTGACCCAGCCTTCGGCTGTTACCGCTGCGGGTCCCGGCTCCATTGTTTTCAGCTTTTTGATAAGTTCCGACATTTTTCTCCTCCTTCCGGTTTCGGGTTCCGGAAATAAAAAAAGGACAGGCTCCTAAACTAATAGGCACCTGTCTCTGTATATAGCGGCGAAGGGCCACGATCCCCTGACCGATCGGATATGAGCCGATTGCTCTACCAACTGAGCTACGCCGCCGTGCCTTTTCACTTATAAGGCATTTTCAAAAAAACAGCAATACTAAAAGAGAAAAAAGACAGCTTCAAAGCCCCAGTGCGCAGATGAGGTTATCCTTTATGACAAACACCGCTCTCCCGTCGTATGACGGAAATGAAACGGTTATGGACATGCTGTTGTCTGCGTTTTTGCCGGCCACTGACATTACAAATCCCTGTGAGGGAAGGACATTGGGGAAAAAGTCCGCTCCCAGTTCGGATGCCCCCTTGCGGAAGTCAGGTGCCACATAGGTCTCAAGCCACTCGTAGCCGTAGGGCTGTGAGAGAGCCTCACTGAGCATTCTGTGCTCCTCTGTGGCATTGCTTTCGGCTGTCTGTCCCACCTTTGTGCTCACAGGGAGCATGAGGGTCTTCTTCATACCGTTGAGATAGGAGGTAAGGTCATCGGCCGCGAAAAGCGGGCAGATGCAGGCAAAAAAGAGAAGTATGAGAAGTGCGGCCTTTGCGGCCCTGCGTAAGGACATACTGTGATTATGGTACTATGGCTTCTTGCTTGCAAGTGCGTACCGCGTTATTATTCTCTCAATGGACTACAGAGAACTGATTGAGGGGAAGATTCCGCCCTGGGTCATGCGCTTTATCAAGCTGACAGGCAAGGGGATAAATGACTTTGACATGATAAGGGACGGTGAGACCGTACTGCTGGCGGTGAGCGGCGGGAAGGACTCGCTGGCGCTGGCGCTTGCCCTCAGTCTGAGACGAAAGTGGCTGCCCATCAAATACAACCTCAAGGCCATAATGATTGACTGGATTGAACACCCCATTGACCAGGCCGCGCGCCCGGCGTTGGAGCAGTACTTCAGGGACCTGGACATTGACTTTGAGATAAGGCGCGAAAGCCAGTTCCCCACCAGCTTCAAGGACGACTTCAACTGCTATCTCTGCTCGCGAAACAGGCGCAGGATACTTTTCGAGATTGCCCGTGATGAGGGCTACAGGCTCATTGCCATGGGCCACCACCTGGATGACCTGACGGAAACCACCATGATGAACCTGTTCTTCCGCGCCGAATTTGCCACAATGAACCCCGTCCAGGAGTTCTTTGACGGCAAACTCTACGTCATACGGCCCATGATCGAGGTGCACGAGAGCACAACAATCCGCCTCTCGCAGCTGTACAACCTGCCTGTCATCAAGCCGGTGTGCCCCTACGACCAGACCAACATCAGGGCCACACTCAAACCCATGGTCAAGGAGCTTGTCCACATGGACAGCAGGACACGTGAGCACGTTTTCAACGCTCACGATTTCTCAGAGTGCAGGATAAGGAGGGACTGATGGCAATACAGATTCTGGACCCGGTTGTAGCCTCAAGGATTGCCGCAGGAGAGGTTGTTGAGCGTCCTGCCTCCGCCCTGAGGGAGCTTCTGGACAACGCAATTGACAGCGGTGCGGACAAGGTGAGCGTCTGGATTGAGGAAGGCGGAATAAAGAGCATAACTGTCTCGGACAACGGATGCGGCATCCCCTCCTCCGAACTTCACCTGGCATTCAGGAGCCACGCAACAAGCAAGATAAAAACCCTTGATGATCTGTACAAGCTCAACTCGCTGGGTTTCCGCGGGGAAGCCCTGTGCTCAATTGCCGCCGTGAGCAGTCTGACAATCCAGTCGGACGGTAAGAAGATGACCTGTGACAACGGCATCTGCTCTTCCCTCCTCCCCGGCTCCGTGACAACGGGCACCACTGTGTGCATGGAAAACCTCTTTGAGAACATTCCTGCAAGAAAGCAGTTCCTGCGCCGCGCCTCATCCGAATACGCAGACTGCAGAAAGATCTTCATTGAAAAAGCCCTGGGCTTTGAGAATGTGGAGTTCCTTCTTTTCAATGACAACAGTCTGGATCTTCATTTTCAGAGTGCTTCCAGGAAAGAACGTGCCGTTCAGGCCATGGCCCTCACAAAGGAATTTGCAGGTTCTGCCCACGTTATTGAAATGAGCCTTGAGGAAGAGCCGGTCAAGCTTCTGGCAATTGCCGGAGACCCGTCCTGCTACAGACGTGACAGGACACAGGTGCGCATCTTTGTGAACAACAGGGTTGTTGACAGCTACCAGCTTGTGCAGGCCGTAACTTCCTCTTTCTCCGTGGCTCTGCCCGGAGGTGTGTTCCCCTACTTCTACCTCTATATTGAAAACAGCCCGTCCCTTACGGACTTCAACATCCACCCGTCAAAGCGTGAGTGCAAACTCAGAAACGCAAGCATGATCTACGGCATGGTGACAAGAATGATCAGAAACACCCTTCTGGACAGAAGCCGCATTGAGAGCAGAAAGCTTGTCCACCCTGAAGAGCGTATTCAGCCGGTGCTGGAGATGGAGGGAAAGGGTGCTGAACCTGCGAGGGGGCAGGATGGCTTTTTCAAACCCAAGAGCACCCATGTTCAGGCTGACTCTTTCTCCGAAAAGCAGTTCAGACCTTCATGGCTTGAGAATGCAAAGCAGATTCTGGGAGGCGGTGCCCCGGTAAAAACTGAGGCTTCAAGAGGGCCTGCAAATGGGTCTGAACCTGAAAGGACGCCGGTAAAGGGGCCGGCCGTTTCTCCGAACTGGAAGTACATAGGTCAGATTTTCAATACCTACCTTGTTGTTGAGAACGGTCCCAACCTGCTGTTCATTGACCAGCATGCGGCCCATGAGAGAATTCTTTTCGAAGAACTCAAGAAGGTGCCGGATGTTCAGAAACTTGTCATCCCCTACCGCTTTGAGACCACCCCGGATGTGGATGATTTTCTCATGGAGAGAGGTTTCATCTACCAGGAGCTGGGCATAACCGTTGCACAGGTTCAGAGAATGGTCTGGGAGATTGTCAGCATTCCTGCGGCGGCAAGAAAGAACGAGGAGGCCATTGCAAACTTCATCAGGAAGGCCTCCGGTGACACCGAAGCGGTACAGAAGGATCTGTTTGCAATTATTGCCTGTCACAGCGCAGTGCGTGCAGGAGATGTTCTGGACAACACAACTGCAATTGCCATAATTGAGAAAACCTTTGAACTGGATGCCATGCTCTGCCCCCACGGACGCAGTTTCACCTATTCAATCAGCAAAGCGCAGCTGGACCACGAAGTGGGAAGGGATATTTGACAGGTTTTCATCGCGAATTTTTGCACCTCTGAAACATCTTTATATGTCAGATTCTGTTCTGAAATAAGACCTTTGAAACATAGGCAGGATCAGCAGCAACAACCTTTAACAACGTAAGTGCAGCTCCTTCCGGGTATCTTCTCCCCTGTTCCCAGTTGCGCAGAGTACCGACGCTGACTCCAATCATTTGGGCAAAATCAACCTGACTCTTTCCAGCCTTTTCCCTGACTTCCTTTACGTTTAACGGAGAATAATCAAATACTCTTGAAGGAGCAGTTGTCCCGTTAGCAATTGCAACAGCTTCTTTTACGCTTGAAACAAGTTCATTGAACATCTCATCACTCATGTATTCTTTATTCTTCATTGTTAATACCACAGCCATACTATACGCCATTGGCGTACATGGGTCAATAAAAAACGCACCAAAAACCGTACATGATCCGGTCTGTTTTATATCTTTAGTTATTCCTTGATTTCAAATGACCCCTCGTATGTGCGCCCGTCCTTGAATACAAGGGTGTAGGTCCACTTTCCCTGCGGGAGAGCAATGCCTGCCGGCATGGCGGCATCTGAGGATCCCGTATATGTTGTGCCCTTGTACTGAGCGGTGCGAGGCTCCAGGTGCCAGGTATACTCCCCGTCGGGAGAGAATATCTCAAGGGCAACGGCGTCCTTGTACCCGTCCGCAGTATCCACCCACAGACTGATGGCGTTGTGCCCGTCGGAGGTCTGATAAGGCTGGGAGACTGCAGGAAAGACCTTGAGGTCCTGACGTGAGCAGGAGCACAGGAAAATGAGAATTAAAATTAACAGAGCAAAGAACTTACGTTGAGCTGTTGTTTTCATTTTCAAGGTCGTTGAGCAGGGACTGTACCGGGTTTGCGTACTGAAGATAGACATTCTTCACCACCTCCGGATTCAGCTTCCTGTACTTCTTTTCAAATGACTTGGTGTTCAGGTCACTGTACTTGTCCGCATACTTGTCCGTGCCGTTCATCATGTCCCAGCAGAAGTAGTTGGTGTTCCACAACTTGAAGTTGCGGTGGATCTGCAGGTCACACTCCCCGGCAGCCTGAATGGGGTTTGTCACTTTTTCAGGATCAAGAGGAGTTCCAACATGAACGTGGACATTACCCTTCCAGCTCCTCAGGCCTTTGACCATGTCAATAATGTCCTCATAACGCTTCTTCTTGTATACGTCATTCTTAAGTTTCCTGAGAACGGAGTAACTCTTTGTCACGGCGCACGGGTCGAACTGGTAACTTATGGCCACCGGTACTATGGGCTGCTCTTTGAGGAAGGTGGAAAAATCCTTCTTCTGATCCCTGCAGGCCAGGTAGAGCATCTTGATGATGGATGAACTTGTGTTGTCTATGCCGTCCTTGGAGCGGCCGCTCTTCTGTGCAACCCAGATGCTCTTCTCTTTGTCCAGCATGCTGTGACGCACGTAGTAGCTCATCCTCATGGTCTCTTCCTTGAGGTCCGAGGCACTGGTGAGGCTTCTGCGCGTGATTATGGCTCCGTTGACGCGGAACATGTCCTCAATGAACTGGTTTCCTACAAGGTTGTCCCCTATTATCATCTCACACAGCCTGTGGTCGTTCCTGTAGAGGCACAGGTCCAGAAGGGCCGTGTCCAGGACTATGTCCCTGTGGCTGCTTATGTAGATGTAGGGCTTGTCCTCAAGCTCCTCGATTCCTTCAATGGTAAGATCTTCCATGCTGGTGGACTCAATCATGTCCAGGAAGATATCCGAGGTAATCTCCTTCTGGAACTGGTCCACGCTGTGGACGTCCTCAAGAGCACGGGAGAGTTTGTTCTTTGCGTGGAAGGATTTCCACTTGTTGACCATCCTGTTGTGTCTTGAAATGAGATCCGTGAAGTGGTTCAGAAGCTGCGGGTAGTTGCGCAGCCTCTCCATGGCCTCTTCAAAATCCTGCCCTTCATAGGGCGACATATCGTGAAAGTTGTATTTCCTGTTATTTTCCATATTTATTAAACTATACAACTAAAAATCCGTTTTGGCTATCTTACAGGTCCCGTGCCCTGACAACCTTCAGTGCCTTGAACAGGTAGAAAGCAAAGCAGGATGCGGCAAAAACAAGACCCACAGGGTACGCAATTGAACCTGAAAGCCTGAAGCCCTCATCCGCAATGAGGATGTAGGTCATAGAGACAGCGGACATGAAGGTGGCCGGAACTGCGCTTATCAGGCTGCTCCGGCGGTTATCCTTCTCAACCAGAAGGTAGGCAGTCACAACCCAGAGGGAAATCATGGCCAGGGTCTGGTTGCTCCATGAGAAGTAGCGCCACAGTACGTTGAAATCCAGCTGTGTAAGTACCGCTGCAACAAGAAGAAGCGGAACTGTAATCACAAGGCGGTTTCTGACAGGCTTCTGATTGAGGTTTGTAATCTCTCCCAGAATGAGGCGTGCGCTTCTGAATGCCGTATCTCCGGATGTAATGGGACAGGCAACAACGCCTATTACGGCAAGTGCTCCGCCAAGTTTTCCCAGCATGCCCGTGGAAATGTCATAGACAACGCCGGACTGGCCGAATGCGGAAATGGCGTTGAACAGACCGCCTGTGGCCCCGTAGAAGGCAACTCCGCCTGCGGCCCATACAAGGGCAATCATGGACTCGGTGATCATGGCTCCGTAGAAGACTGTGCGCCCGTCCTTCTCGGATTTTATGCACCTTGAGATCATGGGAGCCTGGGTTGCGTGGAAGCCGGATATGGCTCCGCAGGCAACTGTCACAAACATGTACGGCCAGACGGGAAGACCCTGCGGGTGAAGGTTCTCAAGTGAAATCTCAGGCAGATGGTAGGGCCCGAAAAGCACTCCTCCCAGGATGCATGCCGCCATAATGAGAAGAACCGCTCCGAAGACCGGATACAGGCGCCCTATTATCTTGTCTATGGGCAGAAGAGTTGCAAGCACATAGTAGGCAAGAATGATCACCACCCAGAACATGGCATCCCCTTCAGCGGGGGTCAGTCTTGCAATGAGGGCCGCAGGGCTTGTGACAAATACGGTCCCGGTCAGCACCAGAAGCAGCACGGAGAACACCCTCATGCCCCACCTGACAGGCTTTCCCAGGTAGACCCCTGAAAGCTCAGCAATGGACAGGCCGTCATGGCGCTCGGATACCATGCCCACCATGTAGTCATGAACGCCGCCCGCAAGAACCGCGCCCAACACAATCCACAGGAACACCACCGGGCCGAAACAGGCTCCCATCAGGGCTCCGAAAATGGGGCCGGTTCCGGCAATATTGAGCAGCTCCACCAGAAAGGCCTTGCCGGTCTTCATGGGAACATAGTCCACCCCGTCCTGCAGTGCAACTGCGGGCGTGGCCCTGTCATCGGGCGCAAAAACCTTCTGTGCCAGTTTCCCGTATGTGAAATAAGCCGTGACAAGCACAGCAAATGAAAGAATCAGTGAAATCATAATCAAAGCCTCTGTCAGTCAAAAGTTTTACTACACAACAATAAGCAACTTCAAGTGGTTCCGCGGGCCCCGACCTTTACAGCACAACAGGGGTATTTTAGTATGAAAGCATGCAGTACAGAGAATTCGGGAAAACAGGGAGAAAGGTCTCCGAGATAGGAATAGGAACATGGCAGCTGGGGACCAGATGGGGCACGGCTTTCAATGAAGAAGAGGCACAGCGGGTCCTTCAGGCCTCCGGTGAAGCGGGAATCAACTTCATAGACACGGCCGACGTCTACAACGGCGGCAGAAGCGAGGAGGCGGTGGGACGCTTCATCAAAGGAAGGCGCCGGGACTTCTTCATCACCACCAAATGCGGCAGAAAACTCAAGCCTCACAGCGCACAAATGTATACCCCGCAGGCAATAGTCCAGTTCACTGAAGAAAGCCTGATGCGCCTTGGAACGGACAACATAGACCTCATGCTGCTCCACTGCCCTCCGTCCCCGGTCTTTGACCGTGACGATATCTTCACCCAGCTTGACAAACTCAGGCAGGCCGGCAAGCTGCGCTCCTACGGAGTGAGCATTGAGAAGGTTGAGGACGGCATAAAGGCCATGGAGTACGGAATTGACGGAATTGAGGTGATTTTCAATATGTTCCGCCTCAAACCCCTGGAAGAGCTCCTGCCCAAAGCCCGGGAAAAAGGCGTGGGAATAATTGCCAGAGTGCCCCTTGCAAGCGGCCTTCTTACCGGCAAATTCTCCGTCGACACACAGTTCGAGCCCAGAGACCACAGAACCTTCAACCGCAACGGTGAATCCTTTGACAAGGGTGAAACCTTCTCAGGCGTTCCATATGAACTGGGTCTTCAGGCAGTTGATGAACTGAAAAGAATTTTCAATACCGACAACCTTGCACCCATTGCAATCAGATGGATTCTCATGCACCCCCAGGTAAGCACGGTGATTCCCGGTGCCAGCAGGGAGAGCCAGATCCGTCAGAATGTCCTTGCAGAGGACGTACCAGAACTCACCGAAAAGCAGATGGCCCGGGTGAAAGATGTCTATGACAGGTATCTGAGGGCGGAAATCCACCCGCAATGGTAATTGTGATTATCTAAGTTCTCTGAGGCAGTCTTCAACCTTGCGGATTGCCTCATCTATCCTTCTGCCGGCATCACCCAGCCTGGACTGGACAATAATATCTGCAAAGAAGCTGTCCATGAGGTCAAAGATCATCAGAAAGTCCCCAATGTCTATGTCGGTGCTCATCCTTATGTCCTTAAGCTCACGGCTGAAATCCTGAAGGTCATACCTTGCATTGTCCAAAGCCCTTCTGGCCTTGTCTATCTTCAGATGCTTGACCGCCGAGATGAGAGTTCCTCCGCCCAGAATGTCCCAGATTCCGAACCCCTTGGCACTTGATATATAGGAGCGGGCCTCCCTGAGAGAAGCAAGGGCCCTGTATCCGGCATCCCTTGCCTCCTGTTTTTCCTTATCGTAATCCATGATGATATTACAACCCTTCTTCGAGCATCCCGTCAACCTGAGAGACAGGTTCTGATGAACAAAACAGCGTACAATGA
>CAMZFA010000059.1 GCA_947305945.1 uncultured Spirochaetales bacterium | reverse complement strand
CGTTGGACGGTCCCGAAAATTTTGGAGGAAGTATGAAAAAACTTTTTACAGTACTCGCAGTACTTCTCGTTGCTAGCGTAGCTTTCGCATCTGTTATCTCTGGCAGCGTTAAGGCACAGTACAAATTCGATTTTGACGGCAAGTCAATTGCATACGGCAAGCCCGGCGTAGCAGGTCTTGATGCAACACTCAACTTTGACCCCACAGAGGCTCTTGTTGTTGGTGATGCAGAAGCAACACACATTGAGGCTAAGGTTCTTGCTAGTTTTGATTTGATGTTTGGCAAGGGAAACAACCATGATGATAACTATGCACCTTTCAAGAAAGGTAATGGCTATTTCTGGTATAAAGAAGAAGGTAAACTTTATGCAGCTTTGACATTCAAGGTTGACACATTCAAGATTGTTGCTAAGAACTGGTCAGTTGATTTCATGAACGGTCTTAAGCTTGACTTTGCTAAGTCAGCAATTGACACCAAGAAATTCCATAGTGGCAAAGCTGAAGAGAACGTCCAGAACTACAGTGTTAACAATACTCTCAAGGACAACCACAATGTTACAGTAACAGCTTATGGTTACCAGTTCGGTTTCGGTGTTGGTACACCTGCAGACAAGACATGGGACGATGCTCTTAACTTCGCTCTTACAGCAAAAACTCCCGAATATGATTTCAACGGTGTAAAGGTTCAGACCGGTGCTGCTTATCAGGTAGCTAACAACACATGGCAGATTGCTGGATCAGCAAAGGTTGCTTATGCAACAGATAAGTTCTCCGTAAGCGCTGCTTATGATGCTCTTAAGCTTGCTGACAAAGATTTCGTTGCTAACGATCTCGCACTTAACTTCGCTATTGATCCTGTTGCAGTTGATGTTTACTTTGCTAATGAAGAGTCAAAGGTTAAGGACAGCAACTATGACTATTTCCCTGGATTCCAGGAGAAGCTTACAGACAAGCTTGATAGCAACTACCTCTCAGCAAAGGTTGTCGTAGACGTTGCTAAGGTTGCAGAGAATGTTCCTGTAACAGTAACACTCACAGGCAAGAACCTTATTAACAAGGAAAAGCAGAACCTTTCCGTTGAAGCTGAAACAACTATTGTTCCCAACTTCAAGTTTGGTGCTTACTTCAACGACTGGTGTGATTTCGACGGCACAGACTACGATCACAGAAAAGTTGGTGCAACAGTTGAGTTCACAGGCGTAGAGAAGCTCACACTCAATGCTGAAGTTGCTTATGCATTCGCAAGAAATGATGGTAACAAGAAGTTCTTCGGTCTTGTTGGCGCTGAGTATGCTCACGAGCTGTTCACAGCAAGTGCAGAGATTGGTATGGAGAAAGAATACGACAAGGATGCAAAGTTCGGTGCTGATGCAACAGTTAAGTCAACAAAGCTTGTCAATGGTGCAGAGCTTTCAGCTAAGGCTCTCTTCAACCTCAATGATCTCCACGACACAATTGATGTTGATCAGGAAAACAGCCTTACACTCGCTTGCAAGGTATCCTTCTAATCCAGGTTTTAGATTGAATATCAAAGGCGGCTCCTCGGAGCCGTCTTTTTTTTGTATTCAAAATTACATTATAATTAGTCTGAGGAGTTAGTTATGATTATAGATATTGTTCAGGTTGTTCCTCATGAAGATTACTCTGTCTCTGTCTATTTTAAGGATGGAAAGATAACCCGGTATAGTGTTGCTGATAAGCTGAACAACGGATTATTCAAATCTCTAAAGGATATAAATATGTTCATGACAAGATGTACTATTCTCAATGACACTCTTGCCTGGGATATTTCAGGTACCCGTGATTTGTCATCCTACATTGACATAGATCCTGTTACCCTCTATAACTCTCCCGAAGAATTGTAAGCTTTCTTAATTTGAAATAGACTCATCTCTATGAAACCGCTAACCAAGAAGATATGGCTTGTTTCCATACCTATCATCATACAGAACCTCATTGACAGCGCAGTAAACTCTGCGGATGTATTCATGACAGGCTATCTGGGCCAGGCTTCTTTGTCCGCCCTGTCACTTGCATCCCAGTTCAGCACCATTGCATTTATGTTCTTCTGGGGAATCAACAGTGCAGTGACCATGATGTGTGCACAGTACTGGGGAAAGGGAGATACCGCGACAATTGAGAAGGTTGAAGGAATTGCCTACAGAGCTTCTATTACCTTTGCTCTGGTGCTCATGTCTTCCTGTTTACTGATTCCTCAGTACATGATGAGAATCTATACTCCGGATCCTGATCTCATTGCCTTGGGTTGTACATACCTGCGTATGGTTTCAACCGGTTTTCTGTTCTGGAGTCTCTCAACTGTCTACCTTGCAACACTGAGAAGTATGGAAAGGGTTACAATCAGCACAATCACCGAATCTGTTTCCCTGATTCTGAATGTGGTGCTCAATGCCTGCTTCATCTTCGGTTTGTTCGGCTTCCCTAAACTCGGAATCATGGGAGTAGGTCTTGCAACTTCCATCTCAAGGTTTGTAGGACTGCTGATCTGCGTTGTAGTTTCCTACAGAAGCCCTGATGTGCACATGAGCTTTACCTATATGTTCAAGCCTGCAAAAATACTTACAGGTGATTACTTTTCAATGGCAATTCCGGCAATTGGAAACGAGGTTGGCTGGGCTCTGGGATTTTCAATGTACAGTGTTGTATTCGGACATCTGGGAAGTGATGTGGTTGCCGCAAACTCGCTGGTATCGGTCATCAGAAACCTCAGCGCCTCATTCTGCTGGGGCATAGGAGCTGCAAGCGGAATAATTGTTGGACAGTTCCTCGGGGCCGGACACATAGATGAGGGCAAAAGTGCTGCAAAGCGTATGCTCAGGCTTGCAACTCTTACCGGAGCCGGCGGAGGCCTTGTTATTTTCCTGATCACACCGCTTGTTCTCAGGATGGCTAACATAAGTGACAAGTCAATGGAATACCTGCGCTTCATGCTGAACGTAAACTCAATCTATATTATAGGAACAGCGGTAAACGCAACGCTTATCTCGGGAATACTGCGCTCCGGAGGAGATGCAAAGTGGGGTTTCAGATGCGACATGATAGGAATGTGGCTGTACGGAGTACCCCTTGCATTCATATCTGCCTTTGTATTCAACCTGCCCGTCAAGGTAGTATATCTTCTCATGTGCACTGATGAATTTGTCAAATGGCCCTTTGTACTAAGACGCTTCCACTCAGGAAAATGGGCCAGAAACATAACAAGAGAGATTGCCTGAAAGCACTCTTAATAATTACTTTTAATGTTCTTTACTGTTTTTGCAATCCCTGCTCACTGTCTTTTGAATAATACTTAGACAACAATAATTTCCCTGCCGGGAGCCTGAAAACGCAAAGTCTACTGCTAAGTCTACTTAAAGTCTACTCTATAAGTCTATGAATTGGTATACTTATAAAGTAGACTTATAGATTATCATTTAACAATCCAAATTGGTCTGGCTTTTTTCCCTTTCCTTTCAATAAGGTTCATTTGCTTGAGTTTATAAACAATGGTCTTGACGCCGCCCAAGCTCAGGGAACAGTTCTCAGCAACATCCTGTAATAAAGAACCGGGGTTTTCCTTCAGGTAGTTCAAAACAGACAACTGGTTTCTTGTCAGTGTGTTTATAGCAGTCTCTTTTGTAAGTCTTGCAGTAACATAGTCCGGAATATATCCGAATGGAATTGTCACAATCAGCATACCATCACGGAAAGAAAAGGCTTCTTTACCATAGACTTTAACTATCTGAGGAATTCCATGACCGCTTTGCTCCGCTAGGCTGCATGTGATGAAGATATTGAACAGCCTGTTGTTTACCGGCTTGCTTGTACCTGCAAAAAAACCCTCTTTGCTGAGACCGAACGGAAGTCCACCGTATGAAACAATTTCAAGCCTGTCATCATAGATATAGATTGCAGGCGGGATGCGTTCAGTCCAGTTGTTGTGAACACAGGCATTGATCCAGGCCTCGCGGAATGACTGAAGGTCAAACAAAGGGATTTCCTCACGTAGTCCTGTTGTCAGATCAATCTTTCTCGGAGTATCAATCAACCTGAAATAATCCAATATCTGCATGACAGTAATCAGAAGACTTTGGCCGGAATAACCGGACCTCTGATCCATTACTGTCTTATCAGTTCCTGCATAACGGATTATTTTCACATCCATGCTGTTCTGATCGGAAAGAAGCCAGGCAAGGAAATTGAATCTGCCGTCCTTGTTGGTAAGGCCGAAGTTTTCCAGGAAGGTCCGGGACCCGGAAGCATGCAAGCCCCTGGCGTTCAGAAAATCCACAAGCCCTTTGAATGTCAGATTCTGAGAATCGGATGATACTTCTGAAAGAAGATCTGTATTCCCTGAAGCAAGCATTTTTCTAAGAAGATCACTTCCAACCTGTTCATCGGCAGAGGCCGTCCTGATATAGTATCTTCCGTCCCAGGAGTAGGGGATATCGGTTCCGGCTGCATGAACTTTTACATAGGCTCTGTTTTCCTCATCCCTTAGCTCGGTAATATCAAGTATTACACGTGGACTGATCAACTCTGCGGCACGGCTTCTGATTTCCAGCAATGTCTTTTTCCCGATTTCCATACCTGTCACTGTACCGTCATCATCAACACCGAAGTAAACAGTGCCCTCATAATTTCTGTTGAGCATGGCTGAAAGAGATTTCAATCCTCTGTCCAGTTGGGCAGTACCTGCTTTGAATTCCTGATGTTCATCTTCGTATCCAAGGTTCATAATCAGACTCTTGTATTCATAAGTCTACTGCTAAGTCTACTTAAAGTCTACTCTATAAGTCTACAAATCAGCAGACTTTTAAAGTAGACTTATGGAACTCAACTCAAATCCAAGAGCACAAATGGCATTAAATGGAAAATGCCAACTATCAATTGAATGCCGATTATTGTATGATTTAATCAATATGGGACGGAAAATAACAGCAATAGGGGAAGTTCTTACAGATTTTACCCAGACTTTTGTCGACAATAACGGAACAGCAAACTTTGCCGCAAACCCCGGCGGGGCACCTGCAAACGTAGCAGTAGCAGCCTCAAGACTGGGTCATGAGACGGCATTTATAGGCTGTGTCGGTAAGGATACATTCGGAAATCTGCTCAGGCAGACACTCAAGGCAAACAATGTGGATATAAGCGGGCTCCAGGAGACTGACAAGGCAACCACAACCATGGCAATTGTCAGTGTTTCTCCGGAAGGTGAGAGAAGTTTCTCATTCTGCAGAAAGCCCGGTGCGGACACACAGATTGACGTGGAAAAGGCCGTTCAGGCCGTGAAAGGCTCATTCATGCTCCACTTCGGAAGCGTCAGCCTGACGGACCCTGCCTGCAGAAAAACAATTGAAACAGTAATCAAGGCCGCAAAGGAAGACGGAGCGGTCATAACATATGATCCCAACTACAGGGCCAGCCTGTGGAGCAGTGAGGAAGAGGCACTTACCGTGATGAGGGGCGTTCTCAAGTACTGTGACATAGTCAAGCTCAGTGACGAGGAAACCCTTCTCATGACAGGAGAGGAAGATCCGCTGAAGGCTGCAGAGGCAGTAATTGAACAGGGTGTGAAGCTTGTTGTTGTAACACTTGGTTCAAAGGGTGCCCTCTACTGCACAAAGGATGCACACAGCGTGGTTCCGGGCTTCAAGGTCAAGGTTGCGGATACAAACGGTGCCGGGGACACATTCTTCGGCGCGCTGATTGGGGAAATCGCCGCAAACGGCGGCTTGGATAATATTGATAAGGAAAAGCTTGAGGCGTATGTGAGGTTTGCAAACAAGGCGGCCTCCCTTACCGCAAGCAGACCGGGAGCAATGCCGGCAATGCCCTACAGACGTGAGGTTACAGGCACGGAGGAGTGAATATGACAGACCGCAGCAATTGGGAGAATGAATTCAGCGCAAGATTCAAAGCACATGAAGACGAACTTAAATGGCTTTACTGTGATCTTTACCGCAACGACATGCAGGCATATGACTACTTTGTCTCCATGCTCTACAGGCTCTACGAGGAAAGACCCGAAAGCCTGAAGATGCTTGACAGGGCCCGTGAGGAGTACCCCGACTGGTACAAGGGGAACACCCTGATCGGCATGCTCATGTATGTAAATTCCTTTGCAGGAAACCTTAAGGGCGTAAAGGAAAAACTGGACTACATTGAGGACTGCGGAGTCAACTACCTGCACCTCATGCCCCTGCTTGAGAGCCCCAAGGACAGAAGTGACGGCGGTTATGCCGTAAGCAACTTCCGCAAGGTCCAGAGTGAACTGGGCACAATGAATGACCTTAGAAACCTTGCAAATGCCTGCCACAAGCGCGGAATCTCCGTGTGTCTGGACTTTGTCATGAACCACACAAGTGAAGATCACGAGTGGGCAAAGAGGGCAAGGGCCGGTGAGAAGGAATACCAGGACAGATACTTCTTCTACGACAACTGGGACATCCCCTCACAGTTCGAGCGCACTGTTCCCCAGGTATTCCCCGTAACCGCACCCGGAAACTTCTCCTGGTGTGACGAGGCCAAGAAGGTGGTCATGACCACATTCTATCCCTACCAGTGGGATCTCAACTACAAGAACCCCGTCGTATTCAACGACATGATGGATAACGTACTGAACCTGTGCAACCACGGTGTGGATATCATCCGCCTTGATGCAGTTCCCTACATCTGGAAGGAACTGGGCACAGACTGCCGCAACCTCCCGCAGGTACACAGCCTGGTCAGGATAATGAGAATGGTCTGCGAGATTGTCTGTCCCGGAACACTGCTTCTGGGAGAGGTTGTCATGGAGCCCAGCAAGGTTGTGCCTTACTTCGGAAGCGTTGAGAAGCCCGAATGCCACCTGCTGTACAACGTAACAACCATGGCCACAATCTGGCACACAGTTGCAACCCATGACGTCAGGCTGCTTGAGCACCAGATGGAGCAGGTCTTCAGCCTGCCCAGCCAGTACACCTTCCTCAACTACCTCCGCTGCCATGACGACGTGGGCTGGGGCCTTGACTACAACTTCATCAGGCAGTACGGCCAGCACGAAGTGCCCCACAAGAAGTTCCTCAATGACTACCTGACAGGCAACTTCGAGGGCAGCTGGGCCCGCGGCGAGCTCTACAACAACGACCCGCGCCTCGGAGACGCCAGACTCTGCGGCACCACGGCCTCGCTCTGCGGAATTGAAGCCGCCCTGGACGCCGGCAACAAAGACGCCCTCGAGAAGGCAATCAACATGGACGTAATGCTTCACGCCTTCATGTTCACCCTCAGCGGCGTACCCGTACTCTACAGCGGAGACGAAATTGCCCAGGAAAACGACTACACCTATCATAACGACCCCATCAAGGCGCCTGACAGCCGATACCTCCACAGAGGCAACCTCAACTGGGAAAATGCGGCCAAACGCACAAAGCGCGGTACCGTTGAGAACACAGTGTTCAAGGCAATCAGGAAGCTTGAGAAACTGCATGCGGAAAACCGCGTATTCGACTCCGAGGCCGATACCTGGCTGATTCATACCGGTAACACAAATGTTCTGGGTATAGGAAGATACTACAAGGGCCAGAAGCTGGTAGGCTTCTTCAACTTTGCTGACAGAGAGCAGTCCGTATGGTTCTTCGAGTTCGGAACATTCAAGGATCTTATCTCCGGTAAGGCCCACAAGGATGTTTATGCCGACATAAAGCCCAACAGCTTCAGATGGTTCATTGCGGAGGTCTGACATGGATAGAAAACTCATATTCCTTGATATTGACGGAACATTCACGGAAGCGGGGAGCAACGTTCCTCCCGCAAGCGCTCTTGAAGCTGTAAAGCGTGCCAGAGCAAACGGCCACAAGGTTCTTCTCTGCACCGGCAGAAACCCCGCCATGCTTGCTCCTGTTCTTGCATACGGTTTTGACGGAGCCGTAGCCTGCGGAGGCGGCCATGTCTTTGTTGACGGTGAGGTTCTGTTCGACTGTCCCATGACCGAGGAACAGAGAACCGAGGGTATGAGACTTCTCGGAGAGCAGGGTGTCTTCCGCACAATCGAGGCCCGTGACGTCACATACGGTGACGAGGACCTTGCGGACTTCCTTGCCAGTGCCGGAGAGGGCAACAGTGAACTTATCCGCTGGCGCAAGGCTCTTGCAGAGCAGCTTAACATCCACTCCATGAAGGAGTATGACGGAAGACCCATATACAAGATTGTCTTCATGTGCAGGACCATGGACCAGCTTGAGCCGGCCCGCAAGGCCCTGGAGAAGGACTTCAACTTTGTTGTTCAGGATGTTGCCGCACACAACTGCCTAAACGGTGAGCTTGTGAACAGAAAGTTCGACAAGGGCCGCGGCGTGAGGATTGTTGCAAAGCATTTTGATATGCCTATTGAAGATACCATCGGTTTTGGAGACAGCATGAATGACCTTGAGATGATTGAGACGGTAGGTGTGAGTGTCTGTATGGACAACGGAAGCCCTCTCCTCAAGGCCAAGAGCAAGATTGTCTGCCCTGCAGTAACTGAGGACGGCCTGTACAAGGCCTTCGAGCAGCTGGGTCTGATCTGAAATTTGATTTAGTCTTTATTTAGAGGGACTGTCGCATTCAATCATGCGACGGTCCTTTATTTTTTGTTCACTGCTTGGTACAAATGGCCGCCTCTGAGTGAGCGACGGTGAGCTTTGCTGCACCTTGGTGGACTTCCTTGCGTATAGCCGACACTAGAATACCCGGTTTAAGGGCAAAATACGCTGTTAATGTCGACGTTTTCAAGCCATTTTCCCTGAAAAACGTATACACGATTGAAGAGACACCTTTCTGTTT
>CAMZFA010000058.1 GCA_947305945.1 uncultured Spirochaetales bacterium | reverse complement strand
TTTATCGCCCGCCGCACGCCGGCGGGTTTTTTCTTGGTCAGGTTTTGCCAATAATCCAAAAAGTGGTCTAAAAAACTTCAAAACTGATAATTTTGGCAGGAACAGGTGCGGTCGGGAAAACAAAAAATAAAAACCACCGGAGCGACCGGTGGCTTCAAGATTGCAGAAAAAATAAAACTTACTTTTTCTTGTGTCTCATCATTCTGAGTCTTTTCTTTCTCTTGTGAGTTGCAATCTTATGCTTTTTTCTTTTTCTTCCGCAAGGCACTCGAGTACTCCTTAATATCCCCGCATAGGGGTAGATTTGTAATTACGGCGTTCATTATTGTTGTTTGCATGAAAATGGTCAAGTCCTGCAGGGAATTAAGAAAGTATTATTTTCCCGGCCACGCGTTTATTGACTAATATATGTATTAAGTATATGTTATGAGAAGCCTCTTTATCCGTCGTTGACGGATCAATATTAAAATGTCCGTAAGGAGGAACCATGAGAAATTATGAGTTCACTGTCATTTTTGATGCAAACGAGGAAATGACAGAAAAAGGTCAGGCATTTGTTGCAGACCAGTTTGCTTCTGCCGGTGTAGTTGTTACAAAGCAGGAAGATATGGGCGTGAAGAATTTCGCCTATGAAATCAAGAAACAGGATAAGGGCCGCTACGTCTACTATGAGATTGAAGCGGATGCACAGAGTGTCAACAGGATGAGCGCGGAGTTCCTGCTCCAGGGTTCAATCCTCAAGTTCCTGTTTGTAGCCAAGTAATAAGTCAAGAATTGCAAAAGGAGAGAGAACATGGCTAATGACATCAATGTTGTAGTGCTTGTAGGCCGTCTCGTGCGTGACTGTGAAGTCAAGGTCACTGCAGGAGGAACATCTGTATGCCGTTTTTCCGTTGCTGTCAACAGAAGGAAGAAGACAGGGGATAATTGGGCTGATGAAGTGAACTATTTTGATGTTGCACTTTGGGGAAGATCCGCAGACTCCCTGAAAACCTACCTTACCAAGGGGCGTCAGGTCTCCATTGAGGGAGAACTGAGACAGAACAGGTGGGAACAGGACGGTCAGCAGAGATCCAGAGTTGAGATTTTTGCCAACAATGTTCAGCTTCTCTCCAGTCCGGGAACAGGCGCGGACGGAGCCGCCCCGGAACGTCCGGTTTCAGCACCGTCGGGACAGGTCCAGAATGCAGGACCGGGCCCGGAGGCTTTTGAGGACCGTGAGGAAGACATTCCGTTCTGATCTACTAGGAGAAGTAAAATGATTGAAGATAAAGAAATGATGGTTGAAGAAGGATCCTTCAGAGACAAGAAGATGGGCGGAAAGCGCACATCATTCAAGAAGAAGGTCTGCAAGTTCTGTGCACAGAAGTCAGAGCCCGATTACAAGAATCCCGAGATTCTCAGACGCTACACAACAGAGCGCGGAAAGATTCTGCCTGCACGCATTACAGGAACATGCGCAAAGCACCAGAGAGCAGTTTCCAGAGAAATCAAGAGAGCCAGGGTTCTTGCTTATCTGCCGTTTGACAAGCAGTAATTCACTGCGGATGGAGAAGGGTGGTTTCTGAAATGACAGTCATGATAATGAGTGCGCTTTCATCCGTGCTGCTTTCACGGCTGTCTTTCGGGGCGCTTTTCTTCCCCATTCCGGTTCTGCTTGCGTCATACAGGATTGAAAAGACAAGGACGGCGGTTGCACTTCAGGCTGCCACCTACTGCGTGATACTGGTCTGGGACATTGTTCCACTGATTCCGTATTTCAACAGTCAGTCGGCGGCGGTCCTGGTGATAAGCCTGATGTTCAAGCTGATGACCTGTGTAATGGCTGCGGTCTTCACCTCACTGAGGGATTACACAAGGTCAATGCTGAGGAAGATGGTCATTTCCGCAATTCCGGTTATGGTCATGGGTGCGGCTTTTGTGATCTGGTTCACTTCGGACCGGGCACAGGCTTCCGTGGATCTTCTGGTGAAGACCTACGAAGCGGTGGTTCCCGCGGATCTGATAGGACTGAGTGCAAATGACTTTGCCCGCGTAATCGTCACTGTTGTCCGGTACGGGATTTTGGTGATGGGAATGATCTGCGGAGGGATTCCGATCATGTTTTCGGAGGTCTCCGCAAACAGGCTGAATTCAGAATGGCAGGAAGAGTTTGCCATGATGAAGATGCCGGCGGATTACGTCTGGATTTTCATCGGATTCTGGGGTCTGTTCTTCTTATCCGCCCTTGCAAAACTGCCTGCTGCGGTAGGCGCGGTGAGTTTCAATCTTGCCATGGCAATGAGCATGCACTACATGCTCAACGGACTGTCCGTCCTGCTTGCGCTGATCAGGAACAGGGTTCCGGCTTTTTCTGCCGGCACATTGTTCTATATGTTCTTCTTCGCAAGCCTGATAGTCGGTCTTGATCTGGTGGTGTGGGGAGTTCTCGCAATCACCGGAGTCCTTGAAACCTGGATCAGATTCAGGTAAGGGGACAACCCCGGAGGGGAAAGTTGAAATAATCGGGTCCCGGACCCGGAAATATAAAGGAGTATTCAATATGAAAATCATTTTGAATCAGGATGTACCTAACCTCGGTGAAGAGGGAGATGTCTGTGTGGTTAAAGACGGTTATGCCCGTAACTATCTTCTGCCCACTGGTGCTGCGGTAATCTACAACAATGCAAACCTTGCAATTTTCAAGAGCAGAGCTGAAGCAATTGAGAAGCGCAAGATTGCCAAGAGGGAAGCTTCCAAGTCTCTTAAGGAGAAGCTGGACAATGTTTCACTGGACATTGTTGTTGCAGCAGGCGAGTCCGGAAAGCTCTTCGGTTCAGTTACTGCAATGATGGTTCAGGCTGAGCTTGCCAAGCTGGGCTTTGAGATTGAGAAGAAGAAGATTGAGGTTGCTTCACACGCAATCAAGATGACAGGCACATACACAGCCAGAGTTCATCTGTATGAGAACGACTCATCCGTGATCACCCTCAACGTCAAGTCTGAAGCAGAGGTCAAGGCCGCCGCAAAGGCCGCCGAGAAGGCTGCCGCAGAAGCCGCAAAGGCTGCTGAGAAGGCTGCCGCCGAAGCAGCTGCCGCAGAAGCAGCTGCAGCAGAAGCTCCTGCAGAAGAGAACTGAATTTAGTTTGGTTCAAAGGGGCTGTAACTTTGGTTGCAGCCTCATTTTTTTCAGGTTACCATGGAACGGTGACAAAAGAGAGGAAGAGGAGAAATGGCTGAAAACACAGGCAGGATTCCACCCAACAACAAAGAAGCGGAGAGCGCCCTCCTTGGAGCGGTACTTCTCAGGAACAAGGTTCTTGATGACGTACAGGCTCTTCTCAAACCGGAGGATTTCTACGTCCGCTCGAACGGTATTCTCTGGAACGGAATCCTCATGCTCAGAAACGAGAAGCCCGGTGTGACCATAGACATGGTCTCCCTCTCAACCTTCCTTGCGGGCAAGGGAATGCTCCAGGACTGCGGAGGCATGGCCTACATCAGTTCCCTGACAAACCTTGTTCCCGCCGCTGCCAACGCTTCATATTACGCCCAGATAATCAAGGAATGCTCACGCAAGAGGCAGCTTCTGGAGCTGTCCGTGCTGATAGGGGACAGTGCCTTTGACGAGACCCAGAACGTAAAGGCCTCAATTGACGTAATTGACCAGAAACTCTCCGAGCTTGCCACCAACTCCAGCACTTCCAACTACAGCACTTCAGGCTACTTCCTGTGGCCCCTGATTGATGACATTCATCTCAGGATGGACGGACAGAAGGCAGCGGGTCTTTCATCCGGTTTCAAAAGCCTGGACAGGATTCTGGGCGGCGGTTTCAAGAAGGAGGAGCTCATAATCATAGGAGCCCGTCCTTCGGTGGGTAAGACCGCATTTTCACTTTCAATTGCCCACAACATGGCCTTCAGGGGAAACGACCACATAAAGGTGGGTTTCTTCTCCCTGGAAATGTCAGGGCCGTCACTGATGGAAAGACTTCTCTCAAGAGAGTCTTCCATCGATTCCAACACCCTGCGCAACAACACGGTGCCCAAGTCATTGAATGATGACATAATGAAGGCCGCTGCCAGAATGTATGACCTGAGCGGCAACCTCCTTATCCAGGACACTCCGAACATCAGCCTCATGGAGATAAGGTCTCAGGCCAGAAGAATGGTCAACAACGACGGGGTGCAGATCATCTTTGTGGACTACATTGGTCTCATTACTCCGGACGGAAGTTCGGCAAAGCCCAGACACGAGCAGATTTCGGAAATCTCCAGGGCTCTCAAGAGCCTTGCCAGGGAGCTGCACATTCCGGTTGTCTGTCTTTCACAGGTGAACAGAGAGGCCGGTAAGGACAGGGCTCCCATGCTTGCGGATCTGAGGGAATCAGGCTCAATCGAGCAGGATGCAGACGTTGTTATTCTTCTTGACGACCCGTCAAAGCGCCTTGATGAGAACAACAAGGTCAAGCAGTACGAGGATGATGCAGTATCCGAGGCGGATGTGAGTCCCGACCTGGATCCGAGGAACAACAAGAAGATCAAGGTCATTGTGGCCAAGCAGAGAAACGGCCAGACCGGAGCCTTTGACATGCTCTTCAGGGCATGCTACGTCTCCTTCGAGGACATTGAGAAGAGACAGGGTCTCTGATAAAAATCTGAAATTAAAGGAATATTCTCAGAACGGGTATGAGTATGATTACCGTGGCAAGGCCGACAACCTGCAGCACTACATAGGTCTTGGGGTGCAGGGTGCGTCCTGCTATGATCTCAGCAAAACTTATGAGTATGAGGCCGCCGTCAAGGGCGGTTATGGGAAGCAGGTTTGCAATTCCCAGTGAGATGCTCACGCTTGCAAGAAGATACAGTGAAACCCTTATTCCCGTATTGAAGCCTATTTTGAAACCGTTTCTGGTTATGGCGCCTATGTGCTCGGATGCGGAAAGCGATCCTCCCAGGGTTTCTCCCACCTTGTTGCGGCCCAGAAAGATTCCGGTAAGGGCGTCTGCAAATGTGGATATCTGTATTCCCACCTCTTTGAAGGCAGGTCCGAATGTCTGAAAGAAGTGCTTGCCCGGGGTGACCGTCTCGGTGTAGGTCTCAGCCGGAAGAAGGCCGAACTTGCCGTCAACGGGTCTTACGGTGAAAAGACCGCGCTGTGTCACAACAAAGACAAAGGCCCTGTCCGAGCAGTTTTTAAGTTGTTCTTCAAGCTCAGTCCATGAACTCACTCCGTTTCCGTCAACGCTGTAGATCCAGTCTCCGGTGACAATGCCTGCATCCTTTGCAGCGCAGGGGAGGGAGGCATACTCGGGGACATCGGCCGTAAGGCGGATCTGCGGGTTCATTTCAACCTGGAGCACAGGCATGAGAAGGATGATTATGAAGCAGATTACGGCAAAGAGGATGTTGGCCAGCGGGCCGCTGAAGTAGGTGATTATGCGGTGCCAGGGAGTTGCGGCGTAGATTGAGCCGTCTTCGCAGTCCTCTATGGTTTTCTGTTTCTTTTCAAGGGCGCGCTTGAGGTCATCCTGGCCGCACATGGTGGTTGCCCCGCCGAATGGAATGGCGTTGATGCGGAATTCCGTCTCGCCCCTGTGCCATTTCACAATGGCCGGTCCAAGTCCGAAGGCAAGGCGCTGAACCCTGATTCCGCACGCGCGGGCGGCAAAGAAGTGCCCCAGCTCGTGGAAGATTATGAGTATGTTCAGGCCTACAAAGCCTATCAGGATTGCAAATACCGTTGACCAGTTCATAGTGCTCCGGCGGCCCTTTCCCAGGCCAGGCGTTCAAGCAGGGGAATCTGTGAGAGCTCCGCGGGGCCGTCACTCCAGTCGTACTCCAGAACGCGCCTTACCACGCTGTGTATCTCCGTGTACCTTATCCTGCCTTCCATGAAGAACTTCACGGCAGCCTCATCCGCGGCGTTGTAGGCAATGGGGTAGGCCCCGCCGCGCCTTATGCACTCAAACGCGTCCGCCACAAACGGAAAGCGCGCTGTGTCAAGTTTCCTGAAATTGAGGTCCAGAAGGTCAAAATCAAGCTTTTTGCCTGCGCTTCTGTCCGGCCTGCAGTCTGTCAGGGCCCTCATGATTGGAAAAACCATGTCCGGCGGTGACATCTGCGCATAGACCTGGCCGCTTTTTGATCTGACCATTGAATGGACAACGCTCTGGGGGTGGATCACCACCTCAATGTCATCCGCGCCGAAGCCGAACAGGTAATGCGCCTCAATGACCTCAAGGCCCTTGTTGGCCAGGGTTGACGAGTCAATTGAAATCTTTGGCCCCATTTTCCACGTGGGATGATTTGCAGCCCTTTCGGGCGATACCTTCACCAGCTCTTCATACGGAGTATTGAGAAAGGGCCCTCCGCTTGCCGTGATGACAAGCTTTTCAACCATGTCCCTTCCGCAGTCCGAGATGAGCTGGTCCAGGGCAGAGTGCTCGCTGTCCACCGGAATGACGTTCACGTCACAGCCCTTTGCCATGTCCAGAAAGAGCCTTCCGCCCAGAACAACCGTCTCCTTGTTGGCAAGGGCCAGGTCCGAGCCGGCAATCACGGTTGCCACGCTGGCCTCAAGGCCCGCGGAACCGGCAATCCCGTTGAGAACCACGTCCGCGTGAAGGGCGCAGAGCATCTGTTCAAGGTTTCTGAAGTACCTGATTCCCTGTACCGGGGGCTCGGGTGCGTCCGAAGTAATGCACAGATTCCCAATCCCGTTCTCAAGGCAGAGCAGGGCGGCCTTCTCAATATTTGTGTGAACGGAGGCTCCCACAATCCTTATGCTGTCCCTGAAGGATGCAATTCCGCGCAGGGCGGTTGTGCCTATGCTGCCTGTAAGTCCGAGAATGACAACGGTTTTCATATTTGTATTATATCAGATTCCAGAAGGTATAGAAGAACGGAGCGGCAACAATGACCGAGTCAATGCTGTCCAGAATTCCGCCGCGTCCGGGGATGACGTTGCCCGAGTCCTTGACTCCCGCGCTTCTCTTGAAAACGCTCTCCGCAAGGTCCCCTATATTGGCTGCAGTAGAAATGACCAGTGCAAGAACAATCTTTGACCAAAGCGGGACGGAGGGGAGGCTTGAAGCCATGACGGCCCAGTATGCGCAGCAGATTCCCACGCATGAGAGAGTTCCGCCTATGAAGCCTGCAAGGCTCTTCTTGGGGCTTACCTTCACCACATTGCCGTGTCCGCGTCCGAAGAGCATTCCGAAAACGTAGGCAAAGATGTCATTGGAAAAGACCAGAATCAGAAACAGGACAACGGAGGCCGCGCTTGTCTTCTCAAGGGCCAGCATTCCTATGATGAAGGAAAGCAGATAGCCGGGGTAGATGAGAAGAAGAAGTGAACCCGAGACATGGGAAAATGAGGATTTGAAATCATCTGCCTCTCCTCTCTTCACTTCAATTCCCAGAACTATAAGTATTGAAAGCAGAAAAAAATAGGAGAAGAGGTCCGCATTCAGGTTTGCAACCAGCTGAATGTAATGAACAGCGCACATTGCGGCCGAGAGGAAGGCCGGGAGGGTGTAGCATCCGAAGACCATTCTGCTCATCTCCGCAGAGCCTGCGGCTGCAAGAATGATGATGAACAGGCTCAGCCCTATGAAGTTGTACTGCGGCAGGCAGAAGATCAGTGCAAAGACCGCGGGAACTCCTATGACGCATGTAAGTGTTCTTTTTGCAAGGTTGTTCACTGTACCAGTCCTCCGAATTTCCTTGTTCTTCCGGCAAGAGCATCAAGGCAGGTCTGAACCTCAGCCTGATCCCAGTCCGGCCAGAGTTTATCTATGCTCAGAAGCTCCGCATAGGCGCTGTCCCAGAGCATGAAGTTTGAGAGCCTGAGCTCACCTGCGCTTCTTGCAATCATGTCGGGAGCAGGAATGTCCGGACAGTCAAGGTTTGCCTCAATGTCCGCAGCTGTAATCTGTTTTCCGGGGTTTTTCTCAATGAAGCGGTTCACGGCGCGTGAGATTTCATCCTGACCGCCGTAATTTACGCAGAGGACGGCCGTGATTCCCGTACAGGAAGAAGTCATCTCAACAGTCTGTCTGACTGCCGCCCGTGCTTCTTCGGGAAGGCCGTCCACATTTCCGCGCACACGGATTCTTATATTGTTGTCTTTATACCACTGTGCCTCTCCCGGCAGTTTTTTTGCCAGAAGAGACATGAGGTAGGAAACCTCCTGTTGGGGACGTTTCCAGTTTTCGGTTGAAAAGACATAGAAGGAAACAAAGTCCACGCCAAGGTTTTTGGCTCCGAGGATGACCCTCTTGCAGGCCTTCATTCCCTCAATATGGCCGGCGGCCCTGGGAAGTCCGCGCTTTTTAGCCCAGCGGCCGTTTCCGTCCATAATCAGTCCAAGGTGCATCAGACCTCCAGTATTTCCTTTTCCTTGGCATCAGCAATGCCGTTGATCTGTGAAATGTGATCATCGGTCATCTTCTGAAGCTTGTCCTCTCCGTTTTTCTGTTCGTCTTCGGAGATTGTTCCGGCTTTCTGGAGCTTCTTGATGTCTTCCATGCCGTCACGCCTGATGTTGCGTACTGCAACGCGTGCGGCTTCGGCAGAGGCCTTGGCCTGTTTTGCAAGTTCCTTTCTCCTGTCACCTGTAAGAGGGGGGAAGTTGATTCTCAGAAGCTTTCCGTCGTTTGAAGGGTTCAGACCGAGGTCTGCCTTCTGGATTGCCTTTTCAATGGGTGAGAGCAGGCTCTTGTCCCAGGGCTGGATGACTACAAGTCTTGCCTCGGGGACGGAAACCGATGCCACCTGGCTCAGCGGGGTCTCCTGTCCGTAATAATCGACCTTTACCTTGTCGAAGATTGCGGCGGAGGCTCTGCCTGTCCTGAGTGATGTGTACTCAGTGCTCAGAGCAGCTACGCTCTTGTCCATCTTGTCCTTACAGTTGTCAAGTATGCCCTGCATCATGCACCTGCTCTGAAGCGTGTGAAGGCTGTGATCTTGACGTCACTGC
>CAMZFA010000057.1 GCA_947305945.1 uncultured Spirochaetales bacterium | reverse complement strand
ATGTTCAATCCCTGCCACAGGAAGGGCACATTGTGAGGATAAGACAGGATAAGCGAGGATAAGCGGGGCAAAGACAGGATAAGCGAGGATAAGCGAGGCTGATACAGGATAAAATAAAATAGGGACTGTGCAACTTTTCATTTTGCGACAGTCCCTGTAAAACTATGAAATAATGTGTTCAGGCCGCTTTCTGCTTTTTTATGCTCAGAAGCACTACTGCACTTACACCGATAAGACCGGTAAGGTCGGTAACTGTTCCCGGGTAGATGAGAAGAAGTCCTGCAACTGCGGAGACAACTCTCAGGGCTGCGGGAATCTCGGAACGGAAGAAGCCTTCCAGTGCCATTGAAACTCCGAACAGGCCGATGAGGGAAGTCAGAATGCCCTGTGCTGCAGTCAGGAAGCCCTGATCCATGAGGATGAGGGACGGGTTGAAGCAGAACATGTACGGGACAATGAATGCGGCAATGGCAAGCTTTGTAGCATTCAGACCTGTCTTCATGGGATCTGACTTGGCAATGGCACTACCTGCGTAGGCTGCAAGTGCAACCGGCGGGGTTATGTCTGCCACTATTCCGAAGTAGAACACAAAAAAGTGTGCTGCAACCACGGGGATACCCAGCTGGATAAGAATAGGTGCACATGTTGAAGCCATGATGCAGTAGTTGGCCGTTGTGGGAACTCCCATACCCAGGACAATACAGCAGAGCATTGTCAGAATGAGTGCGAGCAGAAGACCCAGAACGGGTGAGGGGATGCTCTGGCTCAGGTTTACAATTGCTCCGATGAGCCTGGAGGCAAGACCTGTTACGGTAATGCATCCGGCAACCATTCCGGCCATTGAACATGCAACAATAACTGTGATGCAGCTCTTACCGCCTGCAGAAAGAGATTCAAGAATCATCTTTCCTGTGTTCTTTGCAACCTTTGAGAATTTCTTATCCGCTCTCAGACGGCCGGGAATTGCAACAAGAATTGCAACTGCAATTGCAATTGATGCGGAGTAGGCCAGGGATCTGATGTTTCCTGCAACCAGCCATACCAGAACGATGATGGGCAGAAGCAGGTAGATGTCCTTGATCAGAACACCGAACTTGGGCAGTTTCTCACGGGGAATACCCTTGAGACCCAGTTTCTTGGCTTCAAGATGGACGGAGATGAAGATTCCTGCAAAGTAGAGCACTGCAGGGAGAATGGCCCAGAGGGCTACCTGCATGTAGGGCTTACCCATGAACTCCGACATGAGGAATGCTGCAGCACCCATGATGGGAGGCATTATCTGTCCGCCTGTGGAGGCTGCGGCCTCAACTGCACCTGCAAACTCACCCTTGTATCCGGTTTCCTTCATCATGGGGATGGTGATGGAACCTGTGGTAACTGTGTTTCCTACGCTTGAGCCTGAAACCATACCGCAGAGTGCGGATGAAATGACGGCAACCTTTGCAGGACCGCCTGAAGCCCAACCAACCAGAGAGTTGGCAAGATCAATGAAGAAGTTTGCAACTCCGGTTCTCTCAAGGAATGCTCCGAAGATGATGAAGATTGCAATGAACTTTGCACAGACCTGAAGCGGAGTTGCCATAAGACCGTCTGTTCCGAAGAACATGGTATAGATGACACGGGGAAGGTTCTGGCCGCTTGCAAATGTGTAGATAAGAAGTGCACCTACAACACAGAGAATGGGAACACCTACGCATCTTCTGCAAAGCTCTGCCATGATGAGAATTGAGACAATTCCTATGGCAAGGTAGAAGACTGCGCCCGGAACCGCATTCTCACCTGCGGGGTTGATCTTGCTGGCGGATGTAATGACCATTGTCAGCTTGTAGTAGTTCAGGCAGTAGTAGAAGAAGCAGAATGCCCCGACTACCATGAGAACAAGGTCATACCAGGGGATATAGTTAGGTCTGACGTGTTTCTTGGATGCAGGGTAGGTCATGTAACCCATGATTACGGAGAAACCCAGGAAGGCTGTAAGTCTTACCGGGATATCTGCCGTTGAGAAGAGGGTTGACCATATACAGTACACCGAGAACAGTGCAGTTATGACAGTGACTATGGTCTTGGGAGTGCCTTCCCATATGCGGGTTGCACTCTCTTTGTCATATTTTCTCAAAATATCGGCAGCTGATTTCTCAGCTGCCTCGTTATTAACGTGATGCGTTGACATTACTTGCTACCGTATGTACCTGCGGGGATTGTGTACTTGCTGTAGAAGGGAGATGCCTTGATCAGTGCGTCTGCGTGTGCGTCATCAATGCTGACAAGGTAGACTGTCTTTGCGGTTGCAAGGTCTGTAACAGCTGTTGTGGGTGCGCCTGCAACTACGAATGCTGCGTCAATCTTGCCGTCCTTGAGGCTGTCTGCGCTGTCACCGAAGCTCTGGTAGACTGCCTTGATGTCTTTCTCTGTAAGTCCATAAGCTGTAAGGACATCGATAGCGTTGAAGTAAACACCGGAACCTACTGCGCCGATTGAAACGCTCTTGCCCTTCAGGTCAGCACCGCTGGTGATTGCACCGTTGGTTGTGACAATCTGAACCTGCTCCATGTAAAGTGCTGCAACTACGCTGAAGCCCTTGACGGGAGATGTGAAAAGTCTCTCTCCGTTGTAAGCATAGCTCATTACGTCAGACTGTACGAAGCCGAGCTGTACATCATTGGCTGCAAGGTCCTCGATGTTGGCCTTTGAACCGCCTGATGTGACTGCTGTGACTGAGTAGGGAGTATTCTTTGTTACATAACCTGCAAGAACGCTTCCGAAGCCGTAGTATGTTCCTGTGTTGCCGCCTGTACCGAAGTTCAGAGCCTTTGCTGATCCGTTGCCTGCGCCGCTCTTGACTGAAGCTACGTTATAGCCTTTCTCTGCAAAGTACTTTGCTGCACCCGGATGGTAGGGAACTGCTGTTACGGATGATGCGAATGCAAGGTCAAGTTCATTTCCCTTTGCGTGCTGGGTTGTGATGTCAGCCTTGTTGTCGAAGATTGTCTTCACAATGGTATATACTTCATCAGCAGGAACATCATCTCTTACGATGACAACTGCGCCTACTGCTACAGTATTTGTATCTGAATATGCTGCGCTCTTTGAAATGTCAGCTGCTGATGCCTCTTTAGAACCGGCTGCTGCAACAAATGAAACAGCAAGAACGAGTACGAGTAAAATTCCGATAAATCTCTTCATATTGAAATCCTCCTGATTTCCGTAGTCCATGCTATCAAAAATATGAATATAGGTGAAACATATTTTTCCAAATAAAAACACGTACTTGCCACAACTATTTGATTGTGGTAAAAATACAGCATATGAACTTCCTTATATTGAAATATTTCAAGACCGTTGCCTCGGAACTCAACATAACCCATGCTGCAAACAAGCTTTACATCTCACAGCAGGCCCTCAGTGCCCACATGCGCAACCTTGAGGATGAACTGGGAGTGAAACTATTCAACAGAACTCCGCGTCTTTCACTCACGGACGCCGGAAAATGTCTTTATGAGGCCGCACTGGGTTTTGATGATGTGAACTCAACCCTCAATGACAAACTCAACGCCATAAGAAACGAGGAGAGGGGAGAACTCAGGATAGGAATTTCCTTTACCAGAGGCCAGTTCATCCTGCCGTCCGTTCTGCCTGAGTACAACCGCAACCACCCGCAGGTGAGGATAAACATATATGAAGAGAGGTCCAACGCCCTGATGGACAGGCTTCTCAGGGGTGAGATTGACTTCTGGATTACCGCAGAGAACCCCACGGTGGAAGGCCTTGTGAGCGAGGAGCTGTTCAAGGAAAGTTTTTTCATTGTTGTGCCGCTCAGGATTCTGGAAAAGACATTCGGGTCCGAAAAGGGTGCAAAGATTGCAAGGAAGATTGAAACGGACTTTGATATAGAGGACGTCATCGACTGCCCCTTTGTCCTGCTCAATCCCGGCAACCGCAGCCGCGACCTGTTCGACAACATTATGCGCACCCGCAGGCTCACGCCCCAGATCATCATGGAAACCGACAACTCCCAGACGGCTTTCTCCTTATCCCAGAGGGAAATGGCTCTGACGGTCTACTCGGACATGTTTCTGCACAATTACACCTCCACGCTCAACCCGAACGTGAAACTTATTCCGCTTCAGAAGTACATTCCGAGTGACATCCTGCATGTTTTCTTCACGGAAAACACCATGAGCTCACGCTTCAAGAAGGACTTCATCAACAGCCTCCACTCCGCATTCTGACATTTCTGCCCCGAAGGGCGATGTCATCAATCATTTTTTGTTTAAGTATCCCGGTAGCCGTGGTAAAATCCATATTAGAATATTATGTCCCTGTGACAAAAAAGGAGATACAAATGAAAAAACTGTCATTGATTTTATTGATGGTTCTTATTGCCGGTTTCGTATTTGCCGGCGGCGAGAGCGAGGCTGCAGGCACTTATGATGAAAACAGTGTTGCTGCAAAGATCGTGAAAGGCCAGAGCCTTTCGGACTCAGAGCTTCTTGCCCTTGCAAAACAGGAAAGCGGTGATTTCATTGCTTATGGAAACTCATCACGTATCAAGAATGCCGTGACCAACTTTGTGAAGAAGTACGGTGCAGAGCTTGGCCTGACAGATGCCAATGCCGCCGGCACGAAGATGAATGATACTGAAATCTTTACAACACTGTTCCAGGAATCCGTCGGCGGTTCTGCAAAGTCCGCTTCAATGGTCATGATCCAGGACGGTGCACAGCTTCAGATCTACAGAAACAACTCAAACATGTTTGAGAACTACATTCCCGGTGCAGTTTCAGGAAAGGTTGCACAGAATGACCTTGTTCCCCTCGTACACCAGTACATCAACAAGCTGTTCATCTGGAACAACCTCGGAAACGATGTTCCTGAGGTCAAGAATGTATGGAAGCTCACAGAGCCTTCAATGAAGGACCGCGTATTCTTCAAGAACCCCACAACAGAGCAGGTCAACATGAACTTCCTGATCATGTGTACTTCCGATGAGTGGGCAGGAAAGCTTGCCGCCGCATACAAGGATTACTACGGAAAGGACATTGACCTTGGTTCCTACAAGAACGCAGGTTACAAGTGGGTGGCAGAGTTCCTTGCCAACTGCAACTTCTCAATTTCCTCTGATACAACAATCTGTCAGACAATGGCCAAGGCAGACAGCGCAGGCAACATCGGTCTTTTCGTTCTTTCAAAGTTCAGGGATGTTGATGCAAGCATCAAGGGCAACCTGACAGTAGGCGCATTCACTGAGGATTCAGTCAAGCCGTTCGCAGGTTTCATGTATCCGCTGTATGCACAGATCACTGCAAAGGCTCCCAGACCCTACACAGCCATGCTGTTCATCAACTATCTCATGACTGAGGAAGGCTTTGCTCCGTGGGGTGGCCCCGGTACAAAGATCATGGGCGCTTATTCTTCAAGCTCAGATATCGGTGCTTCCGAAGGCGACCAGCCCATTACATTCTGGAAGAACTGCCTCGTAGCCGAAGATGCCAACTTCATCATGGTCAACAAGGCTTCTGTTCTTGACTTTGTAAACGCCGCTATTTCAAAGAAGTAAGACAGGCGTTCTGAAATCATCAAGGGCAGATAGAAGTCTGCCCTTGATTTGTTGTCGAGGAGAATTCCCGTATGGATAAAGCATCAGCAAAGGCACCTTCACTGAAAAAGAAGTTGTTCCGGATGAGGGACTTCTTTTCCAGTCCTGCCAATATTATCCTGACAGTTACCGTTCTGGTGCTGGGATTCTTTACCTTGTATCCCCTGGGCCTGCTCATTGTAGATACAGTTACGGTCAACATTTCCGACCTTCTGTATCCGGAGCTGATGGGTAAGAAGGTAGGTTCATTCACAACCTTCCACTGGAAGAGAATGCTGCTTTCCGAAATGAGTACAACGTACTTCTGGATTCCCCTGAAGAATGCCGTTCTCATGTCCCTTCTTGCCTCTATCATAGCCATAGTCTACGGGGGTACGGTTGCGTTCCTTATTACCAGAACGGATATCAGGGCAAAGAAATTTGTCTCATCCGTTTTCATTTTCCCGTACATAATGCCTTCCTGGACCATTGCCACATTCTGGAAAAACTTCTTCCAGAACCCGGAGATAGGAAACTTCCAGAGCGGGATGCTCTACTATCTGACCGGGGCCAAGGTTTCGGAGTCATTTGTATACGGTCTTGTTCCCTGTGCCATAGTACTTGGCCTGCACTATGCTCCGTTTGCCTACATTCTCATAGGCGGAATTCTGAGGAACATGGATGCAAACCTTGAGGAGGCTGCAACCATCCTCAAGGCCACAAGGGCCAGGATAATCAAGAAGATCACTCTTCCCATTGTCCTTCCGGCACTTCTTTCAACCTTCCTGCTGGTCTTCTCAAGCAGTATGAGCGCATACGCGGTTCCCCAGTTCCTGGGCGGAACAAAGGGCTTCAGCGTACTGACAACAACCTTGAGACAGTTCATCAACAGCGGATGGTTCGGCCAGGGCTACATCATGGCCATATTCATGATCATCTTCGGTCTTGTCATTCTGAGCTTCAACCAGTATGTGACAAGCAGCAGAAGGTCATTCACCACGGTTACCGGAAAGAGCGGACAGATCTCATACATCAAACTGGGTATCTGGAAAACCATACTTGCAGTTATCATTGTCATTCTGTGTCTGTTCTTCTCCTTCATGCCTCTGGTAAGTTTTGCCCTTGAATCCTGTACCATTGTTCCGGGAGACTTCAGCCGTCTGACACTGAAGTTCTGGATTGACCCGGGTTACCCCCAGAACAACGGTATTCACGGTCTGTTCTACGAACCCCTTGTATGGAGTTCATTCAAGAACAGCCTTGTTCTCTCATTTGCCTGTGCCTTCTTTGCAGGAACCTTCGGTATCCTCATAGGCTACGCAGTTGCAAAGAGAAGGGGATCCAGACTTGCAAAACTTGCAGACAATCTTGCATTCCTTCCTTACCTCATGCCGTCCCTGGCACTGGGTGCCGCATTCCTTGCAATAGGAATGAAGACCGGTCTGAGCAAGACAATGACACTTCTTATTCTGGTAGGTGCCATCAAATATCTTCCGTTTGCTTCCAGAAGCGGAATCAACGCCATGCTCCAGCTTTCAGGTGAGATAGAGGAGGCTGCAGTCATAGTCAACGTTCCCTGGTGGAAGAGAATGCTCAGGATCATATTCCCCATACAGAAGTCAACTTTCATTTCCGGTTATCTTCTGCCTTTCACTTCATGTATGAGGGAACTCTCTCTGTTCACGCTTCTGTCATCCGGTTCAATCTACCTGATGACAACCCTGCTGGAGTACTGGCAGGTCTGGTGTGACCAGAGCGCAAACGCACTCAACCTGCTTATTGTTGTTACCGTTCTTGCGGTTAACCTTCTTATCAACAAGCTCACGGGTGCAAGCATAGACAAAGGCGTAGGAGGTTGATAATGCCGGAAATCAGATTGGAACACGTTACCAAACGTTTTGAAAAATTTGTTGCAGTAGATGATCTGAACATGGTAATCGAAGACCATGACTTCATCACGCTGCTGGGTCCTTCGGGCTGCGGCAAGACCACCACACTCAGAATGATTGCAGGTCTTGAGACTCCCACCGAGGGAAGAATCACCATCGGTGACAGGGTTGTCTTTGACGCGGAGAAGGGAATCAATATTTCTCCGGCAAAGAGAGACATAGGTTTTCTTTTCCAGAACTATGCCCTGTGGCCCCACATGACCGTTTACCAGAACATTGCATTCGGTCTTGAGAACCTGAAGTGGAAGAAGGAAGACATCAAGGTCCGCGTTCAGGAAATGCTTGAGATGCTTAAGATTGAGGAGTTTGTAAACCGTTATCCTGCAGAACTTTCAGGAGGTCAGCAGCAGCGTGTTGCCATTGCAAGAACGCTTGCTCCCAAGCCTCAGGTATTGTTTATGGATGAACCTCTGTCAAACCTGGATGCAAAACTGAGAAGCGAGATGAGAACCGAGCTCAAGCGTCTGCACTCGGACAGCGACTCAACCTTTGTCTACGTTACCCATGACCAGCTGGAAGCCATGACGCTTGCCACAAAGGTCTGTCTGATCAACAAGGGTGTGCTGCAGCAGTACGAACCGCCTCTTACGGTCTACAAGCGCCCGCACAACCTCTTTGTTGCTGACTTTGTAGGTAACCCCACAATGAACTTCATTGATGCAAAACTCACTGAGGCAAAGGGCGGCTATGATGTTGAGTTCCTGGGTGTGAAGGCCCATTTCAAGCCCAATGACAAGGCATTCAAACTCTCCGGAGAGGATGTGGTTCTGGGTATCAGACCGGAGTTCTTCACAATCCATGACACGGGTAAGATTCATGCTCTTGCATATTCAACTCTTCCCGCAGGTATGGAGACAACGGTCAAGGTCATGCTCAACGGTACTCTCATTTCATCAGTTGTGTTCGGTGCCATTGACTACAAGGTTGACCAGGAGATCAACTGTGACATCATAGGAGACCAGGTCTGTGTATTTGACAAGGCCTCCACAAATCTCATGGGGCAGGGAAGTCTGGAAATTCTCTGATTCCTTGTCTTAAGATTTTCAGGGCAGTGACATACGGTGTTGCTGCCCTTTATTTTTTTTGTTATATTTGTCTTGCTTGATACACCCGGGGGTGTATTGGTTTCGACGGGTACCGTTGGGTTGCCGGTTGCAGGCCAAGCGCCAACTTGTAAAACTGACACAAAAAAATAACTGCAAAGAAAGAAGAAAATTTCGAAGCAGAACTCGCTCTCGCTGCATAAGTCAGCCAGAACGGGCAAGGAAACAGATGTTTTGTCTCGGGCCTGTTTCCCTGTAAACAATACAAGACTTACCATTGCGGCTTGACGGGGCTGTAACGGGAAATCTTTCCGTCTGGGTACGGTCAATGCGGATACTGTTCAGAAACCGTACCGACATTCAAAACAGTGTCTAAGCCTGTAGACGCCGTCAGACAAGATATTCGGACGGGAGTTCGACTCTCCCCACCTCCA